>NZ_JBOFBG010000184.1:0-353 GCF_051594305.1 Paenibacillus sp. IHBB 3054 | reverse complement strand
TCCCACCCGGCCCCACGGATCATATCCCACCGTTATTTCATTGGAAAGCGCGTCTTTCTGATAGATGGGTCTGCCCATATCGTCATAGTGATACTGGGTGAACACCCACTTTCCAGCATTATCATCAAAGTGTTCCTCTAAAAGGGCCAAACCCATTCCGTTATATAGCACATTTGCATAGGTTTTAACCACGCTGTTATTCGATAACTGAGTGACAGTTCGGATAGAATCCACTTTTAAGACCGGCATTCCCGTATTGACAGCATCAAAGTTTGCGGAACTTGTATTATAGTAGTTGTACTCTACTACCTCGCTGTACACTTCTCCGTTGGCATTGGAACGATTTGGATAGG
>NZ_JBOFBG010000183.1:0-350 GCF_051594305.1 Paenibacillus sp. IHBB 3054 | reverse complement strand
TTAGCTTCCAAGATACTTAACGCGTATCCATTTGTTCGGTTTTGATGGAATTTGCGGGGCCATAGCTCAGCTGGGAGAGCGCCTGCCTTGCAAGCAGGAGGTCAGCGGTTCGATCCCGCTTGGCTCCACCAACAAACTTCATCAATAGTAACACCTTGATCCTTGAAAACTGGATACCGAAACGAATTTGCGTTTTAGAACATCTTTTAGCTGAAACTTGTTTACACAAGTTTTAATTAATAGTGATACTAAGCGAAGGTTTTGGATTGTGAGCGACTTTTGGCTTTAAACAGACTGGATGACAGAGTGATCTGGAAGCGCTGTTTAAAACAAGATGAGCGAATAAGCCA
>NZ_JBOFBG010000182.1:0-353 GCF_051594305.1 Paenibacillus sp. IHBB 3054 | reverse complement strand
AAAGGGGTCATGATTGAGCATCGCGCGGTCATCAACCGCCTGCAATGGATGCAGAATCGCTACCCCATCGGAGAACAGGACGTCATTCTGCAGAAGACGCCGATTACGTTCGACGTTTCGGTGTGGGAGCTGTTCTGGTGGGGGATGACCGGGTCCCGGGTCTGCATGCTTCCGCCGCAGGGAGAGAAAGATCCAGCGGTGCTGGCCGAAACGATGGAGCGGAACGGGGTCACGGTTATGCATTTTGTGCCGTCGATGCTGAGCGTGTTCCTGGAGCAGGCCGGGCAAGCGTTTAGCCCGGAGAAGCTCGGCAGCTTGCGCCGGGTATTTGCCAGCGGGGAAGCGTTGAAGCC
>NZ_JBOFBG010000181.1:0-356 GCF_051594305.1 Paenibacillus sp. IHBB 3054 | reverse complement strand
TTCCCCTGAGAAGCAGACGATCCAGACGCGCATGAACAATGCAGTCACCGCGACTCAAACGCAAACCCTGGATAGTCTTGGGCAAGTGCGAACTGCGTATTCGGTGTCGGGGAACCACTCCGCGATGATCGGGAATCAGGTCGACGTGATAGGCCGGTTTACGCAGATCAGTGACACCTACATGGGCTTTTATACCAATTATCAATACTACCAGCAAAGACTGGATAAAGTGCAGACCAATGGAAGCTCTACCCTTAGCAGCGATCCGTCCGTAAACGCGCAGTACAGCTACTATGCGAATGATTTGGTCGACAGCATTGTGTATCCAACACTGAGCGATGGAACTAAAATCGTCA
>NZ_JBOFBG010000180.1:0-356 GCF_051594305.1 Paenibacillus sp. IHBB 3054 | reverse complement strand
AGACAATTTTAGTTCCATCGCTCAGTGTTGGATACACAATGCTGTCGACCAAATCATTCGCATAGTAGCTGTACTGCGCGTTTACGGACGGATCGCTGCTAAGGGCAGAGCTTCCATTGGTCTGCACTTTATCCAGTCTTTGCTGATTGTATTGATAATTGGTATAAAAGCCCATGTAGGTGTCACTGATCTGCGTAAACCGGCCTATCACGTCGACCTGATTCCCGATCATCGCGGAGTGGTTTCCCGACACCGAATACGCAGTTCGCACTTGTCCAAGACTATCCATGGTTTGCGTTTGAGTCGCGGTGACTGCATTGTTCGTACGCGTCTGGATCGTCTGCTTCTCAGGGGAC
>NZ_JBOFBG010000179.1:0-366 GCF_051594305.1 Paenibacillus sp. IHBB 3054 | reverse complement strand
CGCTTTACCAACTCCATAATTTGATTGGCTCGGGAAATACACAAACCTTCATTTATAAACAAATCAATAACCTTATCGGAAACAGTCCAATTCTCGTTGTTGATCCGTTCTGTTGTTTCCCATGTTCGCTCCTCGTTAGGTGAATTTGCAGCCGTCTGGCTATCCATCCTTTTCCCTCCTCTCCATTTGCCATCTTGTAATGTAGTTCTAATCTGTTTATTTACATATCATAGGGAGTGGGATTTCTTTTCCTCTATGGCGGATTCCGCGACCATCCCGGATAAATCGTCCGGTAGGTTTCAACCAGCCCCGCAGCCGGTCCAAGACGCTCTCAGCGCTCATCAGGCGGATTATGATTTTATTTTT
>NZ_JBOFBG010000178.1:0-386 GCF_051594305.1 Paenibacillus sp. IHBB 3054 | reverse complement strand
TCATGTTCACATCGCATAATGTTCTTCACCAACACCTGATGCTGCAGCGGACTACGTTCAAACCAGATCGTTGCTAGTAGTGGCAATGTCATGTCTTCCTCCAATGCTTTCTCACCTCCCTTTAACTTCCTAGTACTGAGCGCAACTTTGCGTTCATCCTCCAATGATGACCGCTTAACGAAAGACTGCGTTCAGTCCGCTGGACGCATAGAATCGTTCAGTAATTGAGGGTATCACTACTGAGCGCAAAACCGCTTTAAGCTAACGGTCTCCAGCATTCCACATATTGCAGCGCCCTCTCCAAGTCTCCTTTGCGGATATCCCTGTAGCTGGTAACCTCAAATTCGGCATAGATTGACCGGTACAATTGTCTAAAAACCCCTGGT
>NZ_JBOFBG010000177.1:0-390 GCF_051594305.1 Paenibacillus sp. IHBB 3054 | reverse complement strand
TCCAGGGGTTTTTAGACAATTGTACCGGTCAATCTATGCCGAATTTGAGGTTACCAGCTACAGGGATATCCGCAAAGGAGACTTGGAGAGGGCGCTGCAATATGTAGAATGCTGGAGACCGTTAACTTAACGCGGTTTTGCGCTCAGTAGTAATACCCTCATTTACTGAACGATTCTATGCGTCAAGCGGACTGAACGCAGTCTTTCGTTAAGCGATCTCATCATTATTGCAGGATGAACGCAAAGTTGCGCTCAGAACTAGGAAGCTAAAGGGAGGTGAGAAAGCATTGGGGGAAGACATGACATTGCCACTACTAGCAACGATCTGGTTTGAACGTAGTCCGCTGCAGCATCAGGTGTTGGTGAAGAACATTATGCGATGTGAACATG
>NZ_JBOFBG010000176.1:0-396 GCF_051594305.1 Paenibacillus sp. IHBB 3054 | reverse complement strand
GACGGTGGTACTATTTCGAACCAACCCTCAATCTTAGCAATAAATACAAATGGTCAGCTTTATAGTTGGACGAACGGTCCTTCCATGACAGAACAAAAAAGTTCCTTTGGCGACAAGTTCATAGGCTTTGTGGAAGTTCCTACAGTGGGTACTTTAGGTAGATACAGCACCTATGTAATAGATGACAAAGGTCGCATGTTCTGGGTAAATCATCAGTTAAATGGAGTAATGTATCTCGTGCAGGTGGCAGGGATACCGGCTGTTGCACCTACAGGATATGTAGCCCCAGTCGTCCTTGAAAAACCTACAAGCACCGTAACCACGAATAAATTAAATCAACAAGTAGTCAAAGTTGACTTCGGAAGTGAAACAGCTATTACAACGCGAGAGTTTTCA
>NZ_JBOFBG010000175.1:0-409 GCF_051594305.1 Paenibacillus sp. IHBB 3054 | reverse complement strand
GGGCTTGCCTGTGCTCCCCGAGGTATAGATCACATACGCCAAACGCCGGGAATCCAGCTCTAGCGGCGGGTTGGCCTCGGATTGTGCTTGCTCTCCAGGCATCAACTCGATGACCGTACCCTCAAATCCGCATGGATCCTGACCGGGCTGGGTCAGCAGCACCGCCGCACCGCTGTCCCCGAGCATATACCGGATGCGTTCGGCCGGCAGCGCCGGATCGATCGGCAAGTACGCCCCGCCGGCCTTCAGGATGCCATAAAGCCCTACCATCAGTTCCAGCGAGCGTTCCGCCATCATCGCTACAATCGTTTCTGGCCCCACACCTTGCCCGCGCAGCGTCCACGCCAGCTGGTTCGCCCGCGCATTCAGCTCCGCATAGGTCAGCTGCTGATCCCCGTACACGACCGCC
>NZ_JBOFBG010000174.1:0-410 GCF_051594305.1 Paenibacillus sp. IHBB 3054 | reverse complement strand
CTGATCGACCATATTTTGGTGTTCGAGAACTATCCGATCGCCGAAGCGCTTGGGCAAGCAGGCGGGACGGATGAGGCTTCGTTTGGGATCCGTGACGTTGAAGTATTTGAGCAGACGAATTATGACCTAACCGTCGTGCTATTCCCGGGCGAAGAGTTGTCGATTAATTTCTGCTACAACGCCAAGGTATACGACGGGACATTCATCCGGCGAATGGAAGGGCATATCCGGGAGATCGCGCAGCAAATGCTGGCGGATGCGCAGCGGCCGGTGGGCTCGATATCGCTTGTCACGCCGGAGGAGAAGGAGGAGCTGCTGCACGGGTTCAACGACACGGCGGCGGCGTATCCGCATGAAGCGACGATCCACGGTCTGTTCGAGGCGCAGGCGGAGAAGACGCCGGATGCGGT
>NZ_JBOFBG010000173.1:0-425 GCF_051594305.1 Paenibacillus sp. IHBB 3054 | reverse complement strand
CAATGGCCACCGAAGCCTGCTGACCTTGCACATTCGATTCATTATTTTCTGCCTGGATCAGTTCCTCGGCAGCAATCACACCTACATACTGTCCGGGCGTGATCTCTTCCGGAACAGAGACCTGGTACTTAAAGCTGCGCTCCTCCTTAGGCTTTAGTGTGAAGCGCTGGACCCCTTGCGGGTCCAGCCATGCCCCGACATGAGAAAGCTTCTGTTCCTTCTCCGAGAAACTTCGCCCTCCATTCTGAGCCGGGAGTGCGTCAGCTGGGTACAGTTTAATCTCTACAGGTTCGTTTTTCGTGTTCCGCACAAAAAAGGTATATTCTCTGGAATCACCCGGCTTCACCTGATCTTTATAATACCCTCGGCCCTCTTCTACCGCCTTGACCGGAGACAATACAAAGGAACTATCTGCACTGACCACA
>NZ_JBOFBG010000172.1:0-425 GCF_051594305.1 Paenibacillus sp. IHBB 3054 | reverse complement strand
CGTGGTCAGTGCAGATAGTTCCTTTGTATTGTCTCCGGTCAAGGCAGTAGAAGAGGGCCGAGGGTATTATAAAGATCAGGTGAAGCCGGGTGATTCCAGAGAATACACCTTCTTTGTGCGGAACACGAAAAACGAACCTGTAGAGATTAAACTGTACCCAGCTGACGCACTACCGGCTCAGAATGGAGGGCGAAGTTTCTCGGAGAAAGAACAGAAGCTTTCTCATGTCGGGGCATGGCTGGACCCGCAAGGGGTCCAGCGCTTCACACTGAAGCCGAAGGAGGAACGCAGCTTTAAGTATCAGGTCTCTGTTCCGGAAGAGATCACGCCCGGACAGTATGTAGGTGTGATTGCTGCTGAGGAATTGATCCAGGCAGAAAATAATGAATCGAATGTGCAAGGTCAGCAGGCTTCGGTGACCATTA
>NZ_JBOFBG010000171.1:0-438 GCF_051594305.1 Paenibacillus sp. IHBB 3054 | reverse complement strand
GCTTATTTCCACTTTATGGTTAACGTCTTTCAGCATCTTCACATCCTTTCGTAATACATACATTTTTTGATTCCACCTCCTAAATTCTGATAAGATGAAATTGTACATAATCTTTTTTTGAGAAAGGAGGCTTTATTTTTGGCTGAAACAAATGATTATAATAAACTCGTTGCAAAAGACTTTACGATTTCTGCTCTCAATAAAATTGATCCTAAGAAATTTGAAAAATTAAATATTGATGAAATCATTAGCACTTACACTGGAATCTACAATTCTTTTTTAGCAGCAATTGAAACAGATAAGCCCGAAGAATTAAAAAGCTACGCAAGAGAGTCACGCCAACTTTTAAATCGGAATTGACACTGGCTAATGGTTCTATGAGAAGATGGTCCTCATAGAACCATTAGGTATTATGCCAAGGGGCGTTCAAGCATCCTC
>NZ_JBOFBG010000170.1:0-443 GCF_051594305.1 Paenibacillus sp. IHBB 3054 | reverse complement strand
TGAGACCGGGCGAGCAACCGACCAGGCCGCAACATCAAGTGAATCCTGCCGCGTCGTCAAAGCGGCCTCGCAAGAGGACAAGAGGAAGCCGAGTCCCGTGCTTTTGGACGAAGGCCAAGGAAGTTGCAGAGAACTTGGAGCGGCAACGAAGAATCCTCCGGCGTAAAGGGAACGGCATGGTTGGAAAGAGGAGGCAGTGAACTGGGGAGACCCTCCCCTGCACCGAAAGGAAAAGGTAAAAGGACACTCTATAAACCCAGAAGGTGAAGTGAGATGCCCGCAGGAAGGGAGTCCGAGGGGCCCATAGTACCGAAGAACCGTAGGACAACATAACCTGCGGGAGGGAAGGGGCCCTGCTTTGTTCAAGTTTATCCAAGAGGTACGAGTACGTGAATGCCCAAGGGGCTAACGACACGCAAGAAAACACTCAACAACTCGTTGGA
>NZ_JBOFBG010000169.1:0-444 GCF_051594305.1 Paenibacillus sp. IHBB 3054 | reverse complement strand
GGCCCAAGTGCTGTCAAAAAAGTCGGTATTAACAGTAATACAGTGGAAATGCAGCTGGTGAATGCTTCGGTTTATTCAGAGGACGCCCATGGAGTATGGTCCTTTCAGTTACGTCTGAAGAATGCCGGCAACAAGGCGGTGACCCTGCCAAACTACGAGCTTGCCGTGAAGTCGATCAAAGGGACAGCTTTCCCGGTGAACGCCAAGGCACTCAGCGGGCTCACGCTAAAACCGTTGGAAACCAAGGTTGTTCCGCTTTCAGTGCAGGTACCCCTTGAGGTCGAGCAAGCCGGGCTGCAGCTGCAGATGATTGAAGCTGTCAGTGCAACAGAAACGGCCGGCCCAACCACCGGCGAACCCGCTGGTACACCTGGGACGGTAGCGGCGGCGGCTCCCAAACTGATTTTTCCGGTAGCCTACTTTACCATTCCTTATGCGCTTCGT
>NZ_JBOFBG010000168.1:0-444 GCF_051594305.1 Paenibacillus sp. IHBB 3054 | reverse complement strand
TCGGAGCGCATAAGGGATAGTAAAGTAGGCTACCGGAAAAATCAGTTTGGGAGCCGCCGCCGCCGCCGTTCCAGGTGTACCAGCGGTTTCGCCAGTGGTTGGGCCGGCCGTTTCTGTGGCACTGACAGCTTCAATCATCTGCAGCTGCAGCCCGGCTTGCTCGACCTCAAGGGGTACCTGCACCGTAAGTGGAACAACCTTTGTTTCCAATGGTTTCAGCGTGAGCCCGCTGAGCGCCTTGGCGTTGACCGGAAAAGCTGTACCTTTGGTCGACTTCACGGCAAGCTCGTAGTTCGGCAGGGTCACTGCCTTGTTGCCGGCATTCTTCAGACGTAACTGAAAGGACCATACTCCATGAGCGTCCTCTGAATAAACCGAAGCATTCACCATCTGCATTTCCACTGTATTGCTGTTAATACCGACTTTTTTGACAGCACCTGGATT
>NZ_JBOFBG010000167.1:0-472 GCF_051594305.1 Paenibacillus sp. IHBB 3054 | reverse complement strand
AAAGTAAAAAAAGTATTCATTTGAAAGTTACAATGGTGGAGGCTGAGGGGATCGAACCCCCGACCCTCTGCTTGTAAGGCAGATGCTCTCCCAGCTGAGCTAAGCCTCCATAAACGAACAATTGTTATTGTAGCAATTTCACTAGATGAAATCAAGTGAAGAAATGGTGACCCGTATGGGATTCGAACCCATGTTACCTCCGTGAAAGGGAGGTGTCTTAACCCCTTGACCAACGGGCCATACCTGTAAAAAATTGTGGCGGAGAGAGAGGGATTCGAACCCTCGAGACGCTTGTGGCGCCTACACGATTTCCAATCGTGCTCCTTCGGCCAAACTCGGACACCTCTCCATATGGCTCCCCGAACAGGACTCGAACCTGTGACAACTCGATTAACAGTCGAGTGCTCTACCAACTGAGCTATCAGGGAATATTCATATCAGGCTTGATCGCCTGAAAACTGAATCCGAAACG
>NZ_JBOFBG010000166.1:0-468 GCF_051594305.1 Paenibacillus sp. IHBB 3054 | reverse complement strand
AGATTGCTTGTCGTGCTGGCGACTATGAGTTCGCTGACGAGTACAAGAAAGAGATTGTTCGACGCCTAATGGTAAATACAGACCAAGTGATGGAATGGATTTTATATGACCGGCATGATAAGAGCATTGAAAGTCACATTGACACCCTGGTAACAGACGGCAGAAGAGTCGTGTTAGGTGCTCGGCACGCTGCACAAGCTCATCCGGACGGCGGTTACGGGTGGCATATTAATGACACTCCACTAACATGGGTTACGCACTGGGCGAGAATCCAATTGCCCAAGATTGATATCGCAGATAATACTTCGAGTGAAAGGGTGAAGTGAAATGGCAAAGGAACTGGACGCTAGGCAGATTGGTTTTATTCAAGGCGTAGCTTATGCCGCAGGACTTGTCAGACGTTTCGGAAGTGATTCAGAGCAGATATTTAAAGAATCTGGCATCACTGAGGAAGAATTGAGAAGGTAT
>NZ_JBOFBG010000165.1:0-471 GCF_051594305.1 Paenibacillus sp. IHBB 3054 | reverse complement strand
TAAAACGCAAATTCGTTTCGGTATCCAGTTTTCAAGGATCAAGTTTAAAGAAGTATTGAGTTTAAATCATTTTGGTGGAGCCAAGCGGGATCGAACCGCTGACCTCCTGCTTGCAAGGCAGGCGCTCTCCCAGCTGAGCTATGGCCCCATAAAGGTACTATTCTGTTAAATGTTATATGGTGGGCCTTGGTGGACTCGAACCACCGACCTCACCCTTATCAGAGGTGCGCTCTAACCAACTGAGCTAAAAGCCCATATAACATAACATTGAATCAACCAAAGAATTGGTTGTCCGCTTGGCAGCGTCCTACTCTCCCAGGACCCTTCGGTCCAAGTACCATTGGCGCTGGAGGACTTAACGGTCGTGTTCGGGATGGGTACGTGTGGAACCCCTCCGCTATCGCCACCAAACGCATACGAAAGAGACTTGCTCTTTCAAAACTGAACACGAGTGAGTGTTTTGGAAGCTGA
>NZ_JBOFBG010000164.1:0-473 GCF_051594305.1 Paenibacillus sp. IHBB 3054 | reverse complement strand
GATATCCAAATCGCTCCAACGCCAACGGAGAAGTGTTCAGCGAGGTCGTAGAGTACAACTACTATAATACAAGTTCCGCAAACTTTGATGCTGTCAATACGGGAATGCCGGTCTTAAAAGTGGACTCTATCCGAACTGTCACTCAGTTATCGAATAACAGCGTGGTTAAAACCTATGCAAATGTACTTTATAACGGAATGGGTTTGGCTCTTTTAGAGGAACACTTGGATGATAACGCTGGAAAGTGGGTGTTCACCCAGTATCACTATGACGATATGGGCAGACCCATCTATCAAAAAGATGCGCTTTCTAATGAAATAACGGTGGGTTATGATGCTTGGGGCCAACAAAAAAGTTTAACGGATTCCTATCGTAATGTCTTTGTGACAAATTATAATTTGAAGCAGCGGAAAGCGGTAAGCTACCTGACTGCGGCGGGCACCTCCGAAACGATGAATTACATCGAGGAGTCG
>NZ_JBOFBG010000163.1:0-473 GCF_051594305.1 Paenibacillus sp. IHBB 3054 | reverse complement strand
TCAGCGCCGATCAGCAGAAGATGGACTGGTCATTGCCGAGATCCCGTGGAACTACCCCGAACGGGAGGCGCTCATGCAGCGACATCGTTCTATTGCCGTCATGGACTGTGATTATCATCATTGGCTCCGGTTTACGGACGCTGCCCCCCGCTGGGCAGGAGAGTTCTGGCTAAACCAGAGTACCCCAGAGATGGCTTCCAGAATGGCCGCACTCCTGAGGGAGCAATATAAACAGTCTTTCGCAGCGGTCTATCCCTATTTTCCTGCGGCAGGGTATTGCTTGTTCCAGGGAAGGCCTCTGGCTCTTGATCCGCTGCTGCGTACACCGCTGATTGCCCAGTTGCATGGAGAGGAGGATGCTGATGAGCCTGTTAAAGCACACGAATCGGTTAGTTAAGCGGTGGATGAAACATCCACGACATATCGTAGTCAATACGTTGGATGGGAAAGACGGAAAAACGGGACATTTTGTC
>NZ_JBOFBG010000162.1:0-473 GCF_051594305.1 Paenibacillus sp. IHBB 3054 | reverse complement strand
CCAGCGCCGATCAGCAGAAGATGGACTGGTCATTGCCGAGATCCCGTGGAACTACCCCGAACGGGAGGCGCTCATGCAGCGACATCGTTCCATTGCTATCATGGACTGTGATTATCATCATTGGCTCCGGTTTACGGACGCTGCCCCCCGCTGGGCAGGAGAGTTCTGGCTAAACCAGAGTACCCCAGAGATGGCTTCCAGAATGGCCGCACTGCTGAGGGAGCAATATAAACAGTCCTTCACCGCGGTCTACCCCTATTTTCCTGCGGCAGGGTATTGCTTGTTCCAGGGAAGGCCTCTGGCTCTTGATCCGCTGCTGCGTACACCGCTGATTGCCCAGTTGCATGGAGAGGAGGATGCTGATGAGCCTGTTAAAGCATACGAATCGGTTAGTTAAGCGCTGGATGAAACATCCACGGCATATCGTAGTCAATACGCTGGATGGCAAAGACAGAAAGACGGGGCATTTTGTT
>NZ_JBOFBG010000161.1:0-475 GCF_051594305.1 Paenibacillus sp. IHBB 3054 | reverse complement strand
TTGGTGGATTGGCGTATCCAAATACTTCAAATTGTTATTGAGAGGGGGCGGTTAAGTGAATTTAACGGTTGTCATTATTGCGATTATCCTGTGGGTCTTTTACAAGAAAGGCAGCAATGGATTACCGACCTGGCTGGTCAAAGCTTTGGGCGTATTTTTAGTAGTTATGCTGCTTCGCAATTTAAATGAGGTTTATCATTTCATTTTCGATGAATCGGATGCTTGGTGGCCACTGGTGAAAGAAAATGCCGCACGTTTTAATCAGCAATTGCGAGATTTAATCCGGACCATGATGAAGGGAGGGGAAGGAACGTGAGCACTCCGGAACATTCACCGAAAGAGTCGTTTCCGCAATTCGCGAACCGCATAACGCTGATCAGCGCAGCGGGGAGTGCAACTGTACGCTTTCTTAACCTGTTCCCGGAACTGAATGATTTGGCGGGGACCGTACTGAAATATTCGCTCATACTTTGGG
>NZ_JBOFBG010000160.1:0-475 GCF_051594305.1 Paenibacillus sp. IHBB 3054 | reverse complement strand
ATGGTGGATTGGCGTATCCAAATACTTCAAATTGTTATTAAGAGGGGGCGGTTAAGTGAATTTAACGGTTGTCATTATTGCGATCATCCTGTGGGTCTTTTATAAGAAAGGCAGCAACGGATTACCGACCTGGCTGGTCAAAGCTTTAGGTGTATTTTTAGTAGTTATGCTGCTTCGCAATTTAAATGAGGTCTATCATTTCATATTCGATGAATCAGATGCTTGGTGGCCACTGGTGAAAGAAAATGGCGCACGCTTTAATCAGCAATTGCGAGATTTAATCCGGACCATGATGAAGGGAGGGGAAGGAACGTGAGCACTCCGGAACATTCACCGAAAGAGTCGTTTCCGCAATTCGCGAACCGCATAACGCTGACCAGCGCAGCAGGGAGTGCAACTGTACGCTTTCTTAACCTGTTCCCGGAACTGAATGATTTGGCAGGGACCGTACTGAAATATTCGCTCATACTTTGGT
>NZ_JBOFBG010000159.1:0-484 GCF_051594305.1 Paenibacillus sp. IHBB 3054 | reverse complement strand
TCCGGGTGAGTTCCCGGGCCTGCCCTTCATCTGCATCCCGGCATCCCCATTCCAACGGCACATCTTCGTGCACCTGTTGTCTCGGTTCTCCGTCGATCCACATAAACGACGTGCGTAGCGATTCGTGTCGGGCGATGACCGAGCGAATCGCTTCCTCCAGCCGATCCGCATCCACCTGCCCTGTTAGCTCCATGACCCCCGGCATGTTGTACCGCGTGCTCTCCGGCTCCACCTCATGCAGCACGTATAGCCGCCGCTGCGCCGAAGACAGCGGGTACGATGCCTGCGCCGCTGCCGGCTCGATTCGGCCGTAGCCGCTTTCCTCCGTGCTGCGCACATAGACCGCCAACGCCTTCACCGTCGGACGCGCGAACAGCTCCCGCAGCGGCAGCTCCACCGCCAGCTGCTGATGAATGCGCGACACCAGTGTCATCGCTTTCAGCGAGTGACCGCCGCGCTCGAAGAACGAATCGCCGATGCCGAC
>NZ_JBOFBG010000158.1:0-502 GCF_051594305.1 Paenibacillus sp. IHBB 3054 | reverse complement strand
CATAAAGAGTATGACGACCAGCATATAAATACGCCTTCTCAACTTCCCCACCCCCATAAGGCCATGTAATCATAAAACTGTGAAAGCAAGGTGAAAACCGATCCGGTCATAATCAAAATTATGATCAAGAGCGCCACACCCATGTTCCGCCAAAAGCGAGTATCTTTTATACTTTTAGCGCCCCGGCTTGCGGACAACAGAAAGCCAAAGAAACGGATCAGCCAATAGGAGAGAGCGAGAACACAAAATATCGTCCCTGCAGCTCCGGCCAAGACCAAGAACCAGTTCATACCGTCCACCACATCCGGATCTACTTTATACATTTTTTTCATTTTCGAGATATAATCGTTGTCAGTCATCAGCCGGGCCATTATGACAACTTGTGGTTATGATCCATGGACTGGATGAACGTTGTCTTCGTTTCCCCTCCGAGATCCTGCGTGGAGGTCCAGTTATAAATGTTTTCCAAAAAGCTAAAGAATGCGCCGCTGATGAAGAGGAA
>NZ_JBOFBG010000157.1:0-502 GCF_051594305.1 Paenibacillus sp. IHBB 3054 | reverse complement strand
CGCTGTTCAATTAAGGTCGGCTTATACTTGTAGTCGGTCAAAAAATTGGAGTACAGGGTAAGTATTCTTTGTCCAGCCTGGCTTCCGCTTATGATCTTGCTCTCTACTGATTCATTTTGCTTCAGATGATTAAATGAAGTGATTGTCTTCTGCTGTGGTGCATTATTTTTGTCCAATGCAGTCACAGTGCTAGAAAAGTGATATCCTGCAGGCAGGTTTTCGGGGTCATTGGTTACCCCATAAGCACTATAGTCTCCACTGTAGGTAAAGACATTATGATTCATAACATATGAAGGCAGGGAATTCCGTAGAATGATATCGCTTCTGCCGCTAACACGTGATTTTTTAATGACTCCATACTTAGATAGATTATGAACGCCGTATTCGTAATCATAGACCGTTTGTGACGTATTATTGTACTGCACCCGTTTCAGCATGTATTCATAGTGACCATTCGATCTGTTACTGGGCAATATATTACCAAAGAAATCATATTCATTTT
>NZ_JBOFBG010000156.1:0-540 GCF_051594305.1 Paenibacillus sp. IHBB 3054 | reverse complement strand
ACGTATCAAAGTTGATCATTTCTCTGAACCAACGTATATCTTTTTTGTGTGTTCTTTGATTTTCATCTTTGATGAATTGAGAAGAGTATTCATCTATGTTTTGTCCCTCGCCCACGGCAATACCTCCCTTACTCAATGAAAAAGGTCTGAAATTTATTTTTGTTTATATCTTATGGAACCAAGCATGAAACTGACACTATCCCTCCCGCGCGTGAGCTATCAATCTTAAAATTAATAGCTACAAGGTCACCTGATTCTAGGCGTGAATTTGTCCCGAAATTGTTACGGTAAGTCGATATACTCCCGTGAAATAGATAGGTAGAGGGCTCAGTGTGAGGGGCGTAAATATTTGCTCCATTTAAAAAATGTGTGAGCCCAGACGCTGTAGTAACAGTACCATTCGTTGCTGAGACAACATAATGGCATATAATATTCTGAATTTCAACTATTTTTGATATAAATAGGACAATTGTCACATGAGAATTCGATAGAAATTTTTTTTATTAAAAGATATAATGGGAACTCATGTTCCCGTTTATG
>NZ_JBOFBG010000155.1:0-536 GCF_051594305.1 Paenibacillus sp. IHBB 3054 | reverse complement strand
CGCTGGCTTGGTTGATTAGCCATCAAAATGACCCTGCGTCTAATAGCAGCATGCAACATCTTCTGTTCACACGTTATGAGAGTGATCTCTTTGGTTACGTGGTTCAGTTGCTGCTCTACTTCCTTTACGCGTTCCTTCATTTGAGTAAATGCCACTTCACTTATAACCAATGGATTTGATTGTGCCGAAGCAAGCAATCCCTGTAACTGGATTTCCATTTGATTAAAGGCGGCAATATAGTCTTCTTTGAACCTCGCAGCTTCCCTACCCGTAAAACCTGTAATCAGAAATACAAATCCATCACGAGTCACCTTGTAATACGGATTCTTTCTTCCAGATTTGTCCATGTACTCGCTTAGCGCAAAATTGCGTTCAGTAAATTCAGCACTGCATTCGAGCGTTTTAATACTTCTTAAAATATCCGCATGACGCTTACCAAACTTGTCCGCAATACTTCGACTGTCTGTCATGGCTTGTCCATTTTCAACATAGACAAAATTTCTATCTTCTTCTAGGACTGAGGAAGCTTTTCTATT
>NZ_JBOFBG010000154.1:0-550 GCF_051594305.1 Paenibacillus sp. IHBB 3054 | reverse complement strand
GGTATTAAAAAATGGCGCGCCCTGAGAGATTCGAACTCCCGGCCTTTTGATTCGTAGTCAAACGCTCTATCCAGCTGAGCTAAGGGCGCAAAATCTATATGGAGCGGACGACGGGAATCGAACCCGCGACCCTCGCCTTGGCAAGGCGATGCTCTACCGCTGAGCCACGTCCGCAAAAACATGGTGCGCGTGAAGGGACTTGAACCCCCACGTCGTAAAACGCCAGATCCTAAGTCTGGTGCGTCTGCCATTCCGCCACACGCGCACACTTTAAAGAAATGGTGAGCCATGAAGGACTCGAACCTTCGACACCCTGATTAAAAGTCAGGTGCTCTACCAACTGAGCTAATGGCTCTCATGAAAATGGCTGGGGATATAGGATTTGAACCTATGCATGACGGAGTCAAAGTCCGTTGCCTTACCGCTTGGCTAATCCCCAATATTAATAATTAGCTAAAAACACGGAACAGGGCGGATACTCTGCACTTCGTTGCGAGATTGCAAAGTAATTCTTGCGAAGCTTATACTTCTGATCCCTGATGCCATACTA
>NZ_JBOFBG010000153.1:0-553 GCF_051594305.1 Paenibacillus sp. IHBB 3054 | reverse complement strand
GTTATTGTTCCCTTTCGGTCCCAGAAAAACACCTGGAATCCATTGCGAAGCTTCAGCTTCTTAGGGAAATGTTATGGTGGAGGCTGAGGGGATCGAACCCCCGACCCTCTGCTTGTAAGGCAGATGCTCTCCCAGCTGAGCTAAGCCTCCATGATATGACCCGTATGGGATTCGAACCCATGTTACCTCCGTGAAAGGGAGGTGTCTTAACCCCTTGACCAACGGGCCATGCTTGTTGAAAATTTGTGGCGGAGAGAGAGGGATTCGAACCCTCGAGACGCTTGTGGCGCCTACACGATTTCCAATCGTGCTCCTTCGGCCAAACTCGGACACCTCTCCATAATGGCTCCCCGAACAGGACTCGAACCTGTGACAACTCGATTAACAGTCGAGTGCTCTACCAACTGAGCTATCAGGGAAAATGGTGGGCCTTAGTGGACTCGAACCACCGACCTCACCCTTATCAGGGGTGCGCTCTAACCAGCTGAGCTAAAGGCCCTTCTACCGTATATAAATATTAAGGGCAAAAAAAATACCACAGTGTGTGTGGTTG
>NZ_JBOFBG010000152.1:0-559 GCF_051594305.1 Paenibacillus sp. IHBB 3054 | reverse complement strand
ATGGAAAATGGCTGAAGGAACATGGGCGGAAGAACCCGAAGAGATGACAAAGCCGGAAGAACAGAATGAGGAAGAAGAGGCTCAATCGATCTTTAGCCCCCTACTTCTGAAAGTCATCCAAGAGGATGAACCCGGAGGGGATGAAGCAGAGAATACAGAAGACCTGGAGATCGAGGAAGATTCCATCGAAGGACCATTAATTATTGAGGAAACTGCTGCGGATGCAGGGCGATTTAATAAGTTGAAGCTAAGCAAAGGGTTCATCGGAAAGGGATGGCGTAGCTGTAAAAAAGTCATCCCCATTCTCCTAGCGAAGTGGAGGCAATATATCCGTCCTCGTTTTAGTTCGTGGGCGTTGAAATGCCGTTTGGGGTGGCAGAAGTTGAGAAACCGAAATGATATAGTGCCAGAAGAGGTAGTGGAGCTTACGCATGAGAACAGAACTGGAGAAGATGGGCTGGAGTTTCCTCATCCTCCCGTTTCCATTGCAGAGTATCAGGAGCAGACACAGGTAAAGACAGGACAACAAAGCCCAAAGGGGTTAAAAGGGATCGTTCTT
>NZ_JBOFBG010000151.1:0-559 GCF_051594305.1 Paenibacillus sp. IHBB 3054 | reverse complement strand
GTGGAAAATGGCTGAAGGAACATGGGCGGAAGAACCCGAAGAGGTGACAAAGCCGGAAGAACAGAATGAGGAAGAAGAGGCTCAATCGATCTTTAGCCCCCTTCTTCTGAAAGTCATCCAAGAGGATGAATCCGGAGGGGATGAAGCAGAGAATACAGAAGACCTGGAGATCGAGGAAGAGTCCATCGTGGGGCCATGGATCATTGAGGAAACCGCTACGGATGCAGGGCGATTTAATAAGTTGAAGCTGAGCAAAGGGTTTATCGGAAATGGATGGCGTAGCTGTAAAAAAGTCATCCCCATTCTCCTAGCGAAGTGGAGGCAATATATCCGTCCTCGTTTTAGTTCGTGGGCGTTGAAATGCCGTTTGGGGTGGCAGAAGTTAAGAACCCGAAAAGATATAGTGCCAGAAGAGGTTGTGGAACTTACGCATGAGAACAGAACTGGAGAAGAAGGGTTGGAGTTGCCTCATCCTCCCGTTTCCATTGCAGAGTATCCGGAGCAGACACAGGCAAAGACTGGACAACAAAGCCCAAAGGGGTTAAAAGGAATCGTTCTC
>NZ_JBOFBG010000150.1:0-586 GCF_051594305.1 Paenibacillus sp. IHBB 3054 | reverse complement strand
AAGAAACTTCAATATTATTTTTATCAAAAAGATATATCCTCTGTCCCTCAATTAAAATTTTACCAATCGGGTCTTCTTCCTGCGAATAAGCATATACAAGCATGCCCGATGTTTTATCATCGATGTATAGTGTGGTATCTATGAAGATTAAAGTGTCTTCAATTTTCCCAACGGGCACAACTTTCCGCTCGACATGTGGATTTTTAAATTTCTCAGTCATAAATGAATGCACATCTTCTGAAATTTTACTTAACTCAATAAACTCCTCTTTCTCCAAGTCAATAAAACCTATCTTTTTATTTTTATAAATATAAAGTTTATTTTCATCAAGAATCGAGTCGCTTGGAGAAATCGTATTATCGCCGGAAGGTAATTTATCAATTGAAAAACTCTTCACTTTATATTCATCTTTATTGAGATCGTAATCTAAGAGTATTATTTCACTTTCTTGCTTATCCTGGTAAAAAGCTGAAAACACCAATCGAATGATCTTTCCATTTTTTAACGTTTCCCCATTTGCTAGGAAGACGCTTTTATTTTTAAATTGTCATTATTTTTCAAGTCAACTTTATATTCTTTATTATTA
>NZ_JBOFBG010000149.1:0-588 GCF_051594305.1 Paenibacillus sp. IHBB 3054 | reverse complement strand
CCGTCACCGAAAATCACATTCGTTTCCTGCGTTTGTGCTACATTGTTAATGATCCCGCGGATGGTGTTCTTTTTCAGTTGGCCTCTTTCGTCATACACATACCCGAATGTGCTGCCATTGCGGTCTGTTTTCGTTTCTAATTGTCCTAGGTTGTTGTAAGTGGAGCTTTCCATTTGCGAAGCTCCATCCTGCTTCACGCTAACCAGTCCCAACTCGTTATACGTTTTCGTATTTAAGGTTTGCGGCGTACCGCCTTTGGCCTGTATCGTCACCTTGGAAAGTTGCCCGTTTCCGTCATACGTATAGGTTGTCGTTTGGTTCAAGGCGTCCTTCACGGCAATTAAACGGCCTAAGGCATCGTAGGTGTAGGAGGTCGTAACTCCATCCTCATTCAGGTTCTTGTTCGGATCGGTATAGCCTGTGACCCTTCCTGCGATATCGTATCGATAGGCTTCGCTAATCTTTTGCTGATTTGCGGGCCAATCTTTATAGGTGGAGGCTGAAATTTTGTTTCCCCAGGCATCAAAGCTTTGTTCTGCATAATTCAGCCTTTCGCCTGTTAGCTTATCCTGCAAATAGCTTGTGCTC
>NZ_JBOFBG010000148.1:0-592 GCF_051594305.1 Paenibacillus sp. IHBB 3054 | reverse complement strand
TCGCTTCATCTCCTCCGTATTCAGGTTTTCAGGTTCATCTTCCCGTTCCCTGATATTGATTTTGGATTCGGATGTCGTGAGCGTCAGCGTATATTCACTGCGCAGCGCCTCCCCCTTCTGGGCCAGCCGTTCCCACATCTCCAGCCGATTCAGCTTCATCTGCTGGATGCCTTCACTTGCAGCAAGGCGACTGCGTTTCTCGTTCCAGAGTTCATGGCGCACGTCCGGAATTTGTTCTGCTGAAATTTGGGCACTAAAGCCTTCCTGCACGATGGCACGCAGAAATTGCTCAAATCCCCCAATTCGTGATCGTTTTTGCGCAAATACAGCCGTTCTCCAAGGAGCTGCCGTTAAGGAGGATACGACATGCAAGGTCTTCCCGCTGCGATAGAGCCAGCCATCTTCCTCCACGCCCAAAAAGGACCCAATGTCTTCCCCTGTACCGTCTTTCTTTTGTTGTTGATCATGGATATAGCGCTTCATGCGATAGGGCCACTTGAGCATATGCCCAAAGGTACTAAGCATAAAAATCGCCACAATCCATGCCATCTTGAACACGACTGGCAACGGAAGCAGAAAGGGGAATCCCCCA
>NZ_JBOFBG010000147.1:0-592 GCF_051594305.1 Paenibacillus sp. IHBB 3054 | reverse complement strand
ACGCTTCATCTCCTCCGTATTCAGGTTTTCAGGTTCATCTTCCCGTTCCCTGATATTGATTTTGGATTCGGATGTCGTGAGCGTCAGCGTATATTCACTGCGCAACGCCTCCCCCTTCTGGGCCAGCCGTTCCCACATCTCCAGCCGATTCACCTTCATCTGCTGGATGCCTTCACTTGCAGCAAGGCGACTACGTTTCTCGTTCCAGAGTTCATGGCGCACGTCCGGAATTTGTTCTGCTGAAATTTGGGCACTAAAGCCTTCCTGCACGATGGCACGCAGAAATTGCTCAAATCCCCCAATCCGTGATCGTTTTTGCGCAAATACAGCCGTTCTCCAAGGAGCTGCCGTTAAGGAGGATACGACATGCAAGGTCTTCCCGCTGCGATAGAGCCAGCCATCTTCCTCCACGCCCAAAAAAGACCCAATGTCTTCCCCTGTACCGTCTTTCTTTTGTTGTTGATCATGAATATAACGCTTTATGCGATAGGGCCACTTGAGCATATGCCCAAAGGTGCTAAGCATAAAAATCGCCACAATCCATGCCATCTTGAACACGACTGGCAACGGAAGCAGAAAGGGGAATCCCCCG
>NZ_JBOFBG010000146.1:0-599 GCF_051594305.1 Paenibacillus sp. IHBB 3054 | reverse complement strand
CCGTTATGTTCTGCATAGTAACCACGAGGGTTATCTTTGGCCGACAGCCATTGAATCGGATCTCGACCGGCAGGAAGATCCTGTGATAACTTGATAATGGTATTGGCCGCAATCTGGGCCGATTCTCCGGTCGTTAGTCGCGCTCCTTTCCCCTTGCACCAGCATCCAAATACGTTCCACGGATTTCGGATAATCTCCGAAGCATGGTTATTGTTTCTCGGCACGAAAGATTGTTCTTGACCGGTAATGGCGATCAGGAGATAGGGGGATACATTTTTAGTCCGTCCCGCGTCATCGATCATCTGCAGCAGGCTGCGATCAGCCAGCGCGGATTTTCGTTTATTTAAAAACTGCAAGACGTAATCTACATTTAAGGGCTGATACCCTAGCTCACTTGGCAAACTTGGCAGTTCTGAGCCTGGGGCGAATACATAATTGAGTGGATCAACGGCTGCTCCGTTCAGCTCCACCTGAAAATGTAAATGTGAACCGGTAGATCGCCCAACAATCCCTTGTCCGATTTGTCCAATCAACTGTCCTTTGCTCACCCTGTCACCCACAGAGACATGCATCTGAGCAGATAGATGTCCGTAGGTAGT
>NZ_JBOFBG010000145.1:0-601 GCF_051594305.1 Paenibacillus sp. IHBB 3054 | reverse complement strand
ACTGTTAATGGAGTATCAAGAATCCGGGAAGGTGTACCTGCTGCCAGCAGGAACGCTGAAGCCGTAAAGGAGGGGTACCATGAAGCGGTATTTCTTTCTGGCCGCAATGCTCATCCTTCTGGGAACCGTACAATCTCCGGTTACACATGCGGAGCTAGGTGATTCTAAGGGAGATGCTTCGAAAACGGTAGTTTCAGCCACCTATGCGGTTTATTCTGCGCAACCCCTCGGTGCGATGCGTATAGCTGGTGAATCCACGCCGATAACACTGAATACCTCCGGAAACCTACAGTTCTCCAAGCATCTGAAACTGGAGGTTGAACATGAGGGAGATACAGGATGGCAATATGCCGTGCGATTGGATGAATTCACGGTCCGGCATACGCTTGCGCAAGGCAATATTCGGGCGAAGATTCCTGCAGGGTATGCTTCATATCAAGTATCGGGGATTACCTCGGAGAACGAGACAAACGGGATGATAACCGGTGCGGGGGTATTTGCCTCGGGAAGTTCTCAAGTGGTGCTAGAAGCTGCTGATGGTTCCGGACATGGTCGTTTTAGTGCGGATCTGATCCTGCAGGTGGATCTTCCCGATCTCCTA
>NZ_JBOFBG010000144.1:0-601 GCF_051594305.1 Paenibacillus sp. IHBB 3054 | reverse complement strand
CAGAAGATCGGGAAGATCCACCTGCAGGATCAGATCCGCACTGAAACGACCGCGTCCGGAACCTTCAGCAGCTTCTAGCACCACTTGAGAACTTCCAGAGGCAAATACCCCCGCCCCGGTTATCATCCCGTTTGTCTCGTTCTCCGAGGTAATCCCCGATACTTGATATGAAGCATATCCTGCAGGAATCTTCGCCCGAATATTGCCTTGCGCAAGCGTATGCCGGACCGTGAATTCATCCAATCGCACGGCATATTGCCATCCCGTGTCTCCCTCATGTTCAACCTCCAGCTTCAGATGCTTGGAGAACTGTAGGTTTCCGGAAGTATTCAGTGTTATCGGCGTGGACTCACCAGCTATACGCATCGCACCAAGTGGTTGCGCAGAATAAACCGCATAGGTGGCTGAAACTACCGTTTTCGAAGCATCTCCTTCAGAATCACCCAGCTCCGCATGTGTAACCGGAGATTGTACGGTTCCCAGAAGGATGAGCATCGCGGCCAGAAAGAAATACCGCTTCATGGTACCCCTCCTTTACGGCTTCAGCGTTCCTGCAGGCAGCAGGTACACCTTCCCGGATTCTTGATACTCCATGAGCAAC
>NZ_JBOFBG010000143.1:0-626 GCF_051594305.1 Paenibacillus sp. IHBB 3054 | reverse complement strand
ATCGATTCCAATTATCTGATTGTAGATATGAATGGTACGCCACAGCGGCAGAAGATCAGCATTTACAATTACAATCAACTAGAGACAGAGATTCTTGCGGATAACTCAATGATCCGGTATAGCTATGATGCAAATGGAAATCTTCTTAAGCGAAATAAGGTTACACCTGCAGAACCGTACCTCTTCAGCACTTCAGCAGTCTCTTATGATATCTATCTTAAAGGGGTTCCTGACAGTGTTCAAAATGTAAATTTTCCAACATGGACGGAAGACAAAGGGCAAGATGATATCGAATGGATAGCTGGCGTGAAAGTTGCCCCAAATCTCTGGAAAGGTAAGGTTATCCTGTCGAAACACGGGGGGCAAAGAGGTACGTACAATACACATATCTACGCAGACAATCAGTTAGTGAAAGGTCTTAATACTAACATCCAAGATACTACAAAAATCATCTCTCCTCAAACAGTGTCATTAACTGACGGATATTACGAAGTTTATGTGGAAGGAGTCGCACGAACAATTAAAGAAGTACGGTTTCCCACATGGACAGAGTATAAAGGTCAAGATGACATTAAGGATCCATGGATCATCGGAGAAAAGGTAAACGACACGACATGGAAAATTCG
>NZ_JBOFBG010000142.1:0-635 GCF_051594305.1 Paenibacillus sp. IHBB 3054 | reverse complement strand
GCTGATGTGCAAAGGGGGGAGGTCTATAGTCGTACGAATCAATTTGGATCCTTCTCTTACAACTTGACGTCATTACAACGTTATCCTTGGAAGGATGATGATATCGTCATGGCCAAGCTGAACATCACCAACACCCAGTCCGTAACCCTTACGCTTCCCGAACTTACGGGAGCGATTAAACTGGGTACCAATGATTTAGCGGCGACTACGAATCTGCTGATCGATAAAGAGGCCGCGACGCTGGCTCCGGGCAAGTCTGCCGAGATTGTAGTGATGTCCAAAGTTCCGTATACCGAGGAATTCGAAGATGTTCGAATCAATTTATTCAGTACGGTGAATACCGAGAAGGTGCCGTTCCTGGACCTCAGCATGAGTAATTCACTGAATGCAATAGATAACATTGACCGCGGGGGCACCTACAAAATCAGCGGTAAAGGTAAAAATGCCAACGTTCAGGAGAGCCGTACGACTGTTTATGAGGGGACCAATTCCAAAATTGTGTACACGGAACTGCTCATAAGCAGCCAGGAGAAAAGACAAAGCAAGATGGCGCGTCTGCAGGCGTATTACAGAACGAAGGACGGGCAGTTCTTTGATGCGAAACCTAATCAACCCGACAATGCTGCAACACCTGG
>NZ_JBOFBG010000141.1:0-691 GCF_051594305.1 Paenibacillus sp. IHBB 3054 | reverse complement strand
GCAGCAGGGAAGCGTTGAAGCCGCAGCATGTGACAGGCTTCTACAAGTTAATGGAGGGGAGCGGAGCAACTCTTCACAACCTGTACGGGCCGACGGAGGCCACGGTCGATGTCACGTATTACGATAGTGCTTCGACCTTTGCGGAAGCAGCGGTGCCGATCGGGGTGCCGATCGCCAATACGCAGCTGTACATTGTGAGTGACAACCGGCAGCTGCAGCCGATGGGCGTCGCGGGTGAACTGTGTATCGCGGGGGATGGTCTGGCGCGGGGTTACCTCAACCGGCCGGAATTGACAGCGGAGAAATTCGTAGACAATCCGTTCGAGCCGGGGACGCGGATGTACCGGACCGGGGATTTGGCGAGATGGCTGCCGGACGGCAACCTGGAGTACTTGGGCCGGATCGACCATCAAGTGAAGATCCGCGGCTACCGGATCGAGTGCGGGGAGATCGAGACGCGGCTTCTGGCGCATGCGCATATCCGCGAAGCGGTGGTTATGGCCCGCGAGGACGAGCAAGGGCAGGCGTACTTGTGTGCGTATCTCCTAAGTGATGAAGCTGTTCCGGTTGCAGAACTACGTGCGCACCTGGCGGCACAGCTGCCGGATTACATGATCCCGTCCTATTTTGTGGAGCTGGAGAAGCTGCCGCTCAGCCCTAACGGCAAGGTCGACCGCAAGGCGCTGCCGGA
>NZ_JBOFBG010000140.1:0-669 GCF_051594305.1 Paenibacillus sp. IHBB 3054 | reverse complement strand
GCCGGCAGCGCCTTCCGGTCCACCTTGCCGTTAGGGGTCAGCGGCAGCTTCTCCAGCTCCACAAAGTAGGACGGGATCATGTAATCCGGCAGCTGTGTTGCCAGTTGCGCCCGCAGCTCCGGTACCGGAACGGCTTCGTCGCTCACAAGATACGCGCACAAGTACGCCTGCCCTTGCTCGTCCTCGCGGGCCATGACCACCGCTTCGCGGATATGCGCATGCGCCATAAGCTGTGCTTCGATCTCCCCGCACTCGATCCGGTAGCCGCGGATCTTCACTTGATGGTCGATCCGGCCCAGGTACTCCAGATTGCCTTCCGGCAGCCATCTCGCCAAATCCCCGCTCCGGTACATCCGTGTCCCCGGCTCGAACGGGTTGTCTACAAATTTCTCCGCCGTCAGCTCCGGCCGGTTCAGATAGCCCCGGGCCAGACCGTCGCCCGCTATACATAGTTCACCCGCGACGCCTATCGGCTGCAGCTGCCGGTTGTCGTTCACAATGTACAGCTGCGTATTGGCGATCGGCCCTCCGATCGGCACCGCCGCTTTCGCGAAGGTCGGAGCGCTGTCGTAATACGCGACATCGACCGTGGCCTCCGTCGGCCCGTACAGGTTGTGAAGCGTGGCTCCGCTCCCTTCCATTAACTTGTAGAACCCGCTCACATGCTGG
>NZ_JBOFBG010000139.1:0-688 GCF_051594305.1 Paenibacillus sp. IHBB 3054 | reverse complement strand
TATACCCTTCAGAGAATATAATTTCGAAACAGGAAACTATTCAACACACCTCTACTTTTTTGATCAATCTGGTAACATGCTTGGAGTCGGAGGAACGTCAGTTGCTGTTAAGGGAGGTATAGGTGTATCCGGACCGAAAACAGCCAATATCTCGGCGGATTCATACGATGTTTTGATATACGGACTAGACCCTAATGTGAAACGTGTTCAGTTCCCTACCTGGACTTCTAATAAAGATCAGGATGACATTGAGTGGATTGAAGGTGTAAAGGTTGCTCCTGGAGTCTGGAAAGCCACGGTATTCTTTCAAAGGCATAACTCTGAGGTGGGAAGCTATATTACGCATATCTATGCTGATAATAAATATGCTGGAGTCTGGACGTGCAACGTTAATCGTTAACAGATGCCCGATCTAATGTAGAATAGGAAGCCTGCTTCAGTAAATAATGTAATGTTAACCACATGTGAGTCACATACTCCATGTGGTTTTTTTTATGAGATAGCATTAAATAAATTCACTCAGAATTTATAGCAAGGTTCGACAATTTCCGTATAAATGATTTGCTATAATAAATCGATTCTAGGAATTGCAATCTAATATTTTTATCAATAAATAACAGAATTTTGGAGGGACGTTCTTGAAGAAATCAATGATAGTGACCCTGCTAGCCAGTGTCTTTTTAACTTT
>NZ_JBOFBG010000138.1:0-745 GCF_051594305.1 Paenibacillus sp. IHBB 3054 | reverse complement strand
GTTTATTTGGATGCGCTGGATCGGTTAGGCCGGGACTATGACGGTATCATTGCGGAGTGGAAACAAATCACGCGCGAGATCGGTGCAGACATTGTATGTCTGGATAACGAAACATTGTTCGATTCCCGGAAGTTTAAGACGATGGGAGACTTCGGAAAGGTCATGGAGGATCAATTTCTAAGCCTGCTGGCATATGTGGCTGAGCAGGAACGGAAGAAGAATCGTTCAAGGCAGGCTGAAGGCATCGAGGTGGCTCGGACTGAAGGGGTTACCTTTGGTCGACCCAAACATGAAATTGATACCAAATTTATTGAAGTGTATGAGGAATGGAAGTCCGGGGGATTTACTGCAACGGAAGCGATGAGAAGGATCGGAATGAAGAAGCCTACATTTTATCGTAGAGTGAAAGAGTATGAGAATACTATATAATATTTCGCATAGAGGCTATATTATACTCAATGAAAGTATAAATATAGCCTCCTTTGCGAAAAAATATTAAAAATCAACTTACCCAAACCATGTATAAGGTTTGTCCATCTCTATCCTCTTTATCAGCATATATATTGTGAAAGCGTTGGTTTAGTGTGTTTTCTCGTACTAGGTTATAAAGTAATGCATATGCTAATTTAGGGTCGCCAGTAGTATAGCCTTCAAATTCAGTCCCTATTTTATTAAAAGCATCGCCATTATAAACCCATTCTTCTGCTTCTCGTAAAGTATCAAAGTTGATCATTTCTCTGAACCA
>NZ_JBOFBG010000137.1:0-758 GCF_051594305.1 Paenibacillus sp. IHBB 3054 | reverse complement strand
AGCGAAATCATCTGGAGCAGCCAAATATGATGCATACCTTAGCTTCAGTGACTGTGACCCGGATATGACTTTTTTCGATTATTTGAAGATTGCTAGGGTACGCAAGGTTGGGCAGTCGAAACCAGCACCAAGCGAAACTCCGTTCCACTCTCAACATAGGATTGATATTGTCAACGCATTAATCAAAGAGATCGGCAGCAGAGGGCGGAAATTCCTTTACTCGGCCAAATACGATCGATACGTACAGCTTAATTGGGCTTCAGGCAAACTTTGGCTGGTAGACGACTACACCGGGACCCCATTGCTTTTGCATGAATCGATGCCCGATGAACACTACCATTTCAGCCACGGTGGCACGTTGTGGGGCTTGATGTGTGACTTCCGGGATTATATCAATGGTGACGATGATGCTAATCACAACAACGGTTATGGCGGCCTGTATTGCCCACATTGGGGATACCCAGAAGAGGACATGCAAGCAATCCGGTATATGGCTGTGGAGTTGGGATACTTGAAACCAAGAGAGGCTGCTCAGAAAGCAGCGACTAAGCGAAATTGATTTGCCTTCATTGCGGCAATAGGTGCCATGAAGTAGGAGAGTACGCCTTCCAGTGCAGCGTCTGTAAAAAGAAATTTGAACAAAGTTCTTGGGATTTTGAGTTGGAAGAGACAGAGGGCTTATCAGGGGGGGAGTGTGGGGGATTGAAGAACTTTCAGGTCACAGAGCTAAACATCTCATTGGTGCCGGTAGATTGGTT
>NZ_JBOFBG010000136.1:0-765 GCF_051594305.1 Paenibacillus sp. IHBB 3054 | reverse complement strand
AAAGTCGATCTGCGGGTGAGAGAAGGGGCAGGTGATCTGGAGACGATCCAGCAGGAAGACCGGCAAAGTGGCTTTGACCTGAGCCGGGATGCGCTGATGCGTGCCACGATCGTGATCGGGGAGAAGGGGTGTCAGCATGTCATCTGGAGCTTCCATCACATCCTTATGGACGGCTGGTGCACGAGTATTCTGATGCAGGAGCTCATGGCGATTTATCGCGGGTTGCAGATGAAGCAGCCGATAGAGCTGGGGCCCGTGGAGCCGTTTAGCCGATACATGCAGTGGCTGAACATGCAGGACAGGGAGGCGGCGCGGCAGTACTGGAGCCGGTACCTGGCGGCCTATGAGCAACAGGCGAGTGTGCCGCGAGTGACGGGGGCAACAGGGCGAACAGAAGCTGAGCGGCAGGAGCATGCCTTCCGTCTGGATGTGGGGATGACCCGGGAGCTGGAGCGGTTGGCCCGTCAGGCCCAGGTGACGCTGAACACAGTGATGCAGACGATCTGGGGACTGCTACTACAGAAATACAACCAGAGCGATGATGTGGTATTCGGGGCGGTGGTATCGGGGAGACCGGCGGAAGTTCCGGGGATCGAGCGGATGATCGGCCTGTTTATCAATACAACGCCGGTACGGGTCAGCAGTTCCCCCGAGCAGAGTGTAACGGCGCTGCTGCAACAGGTGCAGGAAGCGGCGCTGGCATCGGAATCACACAGCCATTATCCGCTGTATGAGATTCAGGGGCTGAGCGCGCTGAAGCAAGGG
>NZ_JBOFBG010000135.1:0-765 GCF_051594305.1 Paenibacillus sp. IHBB 3054 | reverse complement strand
CAAGTCGATCTGCGGGTGAGGGAAGGGTCAGGTGATCTGGAGACGATCCAGCAGGAAGACCGGCAAAGCGGCTTTGACCTGAGCCGGGATGCGCTGATGCGCGCCACGATCGTGATCGGGGAGAAGGGATGTCAGCATGTCATCTGGAGCTTCCATCACATCCTTATGGACGGCTGGTGCACGAGTATTCTGATGCAGGAGCTCATGGCGATTTATCGCGGGTTGCAGACGAAGCGCCCGATGGAGCTAGGGCCCGTGGAGCCGTTTAGCCGATACATGCAATGGCTGAATCAGCAGGACGGGAAAGCGGCGCGGCAGTACTGGAGCCGGTACTTGGCGAACTATGAGCAACAGGCGAGTGTGCCGCGAGCGCCTTGGACAGCAGGGCCTGCGGGAGCTGAGCTGCAGGAGCATGCCTTCCGTCTGGATGTGGGGATGACCCGGGAGCTGGAACAGTTGGCCCGCCAGGCCCAGGTGACGCCGAACACAGTGATGCAGACGATCTGGGGACTACTGTTGCAGAAGTACAACCAGAGCGGTGATGTAGTATTCGGGGCGGTGGTATCGGGGAGACCGGCGGAAGTTCCAGGGATCGAGCGGATGATCGGCCTGTTTATTAATACGACGCCGGTACGGGTCAGCAGTTCCCCCGAGCAGAGTGTAACGGCGCTGCTGCAGCAGGTGCAGGAAGCGGCGCTGGCATCGGAATCACACAGCCATTATCCGCTGTATGAGATTCAGGGGCTGAGCGCGCTGAAGCGAGGA
>NZ_JBOFBG010000134.1:0-777 GCF_051594305.1 Paenibacillus sp. IHBB 3054 | reverse complement strand
TATGATCCGTGGGGCCGGGTGATTTCGAAGCGGACGTTTAGAGATTGGCCGAATCAGTCGCAGCCCATCACAGAACGCTACAGTTACGATATTATCGGCAATCTTACGGGATATACCGATCCGATGAACCATCTCAATGATGCTGGCGTGACAACCCTTTACAGTTACAACGCATTAAATCAGTTAACTGGTGTTAAGGATGCGCTGAATCAGACCACACGGTACAGCTATGACGGAAATGGACAAATATCCAAGGTGACCATTCAGGGCAAGGGTGAGTCGGAACAAACCTTAAACACGAAGAGTTACAACGAAATCGGACTGATGACGACGAAGCAGGACGCCGCCGCCAAAAGCGAAAGTGTGTCCTATAATCATCTGGGTCAACAGACCGGTAAAACGGACCGTATGGGCAGTGTGTTCAGTTACAACTACGACGAGAGAGGTCAACTTAAGAGCAGTTCCGTTAGTGGAGTAATCAATAATACATCTGCTACGCAAAAAATCGATGTTATCTATGGAGATGGATCGCCAAAGTACCGTACGATCAATAGTTATGTGAATGGAACCTTAAGGGCAACGCAGAAACGTTACCTGGATAGCATGAACCAAGTACGTAACGATTACTCCGTTGGATATTCTACTACGGGTGCGGGTAACCACTCGTCGTCCATTTTAAACCAGTTGGATGTACTGGGCCGAATGACACAAATAAACGATTCCAATCTTGGGTTTTATGTAAACTACCAATTTGACAGTCAGCGGCTGATCAACGTT
>NZ_JBOFBG010000133.1:0-821 GCF_051594305.1 Paenibacillus sp. IHBB 3054 | reverse complement strand
TCGTTACCTGATTTCGAGAAACGTAGCGGACGTTTCGAACCTTTTCCCCAGGACATATAGGCGGTATAGGATTCTTTAAGGTTGATCTCCCTTGCAGTTTTTCGGAATTCTTTCATGATGAAGCTGAATTGACCCAAGTTACCATGAAGAACCCGTTCAAGGTATGGAATCCTTCCTAATCTCCATTCCTCAACAAGCTTCGGAGAGACCTTTTCCATCTTCAAGAACAAATCCAGTGGGCTCGCATACCCTTTTTCCCAGATCAATTGTTGCACCGTATGACGAACCTTCTTCTGTAACTCTTGTCTATTCAAACGTACTACGCCCTTTCATTGTGAAAAAGGATGATTATTATTGTGCTTTTCGCTCAATTCATTGTAATCCAGCTCAAACTGATCCATCCACGATTGGATTGCTTCTTCTGCATACTTGTTTTCGAACTTGTTCCACTCTCCCCAAATATCCAATCTATCAAGCGTATCCTTAAACCTTCTAAAAGGTTTATTACCATCAAGAGCATCAAATAATTTATCCTCAGGATCGGATTCAGTACGCTGAGCAAATTTTGTCATTACATAAAATGCTTCATTTGAATCAATCTTTGGAATATCGATATAGCGTTCTTCGTTTTCCTCGTCATCCCAGTCGATTCCCGGTTCTCCTGTATACGCCTCATCCAAATCCAGAATGACTTGTCCAGTATGCAGATCCAAATAGTACGGGTGCTCAAAGTTGTTATCCAAGTAAGCATCAATAAGCTCGTCCATTAATTTCATTTCGATCGACCTCACTTGATTTATATGATCCTATTTTAGCAGAAC
>NZ_JBOFBG010000132.1:0-835 GCF_051594305.1 Paenibacillus sp. IHBB 3054 | reverse complement strand
AATATTAAAATGGCGCGCCCTGAGAGATTCGAACTCCCGGCCTTTTGATTCGTAGTCAAACGCTCTATCCAGCTGAGCTAAGGGCGCAAAAATTATGGAGCGGACGACGGGAATCGAACCCGCGACCCTCGCCTTGGCAAGGCGATGCTCTACCGCTGAGCCACGTCCGCAAATAAGTGGTGCGCGTGAAGGGACTTGAACCCCCACGTCGTAAGACGCCAGATCCTAAGTCTGGTGCGTCTGCCATTCCGCCACACGCGCATAATACTAATAAAAGTGAGCCATGAAGGACTCGAACCTTCGACACCCTGATTAAAAGTCAGGTGCTCTACCAACTGAGCTAATGGCTCGCATTTGGCAGGGGATATAGGATTCGAACCTATGATGACGGAGTCAGAGTCCGTTGCCTTACCGCTTGGCGAATCCCCTATGATGGATACCTTTATAATGCCCATAATTTCTATAAATATCAAGAAGTTTATGGTGGAGGCTGAGGGGATCGAACCCCCGACCCTCTGCTTGTAAGGCAGATGCTCTCCCAGCTGAGCTAAGCCTCCATATGTATGCCTTCAAAGGGTAATGATAAGTATTGTTGGTGACCCGTATGGGATTCGAACCCATGTTACCTCCGTGAAAGGGAGGTGTCTTAACCCCTTGACCAACGGGCCATGTAAATCTGTGGAGCTCTCAACCGGATTCGAACCGGTGACCTCTTCCTTACCATGGAAGCACTCTACCTACTGAGCTATGAGAGCATGGCTCCCCGAACAGGACTCGAACCTGTGACAACTCGATTAACAGTCGAGTGCTCTACCAACTGAGCTATCAGGGAATA
>NZ_JBOFBG010000131.1:0-837 GCF_051594305.1 Paenibacillus sp. IHBB 3054 | reverse complement strand
CTAGGGCCTGTACGCAAACTGTACAACTCGTAAAAATCTAGTAAAATAAGGAATATGAGACGAAGATACGAGTTAACGGATGAAGAATGGAATATCCTTGAACCCTTGCTGCCCCCGGCCCGAAAAAAACAAGGAGGACGTCCGCCCAAGGATCGGCGCCAGATGCTGAATGCCGTGCTATGGGTTGCTCGAACGGGAGCGCCATGGCGAGATTTACCGAGCACCTATGGTCCTTGGTCTTCCGCCTATAGTTTTTTCTGGCGGTTGCAAAAAGCGAATATTTGGAATGAAATCTTGAAGCATGTCGCCATCGAACCCGATTGGGAGCAAGTGATGATCGATGCCACCATCGTCCGCGTCCAGCAGCATGGAGCGGGCGCAAAAGGGGGCAGGATCGGCAAGCCATCGGGCGTTCGCGCGGAGGATTAACCACTAAAATTCATGCAATGGTGGATGCGCTTGGCTATCCATTGCGTTTCGAATTGACGCCAGGACAAGACCACGATTCGGTCACGGGCTATCGCCTTCTTCATGAACTGGACGTTTGCCCGGGAGAAGTGTTAGCGGATCGCGCCTACGATACCAATGCCATTTTAGAGCTTTTGCAAAGCCGAGCCATTACTCCGGTGATCCCATCCAAACGCAATCGGCGGGTAAAGCGTCCGCTAGATTCGGAGACGTATAAAGAACGACACTTAGTTGAATGCTTTTTCAACAAAGTAAAAAACTATCGACGCCTGGCTACTCGCTATGAAAAAACAGCGAACATGTTCATGGCTTTTTTGACGCTACTTTCTATTCGTTTATGGCTTAAATAGGTTTGCGTACAGGCCCTAG
>NZ_JBOFBG010000130.1:0-860 GCF_051594305.1 Paenibacillus sp. IHBB 3054 | reverse complement strand
GATTAAGGGGAACAAAAGTTCCCATTTATACTTTTTTATTAATAAACTTACTAGCGAATTCTCATGTGACAAATGTCCTATCTCTATCAAAAATAGTTGAAATTTAGAATATTATATGCCACTAAGTTTCCATAACAAGGAAATTAATAAAAACATTGGATGTATGACATGAAAAGAACAAAATATTTTCTTTCACTACTTTTGACACTAGTACTTGTCTTCTCCTCATTTAACCTCTTGACCTCGGCAGAACCAAACGAACAAACAGTAACACATTTGGAAATATTGAATCCCAGTTCTGATCAATTAAATAATGAAAGTAATCTATTGCCTTCACAAGATTTCAATACAAATGAAATAAAATCTTGTGGTTCAAGTTCATGGGGGAATCTTGGACTCACAAATTTTATAACATAGTACTCCGTTAATAGGGTTTTAGCTTGGGGATTGACACTTACACCAGAAGGAATTACTGCTTTTGGACCGCAAGTCACAGTCTCAGCAACGAATGGTACTGTACTTACAGCGTCTGGACTTACACAATTTTTTAAATGGAGCAAATATTTACGCCCCGCATACTGAGACCTCTACCTATTTATTTCACGGGAGTATATCGACTTACCGTGACAATTTCGGTCAGGAGACCTTGTAGCTATTAATTTTAAGATTGATAGCTCACGCTCGGGAGTGATAGTGTCAGTTTCATGCTTGGTTCCATAAGATATAAACAAAATAAATTTTAGACCTTTTTCATTGAGTAAGGGAGGTATTGCCGTGGGCGAGGGACAAAACATAGAGATGAATACTCTTCTCAATTCATCAAAGATGAAAATCAAAGAACACACAAAAAAGATATACGC
>NZ_JBOFBG010000129.1:0-969 GCF_051594305.1 Paenibacillus sp. IHBB 3054 | reverse complement strand
TTTTATCTTTAATTCTCAGACTTCAGCGGCTGCGGTATTAGAAGGTGTTGATTCCAATTATATAATCAAAGATATGAACGGCACGTCACAGCGGCAGAAGATCAACATTTACAATCAGAGTCGGCTTGAGATGGAGATTCTTCCGGATAATTCAATGATTCAGTATACCTATGATGCGAATGGCAACCTCCTTAAGCGAAGTAAGGCTACACCCGCAGAACCGTATATCTTCAGCACTTCGGTAGTCTCCTATGATATTTATCTGAAAGGGGTTCCTGACAGTGTTAAAACTGTACGTTTTCCGACATGGACGGAATACAATCAGCAAGATGATCTCGAATGGATTGAAGGTGTGAAAGTTGCTCCAAATCTCTGGAGAGGTACGGTCGTTCTGTCCAAACATGGGATGGAAACTGGCGCATATGCAACACATGTTTATGCGGATAACAAAGTTGTAGCGGGTGTAACGACTCAAGTTAAGAATACTCAAACCGTCAGAGCTCCTCAAACGGTCGGATTAGATGCTGAATACTATGAGGTGGTTATAGAAGGCGTGTCCAGAACCATACAAGAAGTGAAATTCCCGACATGGACAGAAAAGAATGATCAGGATGATATTGAGCGGCCCTATGTGATCGGTGAGCGGATAGGCAATACAACGTGGAAGATACGGATACCCTTCAGTAAGCACAATTATGAAGCAGGTAACTATTTCACACATATCTATGCCCATGACAAGTATGGCAATTCAAACTATATCGGAGGAACATCAGTTGCTGTTAAGGGAGGTGTAGGTGTATCAGGACCGAAAACAGCCAATATCTCGGCGGGTTCATACGATGTTTTGATATACGGACTAGACCCTAATATAAAACGTGTTCAGTTCCCTACCTGGACTTCTAATAAAGAGCAGGATGACCTTGAGTGGATTGAAGGTGTGAAGGTTGCCCCTGGAGTCTGGAAAGCCAC
>NZ_JBOFBG010000128.1:0-990 GCF_051594305.1 Paenibacillus sp. IHBB 3054 | reverse complement strand
GGAATATGAAGGTGATGCAGACACTAACCCTAATACCCTATATACAGATTTAACCTATGACTCTCTGGGATACGTACAGACTGAAACGTTACCTTTGTCAAATGAAAAGCGGAATAACGCTGCTCTTAAGCAGAAATATACTCTATCATATCAATATGACCCGAAATTTAAGCTGCTGTCTTCAAAGAGCTGGTATCAAAATGAGACCGATGGGACCCCGGTAAGTGAAACAGTTGCTTACACGTCAGATGGAAGAATAGAGAAAAGTACGAATGCAGCAGGAGAAGTTACCATTTATTCCTATCTAAAAGATAACAGTGCTTTCACAGTCACTGCCGAGAACTGGAAAGGTGGTCTGCGGGTTGCTAAGTCTGTGCTTGTGTACGGGTCGGCGTATAACTTTGCCTATCCAACTGAAAAACAGCAGTGGTTCAACCTCGGACAGCCGAATCAGCAAATTGTTAAAACTCAAATGAGTTATGACAAAGGAAACGGCCTACTGAAAAGTGAAATCAACGGCAATCAGCAGAAAATCACCTATACTTACGATGACCTTGGCAGGCTGTTAAAGATCACCAAACCCAATTTCACAAATTCAAATGGGGACAAGTATTCTGAAACAGAGGAATATAGGTACTCATATAATCAGATCTCTACGAATTTTGATTCAGTGAATGCCGGGATCTACAGTTTCGTAGTGGATACGGAACACACGTTGACACAGACATCTAATGGAAGCACGGTCAAATCCCACGGGATTGCATTTTACAATGGTCTAGGACAAACAATATTGGAAGAGCGCTATGACCCCAATGCAGGAAGGTATACCCAAACACAGTATCATTACGACGAGTGGAATCGTCCTGTGTATGTAATCGACCCGGCCAGAAATACAATGACCGTCAGTTACGATGCCTGGGGCAGGCAGAACCGAGCTACGAATGCTAATGGAGACCTCATCGTCAGCGACTATGCCCTGAAAGCACGCAA
>NZ_JBOFBG010000127.1:0-990 GCF_051594305.1 Paenibacillus sp. IHBB 3054 | reverse complement strand
AGAGTATGAAGGTGATGCAGATACGAACCCTAATACCCTATATACAGATTTAACCTATGACTCTCTGGGATACGTACAAACTGAAACGTTACCTTTGTCAAATGAAAAGCGGAATAACACTGCTCTTAAGCAGAAATATACCCTATCATATCAATATGACCCGAAATTCAAGCTGCTGTCTTCAAAGAGCTGGTATCAAAATGAGACCGATGGGACCCCGGTAAGTGAAACAGTCGCTTACACGTCAGATGGAAGAATAGAGAAAAGTACGAATGCAGCGGGAGAAGTTACCATTTATTCGTACTTAAAAGATAACAGTGCCTTCACTGTCACTGCCGAGAAGTGGAAAGGTGATCAGCGGGTTGTTAAGTCTGTGATTGTGTACGGGTCGGCGTATAACTTTGCCTATCCAACTGAAAAACAGCAATGGTTTAACCTCGGACAGCCGAATCAGCAAATTGTTAAAACTCAAATGAGTTATGACAAAGGCAACGGGCTACTGAAAAGTGAAATCAACGGCAATCAGCAGAAAATCACCTATACTTACGATGACCTTGGCAGGCTGTTAAAGATCACCAAGCCCAATTTCACAAATTCAAATGGGGACAAGTATTCTGAAACAGAGGAATATAGGTACTCATATAATCAGATCTCTACGAATTTTGATTCAGTGAATGCCGGGACCTACAGTTTTGTAGTGGATACGGAACACACGTTGACACAGACATCTAATGGAAATACGGTCAAATCTCACGGGATTACATTTTACAATGGTCTCGGCCAAACATTACTGCAAGAGCGCTATGACCCCAACGCAGGAAGGTATACCCAAACACAGTATCATTACGACGAGTGGAATCGTCCCGTGTATGTAGTTGACCCGGCCAGAAATACAATGACCGTCAGTTACGATGCCTGGGGCAGGCAGAACCGAGCTACGAATGCAAATGGAGACCTCATCGTCAGCGACTATGCCCTGAAAGCACGCAC
>NZ_JBOFBG010000126.1:0-993 GCF_051594305.1 Paenibacillus sp. IHBB 3054 | reverse complement strand
TTTGTGGGGTTGAGTGTCAGTGCGCCAGGTATAAAGGTTCAGGCTGCATCCAGTCAGGTCACCGCCTCATCTGGAGGTAGCATGGTGACACTTGCTTCCGCAGGGCCTACACCTACAGCCTCCCCGCCTGTAGAGCGGGAGACGAGCTGGTATATTCCCGATTGGGTAGATGACATGATTCATAAAGTCGATGATATGATTCAATCGTTCAAAGACCTCATGTCCGGAAAGCTGATCAAAGATGCCATTGAAGGTTTAGTTGTTCTGTTGGTGGACGAGCTCATGTCACCGCTCTATGATGCCTTTGCTAAGAGCTACTTGTTTACTCCGCAGATTGCTGAAATCGATCTGGTGCAGTCGGGCTGGTCTATCTTTATGATTATCGGCCTTGTGTCGCTATTTATCGGGATTTCGTGGTTGGCGTTCAAAATTATTCGAGGCAAAAAAGACCTGGGCAGTTTGCTCAAGGTCTTTCTTCTTTGCTTTGTCGCTACCTACTTTTCGCTTACGGTCCTGAATATCGCCAATGTGGGGATTAACTGGATGGCCAGCAAGATGTTCGAAGGCATAATCGGCACGAGTGGCATCACGTATGAGGGTTTGGATGGTCAACAAATTCTAAAAGCTATGATTGTCGGTGCAGCTGGGATTACGGAGGCCTCTTACGCAGCGCAGACACTGGGAGAACTGACGGTGTCCACGAGTGGGGGGATTTTTAATCTGCTTGGTTATTTGATACTGGTGGTGCTGCCTTTGTATGTGGTAGCGGTGGTAAAAACGTTGGTTCTGATGTTTATGGCCATCCTGGTCAATCTCTGGATTACCCAGTCTGCCTACACAGGAAAGTTTGAGACAATGCTCGGGTTTGCCAATTTGTATGTGCGGACCTTAATTGTAGGCTTGATCTGCGGTCTGCATTGGGCCATTTTTGTGAAAATGCAAACGGATTATGGTGAGGGAACTGGATTTTCAGCGGCGATTGGTATCCCTCCC
>NZ_JBOFBG010000125.1:0-993 GCF_051594305.1 Paenibacillus sp. IHBB 3054 | reverse complement strand
CGGAGGGATACCAATTGCCGCAGAAAATCCGGTCCCCTCACCATAATCTGTTTGCATTTTCACAAAAATGGCCCAATGCAGGCCGCAGATCAAGCCTACAATTAAGGTCCGCACGTACAAATTGGCAAACCCGAGCATGGTCTCAAACTTTCCCGTGTAGGCAGACTGGGTAATCCAGAGATTGACCAGGATGGCCATAAACATCAGAACCAACGTTTTAACCACCGCTACCACATACAAAGGCAGTACTACCAGTATCAAGTAACCAAGCAGATTAAAAATACCCCCACTCGTGGACACCGTCAGTTCTCCCAGTGTCTGCGCTGCGTAAGAGGCCTCCGTAATCCCATCTGCACCGACAATCATGGCTTTTAGAATTTGTTGACCATCCAAACCCTCATACGTGATACCACTCGTGCCGATAATGCCTTCGAACATCTTGCTGGCCATCCAGTTAATCCCCACATTGGCGATATTCAACGCCGTGAGCGAGAGGTAGGTCGCGACAAAGCAAAGAAGAAAGACCTTGAGCAAACTGCCCAGGTCTTTTTTGCCTCGAATAATTTTGAACGCCAACCACGAAATTCCGATAAATAGCGACACAAGGCCGATAATCATAAAGATAGACCAGCCCGACTGCACCAGATCGATTTCGGCAATCTGCGGAGTAAACAAGTAGCTCTTAGCAAACGCATCATAGAGCGGTGACATGAGCTCGTCCACTAACAGAACAACTAAACCTTCAATGGCATCTTTGATCAGCTTGCCGGACATAAGGTCTTTGAACGATTGAATCATATCATCGACTTTATGAATCATGTCATCTACCCAATCGGGAATGTACCAGCTCGTCTCCCGCTCCACCGGCGGGGAGGCGGTAGGTGTAGGACCTGCGGAAGCCAGTGTCACCAAGCTACCTCCAGAAGAGGCGGACACCTGACTGGCCGCAGCTTGAACCTTTATACCTGGCACACTGACACTCAACCCCACAAC
>NZ_JBOFBG010000124.1:0-1062 GCF_051594305.1 Paenibacillus sp. IHBB 3054 | reverse complement strand
GGGGACCATTTTAGAGAAACCGACTGGAAATATCACAGTAAAGGACAGCAAAGGCCAGGTCATGTATCAGCAAGCCTATCGTGCGGATTCCATTTATGCGGGTACAACCGCAGATATGGTCTATATCTTGGATAATAAGTTACTGCTGCCGGATACATACGAGGTTACTTATAATGCAACGTTCTCTGGGCAGACCATTAGCCGCACCTTTTCGTTTTCAGTCACTCCTGAACAGTCCAGAGCTTCCCAGGCGTCATTGACAGAGGCAGGGAAGATTGAAGTGACTCAGACCTTCTGGGATTGGTTAGAGCTACACATATGGGTTGTGGTGATCGTGTTAGTAGTCATTATTTTCATTTTCGTCTTCTTGTTCTGGCTCCTGCTCCTGCTGTGGAAACGCAAAAAAGAAAAGGAAGAGCAGAAGACAGCCCCTGTACCATCCAGCGCAGATCCGGGTGACAAAGAGGTCAACCTGTAGAGAGCAAATTCCAATCCTGGAGTTTGCTTTTTTGTTTCTTATTTTCAGAACGTTTGAAGGGAGGTGGTTGTCCGGAGCCTGTTCACTTGGTTGATTGACTCAGAACAATAAATAAGGAGGAATAGCAAAACATGAAAAAATGGATAATGTCGATGCTGATGGCCATGCTCGTAACGCTCCCGTTCTCCTCTGCCTTTGCTGCAGATGAATCGGAGGTTGTGGTCACTGGTGCAGGTCTGCAAATGACTCAGACGAAGCCGATCTTTACCGATATCACACTGGACATAAAGCAAAACCAAACGTCAGCAGCGACCAGTAATTTGAACGTTTTGGATGCGAGAGGGACTGCAGCGGGTTGGGGAATTGTGCTACGGGCCACCGATTTTAAACTGACGAAGATGGTTAGTGGACAAGCTATTGACTTTGTCATTCCTGCATCTTCGGTATCCTTCTCTACCCAGTACAAGAATGCTGTTGTTGGAACACCTATTGATTTTAAGGCCGCAAAGGGAGAACTAGCAAGTCACCAGGTGCTCTCTTCGGAGGACAGCCGGATCGTAGGGGTGATCCCTTCGGAGGGGGCA
>NZ_JBOFBG010000123.1:0-1064 GCF_051594305.1 Paenibacillus sp. IHBB 3054 | reverse complement strand
CGCCCCCTCCGAAGGGATCACCCCTACGATCCGACTGTCCTCCGAAGAGAGCACCTGGTGACTTGCTAGTTCTCCCTTTGCGGCCTTAAAATCAATAGGTGTTCCAACAACAGCATTCTTGTACTGGGTAGAGAAAGATACCGAAGACGCAGGGATGACAAAGTCGATAGCTTGGCCACTAACCATCTTCGTCAGTTTAAAATCGGTGGCCCGTAGCACAATCCCCCAACCCGCTGCAGTCCCTCTTGCATCCAATACGTTCAAATTACTGGTCGCTGCTGACGTCTGATTTTGCTTTAAGTCCAGTGTGATATCGGTAAAAATCGGCTTCGTCTGAGTCATTTGCAGACCTGCACCAGTGACCACAACCTCCGATTCGTCTGCAGCAAAGGCAGAGGAGAACGGGAGCGTTACGAGCATGGCCATCAGCATCGACATTATCCATTTTTTCATGATTTGCTATTCCTCCTTATTTATTGTTCTGAGTCAATTAACCAAGTGAACAGGCTCCGGACGACCACCTCCCTTCAAGCACGCTCTGAAAATAAGAAACAAAAAAGCAAACTCCAGGGTTGGAATTTGCTCTCTATAGGTTGACCTCTTTGTCACTCGGATCTGCGCTGGATGGTACATGGGGCGTCTCCTGCTCTTCCTTTTCTTTTTTGCGTTTCCACAGCAGGAGCAAGAGCCAGAACAAGAAGACGAAAATGAAAATAATGACGACTAACACGATCACCACAACCCATACGTGCAGCTCTAGCCAATCCCAGAAGGTCTGAGTCACTTCAATCTTCCCTGCCTCTGTCAATGACGCCTGGGATGCTCTGGACTGTTCAGGTGTGACTGAGAACGAAAAGGTGCGGCTAATGGTCTGCCCAGAGAACGTTGCATTATAAGTAACCTCGTAAGTATCCGGCAGCAGTAACTTGTTATCCAAGATATACACCATATCTGCGGTTGTACCCGCATAAATGGAGTCCGCACGATAGTCCTGCTGATACATAACTTGGCCTTTGCTGTCCTTTACTGTGATATTTCCAGTGGGTTTCTCTAAAATGGTGCCA
>NZ_JBOFBG010000122.1:0-1078 GCF_051594305.1 Paenibacillus sp. IHBB 3054 | reverse complement strand
AAATTTTCTCTAAAGAGAGCGTCCACTTTCTCAAACTCTTTCGTTCTCAAGCTCATTAACACATTGGTCCAGCCATAATACTTGGGCAACAGATTATAACCCTCAGTAATGCTTTCCCGTACCTTGTATCGGTATCCTCCAAGTGTTTCAGTTTTAGGAATATCTTCCTCATACATGTAACCGTACTGTTTATTGTATTCTTCTAGAATCTCCTTATATTCCTCTGATTCCAACATATCCCATACCAATTGATCTTTCGACGTATGTATCAATTCATTCACTTTACGAAAATAAAAATCTATCTGTTTATCCTTCGCTCTTAATGATTCCTCCAGTTCCTTACGTTCAGCCGCTTCCCCAGATAAACGAACTTCCTGCCTGGAGTGGCTATACCATAACCAACCGCTGGTTGCAATTAAGAGGATGAACACAAATACTCCACAACACTTCCATTTCCGCTTAGTCATGAACGCCCTCCAGTAACTCTCCGAATCTCTTGTAGAATAATAATAAGACCGTATTTCCAGCTAGAGTTACGGAAATACGGTCTTACCTGCTTTTTAGAGTCCATAATACTCCGGCAGTAAATTCCGGCCTTCTTTTACACTTTTATTCACTATATCGATTAACTCTTCCATCGTTCCGAATATCTGCTCGGTAGGAATACCCTCACCAAAATGTTCTTTGTAAAGGGTGTCCAGTTCTCGAAATTCTTTCGTTCTCATATGCATCAAGGTATTGGTCCAGCCATAATACACAGGTAACAAATCATAACCCTCAGTGATACTTTCCTCTATTTTATATCTAAATCCTCCCAACGTCTCAGTCTTTGGAATATCAGATTCGTCGATGATACCATAATACTCACTATATTCTTCTAATAGGGTCTTGTATTCTTCCGATTCCAATACATCCCATACCAATTGATCTTCCAAACGTAGATCCTTCTCTCCTTTTATTGGATTACCATTTAATTTACTTTGATTCAATTCGTTTATCAATTCATTCACTTTACGAAAATAAAAATCTATCTGTTTATCCTTCGCTCTTAATGATTCCTCCAATTTCTTGCGTTCAG
>NZ_JBOFBG010000121.1:0-1087 GCF_051594305.1 Paenibacillus sp. IHBB 3054 | reverse complement strand
TCCGCCTGCTTTGGCGTGACCTCAAGGACAACGACTGCAGGAATTAAGCTCCCGCCGTCCACTGGATCGGGGATTTTGCCTTCCGCATTCAGCCGTTTCACAACCTTAAGTCCGAATAATTCCGGAAGAACGATGCGTTTGGACTGCCCTGAAGCCGTATCGGTGACAAAGGCATAGGCATCGATCACAATACCAGGCTTAACTTCATCCCCAGCGGACATCGTCAAGTCGGTCTTTACCCCGATTTGGCGCATCCCCGGCTGCAGCGACACCGCTGCGCCCACCCCTGAAGTCGCCGCTGTCGTGATCAACGATTTACGCAAAGGTGCATGTTCCAAGAAGCCGTACTTCGTAGCATAGGCATCCTTGAAATCAAGTTCTTCTGGGGACTCCAGGGCATCCTCCGGCACCTCACTAAGTACGACCTCCCGATATTTGAGCATATCTTTCGTGATGGCTGCGTAAGGTGCAATATCTGTTTTGGCCACAATAATTTTCTTAGTCTTCACCTGCTTGGCAATCTGATTGTTATTCAGGTTAAATGCAACAAGCGCAATCACCAGTCCGAGGAGGACGATGAGTGCGCTACGAGTATATTTATTCCAAAACTTTTTCAATGATTGATTTCCCTCCCTGCTTACTTAAAGACACTCTCATACGGTATATTACGGTGAATCGTAACCGGATATTGTACCCCCGGAAGAGCAAAAGAAACATGGGTACGGTACACCACATCAATCCACGGCACCTCATCGGCATCATACCGCAGCTGCAGTTCAAATTGACTATTCTTCATGACTGGATTCTCAAGAGCGCTGTTCAGGCTTAGCGCAACCCGAAAGGCTTCACGAGTACTTGAGCGCAAGGCGTTTTCTTCGAGTTGTACTTTGCCTTGCTGCGCATCCGTCACAATCCCTGAGCGCACAATCCCTGCATCAATGGAGTGCTCAATGGCCCGGCCGGTAGAATCATACACACTGTCTATGACCAGCAAATCCATGATCAGTACGATCAGAATTAGACCAAACAAAATAGACCCGCATACCTTGACCCACATCGGCTAGTCCCCCGTTCGGTAAAACTTATG
>NZ_JBOFBG010000120.1:0-1088 GCF_051594305.1 Paenibacillus sp. IHBB 3054 | reverse complement strand
TCCCATTACACGTCCTCCTTTGAATGGTATATGTTCCTGTTACAATCCCCACATTGGGTTCCTTGTGGACTCTTTCATGAACAAAACAAAAAAGCCTATAACCACAAGGGTTTTGGCTTTTTATCATGGAACCATTTACGCGAAGAGTTACTGGAAACTGTTAATTATTTGTTGATTACTCAACTTTTGCAGAGTCAAAATCGAGTTGACCCCCTACCGAGGTTAAAGTGGAGCATGTTAAAGTAAGGTTCTTGTCAACATAGAAAACCACCACTTCATTTGATAAAGTGAGAGTGTCGCAGCTTTCACTATATCTGGGATTCAATGTTTTGATTCTTCTATTACTTCAATTAAAAACAGTTCTACGCTCTCCTTCTTTCCCCGAAAAGGAACAGATGATGTACTACCCTTGTAAGTCCTTCATTGTTCTTCCAAATTGAAGAGGACCATAGAAATCATAGTAAGCAAGAACAACGACTACGATAACTAGCAAAAACACACTTAGTTTGCGATTGAAACGAAACCTCAATCCCCAGATATGAATAAATAAAAACACAAGGATACTAGGCAACATGGTTATTGAATAAAACATGAAAAACTCAATGATACTCACATCTTTTGCTGATACTGCAGATGAAAACATTCCCATAAACATACATACGATGTACACCGGAATACATAATCCATTCACTATCAAATAAAGAAGAGATGTTCTTAACATTCGCCCTCCCCTAAATCATTGAATTTGATCAAGGTATGGATAAAAATTGGTTAGCTCATGAGCATTGACTAATTCGTTCGAGGCATTCACAAACTCATCACTCCCTAATTAATGAATGTAGTAATAAGAGCATACTACGTTCTCATTTCTCCATTCTCGTATTTCAAAAGACACTCCTCGCAGATAACACCTGAATCTTCATCACCTTCACACTCACAAATAGAACAAGGCGTTTCTGAAGGGTTACAATCACTCATCCTTCTATTCCTCCTAGATGATAATTTAGCCACTATAGGCTCTCTGGATCAATATTGGTGTATAGGCGTAGATCTTCTACAGAAAGCTCGCCATTCTTGTAAGATTCAAT
>NZ_JBOFBG010000119.1:0-1137 GCF_051594305.1 Paenibacillus sp. IHBB 3054 | reverse complement strand
TCTCTCACTTCTTGCGGCTCCAAATCCGCCAAACGGAAATCGCTCGCGGTCTTCTCGCTGTGCGCCTGCCCCGTGCAGTGGGCAATCAGTCTGCGAAGCTGTTCCGCATAACACGCCATCCAGCCTTCCACCGTTTCCCTCCGGTACGCGTCTGCCGCATAGTCGCACGTAAACACGAGCTCCCCGCCAATCACCATCCCGTTCAGACTCAGCTTGTACTCTCCGGGGAGGTTCGGGTCGATGCTGCTGCCCGTCCCGTACGCCGACGTTTCGAATACGCCGGTGGTCACGTCCCGGTCGAACTGCCCCAAGTAGTTGAAGCAGATCTCCGGGCGAAGGTTGAAGTTCAACTCCCGTTTGTGCTCCGCGGCTGTCATATACTTCAGCACGCCATACCCGAGCCCTTTGTTCGGCACGCTCCGCAGCCCTTCCTTCACCCTCTTGATGCAGCCCGGCAACGTCTCGCATGACCCCAGGTCAAGCAGTGTCGGCACGACCGTCGTAAACCAGCCGACCGTTCGGCTCACATCCACCGCTTCCCCGATCTCTTCCCGGCCATGCCCTTCCAGGTCCACGACAAACCGATCCTCACCGGTCCATTCCCGCAGCGCCAGGCCGAGCCCCGTCAGCAGAATGTCGTTGATTTCCGTGTAGTACGCCCGATTCGACTGGTTCAACAGCTGCGTCGTCTCTTCCCGCGACAGCCGGATGCTCACCGCTCCGCCGGTTCGCTCCGCTTTCAGGGGTCCTTCGTCCGCCGGCAGCGCCGCAGCCGGCATCTCCTCGATTCGCTTCCAATACGCGATTTCACGCAGCTGTTCCTCACTGTCCGCATAGCGCGCCAGGGCCTCCGACCACGTCTGGAACGCATCCGTCTTCTCTGGCAAGCGGATCTCCTCGCCCCGCTCTGCCTGCTCATAACCGGTCTGCACATCTTCGAACAGGATCCGCCATGATACCCCGTCCACCACCAGATGGTGGATGACGATCAGCAGATGATCGCCCTCGCCGGTCTTCATCAGCCCCAGGCGCAGCAGCGGCCCTTGCTCCAGGTTCAGCCCCTGCTGCAGCCGGTCGGCTTCCGCCGCAATCCGCGTGTCCACGGCCGTCTCCCCGCACAAGTCGATTACGTCCAGG
>NZ_JBOFBG010000118.1:0-1137 GCF_051594305.1 Paenibacillus sp. IHBB 3054 | reverse complement strand
CCGCTCGCTTCTTGCGGCTCCAAATCCGCCAAACGGAAGTCGCTCGCGGTCTTCTCGCTGTGCGCCTGCCGGGTGCAGTGGGTAATCAGTCTGCGAAGCTGTTCCGCATAGCACACCATCCAGCGTTCCACCGTTTCCATCCGGTATGTGTCTGCTGCATAGTCGCATGTAAACACGAGCTCTCCGCCGATCACCATCCCGTTCAGGTTCAGCTTGTACTCTCCGGGGAGGTTCGGGTCGATGCTGGTACCTGTCCCGTACGCCGACGATTCGAAGACGCCGGTCGTCACGTCCCGGTCGAACTGGCCCAAGTAGTTGAAGCAGATCTCCGGGCGAAGGTTGAAGTTCAACTCCCGCTTGTGCTCCGCGGCTGTCATATACTTCAGCACGCCATACCCGAGCCCTTTGTTCGGCACGCTCCGCAGCCCTTCCTTCACCCTCTTGATACAGCCCGGCAACGTCTCGCATGACCCCAGGTCAAGCAGTGTCGGCACGATCGTCGTAAACCAGCCGACCGTTCGGCTGACATCCACCGCTTCCCCGATCTCTTCCCGGCCATGCCCTTCCAGGTCCACGACAAACCGCCGCTCGCCCGTCCATTCCCGCAGCGCCAGGCCCAGCCCCGTCAGCAGGATGTCGTTGATTTCCGTATAGTACGCCCGGCCCGCCTGGTTCAACAGCTGCGTCGTCTCTTCCCGCGACAGCCGGATGCTCACCGCTCCGCCGGTTTCCTCCGCTTCCAGGGGTCCTTCGTCCGCCGGCAGCGCCGCAGCCGGCGTCTCCCCGATTCGCTTCCAATAAGCGATTTCATTCAGCTGTTCCTCGCTGTCCGCATAGCGCGCCAGGGCCTCCGACCACGTCCGGAATGCATCCGTCTTCTCCGGAAAGCGGATCTCCTCGCCCCGCTCTGCCTGCTCATAACCGGTCTGTACATCTTCGAACAGGATCCGCCATGATACCCCGTCCACCACCAGATGGTGGATGACGATCAGCAGATGATCGCCCTCGCCGGTCTTCATCAGCCCCAGGCGCAGCAGCGGCCCTTGCTCCAGGTGCAGCCCCCGCTGCAGGCGGTCGGCTTCCGCCGCAATCCGCGTGTCCACGGCCGTCTCCCCGCACAAGTCGATTACGTCCAGT
>NZ_JBOFBG010000117.1:0-1216 GCF_051594305.1 Paenibacillus sp. IHBB 3054 | reverse complement strand
GCCGTCCGGTTATCACACCAGACGGCTGAAATTCATTGTACTCTCATTAAATCCCCGATGCCAGCGTAAAGGTAAACTGCGAACGATACGTCCCTACACGAAGCCCTGTCTTTGCCCCTGCTTGATACGTACTGTTCGCCCCCGCCGAAACCACCTCTACCTTATCCGGCACGCGAAGCATATAACTCATTGGAATCTGGTATTGTCCCATGCCCTCAAACTCTCCGGCTTTGGCGATCACCACCGGCTCGGCATTGAAGACATATTTCCCGTTTTGACTGAGGCTACCCGCTTGTCCGGCTAGTGTCGTTGAATCGGTAATATCTACGCTGAGTGAACTAGCTGGCATTTTTACAACCAAGTCACTCGTGCCCTTGCTATTGTCTACTACAGGATCGCTCACAAAATCGGTGATCTTCAGACTGTAGTTCCACCCCGCTCCTGTTCCCCGACTGTCTTCAATCACTGAATTCGTCACTGAATTAATGACTTGATATTGATTCGTCGTACTGATGGTTACCGTGTCCAGCAATAATCCACTAAAGTGCGAGGAAAAGCCCCCGGACAATACAGTAAACGTGACATCCTCTGACCCTATCGGACTTCCCCAGCTTGGGTCCAACGTAGGTTGTGGAGTCGCTGACGGCGTTGGTGTCACCGTAGGTGTTTCTGTTGGCGCTACCGTTGGTATCGGCGTTGGCGCTACCGTTGGTGTTGGCGTTGGCGCTACCGTTGGTGTTGGCGTTGGCGCTACCGTTGGTGTTGGCGTTGGCGCTACCGTTGGTATCGGCGTTGGCGCTACCGTTGGTATCGGTGTTGGTGCTACCGTTGGTAGCGGTGTCGGACCATTCAACGTTGCACTTGCATCTGCCAACTCTTCACCGCTTACATTTACTATTCTGACATCAATGTTATGGCTCCCCGTATTCAAGGTAACAGGTCCAGTATAAGTAGACCATGTGCCATTATCAATTCTCACTTCGATTTTCAAACCAGGATGTAAAGTTCCACTTTCGACGCTAAAGGTGCCATCTGCTTGATCGATGATCTTTGGATAGCCTGGAGTTATTGTAATTGGATCATTTAGAAGTTCCATCTCTAGCAGAGGGCTGAGTACTCCACCGTTTGCGCCCGAACGAGCCTTAAACAAAACTGTACCTGCTGTTTCCAAGGTTACAGGAGTCGTGTACGGAGACCAAGTCGTGCCACCGTCCAC
>NZ_JBOFBG010000116.1:0-1225 GCF_051594305.1 Paenibacillus sp. IHBB 3054 | reverse complement strand
CTAGTACAGCATCAGATTAAAAATAGTTAACTTTTGGTAGATATGATATAGTCGAGAGAAAAAGAGGTATCGGCAATGAAACTACGTGAATATGCAGTTTGCTTAACTCCAGATCAACAGAAAGAATTACAAGAGGTGTGCTCCAAAGGAAAAGTGGCTGCACGTTCACTCCGGCGAGCACAAATTCTGTTGTGGGCAGACGACAATCGAGCGGGCGGCAAGCTTTCGGATATTACCATTGCGGAGCAACTACACATCCACACGAACACGGTATATTTGGTCCGCAAGACCTTTGTGGAGAAGGGATTACAGGCTGCAGTTATACGAAAAAAAAGACTGACACCACCGAATCCTCCAAAGGTCACCGGCGAACTCGAGGCAAAAATCATCGCGCTAAGTTGCAGCACTCCGCCCGCTGGAAGAAGTCGGTGGACGCTTCGTCTTTTGGCAGACAAGACCGTTGAACTGGGTTACATTGATAGCATTTCGTATGACACGGTAGACCGCATTTTAAAAAAACGAACTCAAACCTCATCTTCGTAAGTGTTGGTGCATTCCACCGAAGCAGAATGCGGCGTTTGTGGCTGCCATGGAAGACGTGCTTGAGGTCTACCAGTTGCCCTACGACAGCGAATGTCCTGTGATTTGCATGGATGAAAAACCGTTCCAACTGCTGGATGACGCTCGAAAACCGATTCCGATGAAGCCCGCCAAACCGCTGCGTGAAGACTCCGAATACGTACGTCATGGGACCTGCAGTATCTTTATCTTCACGGAGCCGCTTGCGGACTGGCGACACGTTAGCATTCGTCCACGCCGCACAAAAATCGAATGGGCGGAGCAAGTTCGGGAAGTGTTAGACGTACATTACCCGAATGCACCTAAAATTCGTTTAGTGATGGATAATTTAAACACGCATTCGATCGCCTCGTTGTATGAAGCCTTTGAACCGGAAACGGCTTTACGTTTAGCCAAACGGCTCGAAATCCATTACACCCCCAAACATGGCAGTTGGCTGAATATTGCTGAAATTGAGCTGAGCGTAATGACGCGTCAATGTTTAGCACGACGGATTCCGTCCATGGATGAATTAGCAACCGAACTGACCGAGTGGGAATGTACTCGGAACGCTTCTCAAAAAGGTGTGGACTGGCAATTCACTACTGAAGATGCGCGGATAAAACTTAAAAGGCTTTATCCACAATTTAAAGACTGATGCTGTACT
>NZ_JBOFBG010000115.1:0-1230 GCF_051594305.1 Paenibacillus sp. IHBB 3054 | reverse complement strand
ATAGACCTGTTGATTAACCAGAAAAAGGTAGAAAAAAGGCCGCTCATTCGGTAAAGTGTTTGTACCCCTACAAACATCCGAAACGAGGCGACCTCATGAAAAAGTCTACTTCATTATCAAATATTCTGCAATTGGTCATTCCCGAAGAAAAAATGCTCCCTCTTTTGGAAGAACTAAAGTATATCGATGTGGCGCGAAAGTTTACTGTCTATGATTTATTTCTATTTTTGGCCGAAGCCGCCTTCCAGCAGTGGGAGGGGTATCGGGACGGAGAACAGCGAATGGCCTTTTGTGGGCAACGTTCTGTGGATCACTCGACCCTCTCGAAAAAAGCCAAAGACGTTCCTTTTCAATTATTCAAGCGTTTGCTAGATCTCATGATTGGGCTGTGCAATCGAAAGACTCGGCGTGTACTCGGTATTCCGAAGGAGTTGCTAATCGTTGATTCCACTACGATTACGGTAGGTCTGGGACGGTTGACTTGGGCTCCGCACAAAGGCCAAAAAGCAGGCGTTAAGCTACACGTGGGGATCATTGGAGACCAAGGCGAATTGCACAAAGTTACCGAAACGACTGGATATGAGCCTGATTTGAAGAGTTGCCCTGACCTGCTGGACAGAAGATTTATTTTGGTGGCAGACCGGTCTTATGGTAAACACAAGCTGTTTGACAGTTACCAAGAGCAGGAAAACCGGCAGTATTTTGTGATTCGGCTTCGGGATAATACAACCTTTACGAATCCAATCTCACGATGTCGAAAGCGTCCCTTTTCGGGAAGTATTAAGCAAGATTTGACCTGCCAATTGGGAAAGAACATGGCACTCTCCCAGAACAGATTTCGGGTGGTCATTCTAGAGGATCCCAAAGGAAATCCCGTTATTCTCGCCACAAATCTGCACTGGTATTCCCCCGAAGGGATTGCAGAAATCTATAAAAAACGGTGGCAGATTGAAGTCTTTTTTCGTTGGATTAAGCAGCATCTAAACATTCCAAAATTATTCGGAACAACACCAAATGCAGTGTATGGACAGCTGTACACAGCTTTACTGATTTATGTTTTGCTTAAGTTCCTGTTTGAGCAGGGAAATGCTGCGGTGCATCCGAGTGCTAAATTAACATTCGTCGACTTTGACCGGTTATTTACTTTGGAAACTTTACCACCGGAATGGAGGATTTATTTAGCCAATGTAGTGTTTCCCACTTCCATAATTTAGCTAATCAACAGACCTG
>NZ_JBOFBG010000114.1:0-1270 GCF_051594305.1 Paenibacillus sp. IHBB 3054 | reverse complement strand
CCACCTCGATAAGCCGCCCTCATTGCTGCATGCAGCCATGCCCCACCGAAGTCGTCAAACAGTGATTTCAAATCCTCTTCGTCAAACGGGGCAACCTTTTTACCTTCCAGAAAGTTGTTTGAGTAATTGATCATGGCACTTTGGAATGAATCAGCATCTTCTAGCAAATCTAGAGGTTCCCTTGTAGTTATTGTTGTAGTAGTAGTTCTTTTAAAAGATTTAAAGATAGCTTTAATACTAGCTTTAGAAACGCTGAACCCGTTGATATAACTAGGATAATCGCGCCTGACGTTTCCCTTTTTGGGAAGTGTGCGTTTCCCCTTTTGGGAAATGGACGATTCCTTCTTTGGGAACTCGTTTCCCTTTTCGGGAACCGGGGGATTCCCCATTCCGGAACTCGGTTCCCTTTTCGGGATAACACTTCCCTTTTCGGGAACTGGATTCCCATCTAGGGAACCCGGTTCCTCTTCCGGGGACTCATTTCCCTTTTTAGGAATCGAAGGCTTCAATAAATTGGGTGAAGGCCGGGCAAGATTCATATTAATCAGTTCTTTGAATTTCTTTGCAGAACTGGACACCATATCAATTTCCCATTGGTCATAGTGCTTATTGACTTGGAAAATATTCATAAGTTGATCCCATAGGATGACATTTCCGGTGACTAATCCGTCTAATACTTGACGGATATGGTTACTACCGATACCTGCTTCTTGAAAATTTTTCAATTCCGGAATGATTGCCGATGGCTTCCCGCATCCCCAGCTCAAGGTCAGAATAAAATCAATGACATTCCTCTGGCGCTGAGAAAACTTCCGCCGGATCAGCTCTCGGTGTATTTCGTGCGATATTCTGATGTGTGCATCCGTTGGCTGAGGATTAACACTGGAATCCACGGCATCCCCTCCTGTATGCTTTTGCGCTTAGATCGCTCTGAAACGTTTTGTCCGCTCTTGCCATTCCCGATTCAACCCGCAGCCTTTCGCAGGGATCTCATAGTGCCTGCGCCCACAGACAAACGAAACGTATTTACCTGTTGCCTGCTCGTAATACATCCCATTTAGGACAACGGGTTTTGGGTTTTGTTGAACATCGATCAAATCAAACAGGTTTACTTGCTCAACATGTTCCAAGGCTCAGCCCTCCTCACACTTCACACTGGACGCAAAATTGCGCTAAGTGGCAGTGTTGCGCCATGCAAAGTTCTATGAGATAATCAATCCGCTAGTTGGACCCGGTACATGAGCATTCGCAGTGCTTATGTACCTTTTTT
>NZ_JBOFBG010000113.1:0-1272 GCF_051594305.1 Paenibacillus sp. IHBB 3054 | reverse complement strand
TTTTTTGATAAAAATATTAGATTGCAATTCCTATTAAGCACCATTTAAATCTATGTATATTTGATCATCGAATTATCCTTTCATATAGAAGTTTCTAAATCTCTTAAATACGAATCGATTTATTATAGCTAATCATTTATGCAAAATTTGTCGAACTATGTTATAAATTAATATAAATTTTCATTGAATAATAAACATTTAGTTGGTAATTAAGTAATATTTATTGTTACTCACTCAGAATGTCGAATGCTAAGAAAAACCACATGGAGTATGTGACTCACATGTGGTTAACATTACATTATTTACTGAAGCAGATTTCCTATTCGCACCCTACACTTCCTTTTGGGAAGGATAGAAACGCTGCATGTGGTTCATACCTATACTAGAGAGAACTGTAACGACAACTCGTTGTCGTCACTGATAAGCATATCCATAAACCGACACGTACGTTCCAACAACATCATTATTATTTAAATACGGGGACCTTATTTAATAATTCCAATGCGATTAAATCGTGGTATGAATGTTCGTAAAAAGTATGTCTTATGTAGATTCACTATTCAATCGCTTTATCGAGACCTGAGCCCAGCCTGGATCAATTTCAAATGCATCCCATTTGCGGTTTAAGTTCTCTGCAGCCTCTGGAACCACACCGCTTCCAGCGAATAAATCGACTACATACTCATTCTCCTCGGTACTGTTCTCGATGATCCGTTTCATTAAGTCTATAGGCTTTTCTGTAGGATGTATGGTCTGATTCCCGGGTATCCGTGGGATTTGCCATACATCCGTTTGATTCCGTGAGCGTATCCGTCTGACTTTCTTCTTGCCCTTCACGGCCATAATAATAAATTCATGTTGATACCGGTATTGCCACCCCATGCCCATGTTTTTCTTATCCCATACGATGCAATTCTTAATGGTGAACCCGGTAATCTTAAGCCATCGGGCCATGTCCGGGTAGGTGCGCCAATCGATAAAGATGTACACATGACTTCCCGGTTTCAGGATTCGATAGGCTTGCTTCAGCCAAGCGAGGCAAAATCTGCGGTAGTCGGGAAACGATAGGTTATCATTTGCGAAAATCTGAAAACGAGGTTTTTTATTTTTAGTATAATTTGTTCCTCCGAATTTCAAATTATACGGTGGATCGGCGATCACTAAATCTACGGTTTCATCTGCAATTACTTTTTGAGCACCTTCTATACAACTATCCAAATATAACATTTTAAGTCCTCCCATTGGTGTATTTGGTTCCAATGGTTATATACG
>NZ_JBOFBG010000112.1:0-1274 GCF_051594305.1 Paenibacillus sp. IHBB 3054 | reverse complement strand
TGCTGTTAGAGTTAAAAGTGGACACTCGTTAAGAGAACAGGAATAATGAGATTAACGAGGAGGTGTCCACATGAGTGGAACACGAAAAAGCTACAATGATGAATTTAAAAAACAGACGGTAAAGTACATCCAGGAGCAGACCAAGACGGTGGCGGAACTGGCCCAGGAGCTGGATATCCCCGCTAAAACCCTGCATCAATGGCTGGGTAAGTTCCGGCAGTTCCCAGACGAGCCCGTGGCCAGCGCCGAAAGGGTACGAGAACTGGAACGACAGTTGCGGGAAAAAGAACAGCAACTAGCCGATATGGCGGAGGAAATGGCCATCGTAAAAAAAGCAGTGCACATCTTCAGCAATCCAAAGAACTGAGATTTCAGTTCATCGAAGATCATCGCTCCCGGTTTCGTGTGGAGAAGATGTGCAGTGTCTTTGAGGTATCGCGGAGCGGCTATTACAAATGGAGAACGGCAAAACCAAGCCCACAAGCGACCCGAAAGGCGTTGCTTCTTCAGCGAATTACCTATCATTTTAACGATACAGGAGGCTGCTACGGCAGTCCTAAAATCACGATTCTTCTCCAGCGCGAAGGCCACAAGATCAGTGAGCGTACCGTAGGGAAATACATGAGAGAGCTGGGCTTGCGCTCCTGTGTAGCAAAGAAATTTCGCGTAAACACGACCGACTCCAACCACACCTTACCGGTTGCACCTAACCTGCTAAACCAACAATTTTCCACCGAAAAACCAAATCAAACTTGGGTCGCGGATATCACCTACATTCCCTGCCGGGAAGGACGGATGTACCTCGCCAGCGTGCTTGACCTATGCACCCGGGAAATCGTAGGCTGGCGGCTGGACGACCGGATGACCACAGATCTGGTAATGGGCGCTCTAGAAGACGCCTACAAGGCCAAACGTCCAAAGAAAGGTCTCATTCACCATTCGGATCGAGGCTCACAATATGCCTCAGCCGACTTCCGTAAACGTTTGGTGAAATACCGCATGAAGGCCAGCATGAGCCGCAAAGGCAACTGCTACGACAATGCTTGCATTGAATCTTTTCACAGCCTATTGAAAAAAGAGTTTGTGTACTGTACCCGATTCAAAACGAAGAAACAAGCCTATGATGGCATCTACCAGTACATTGAATTTTTTTATAACCGCAAGCGAATCCATGGTGCTCTGGGCTACGTATCGCCGGTTCAGTTTGCAGCTAGATTCAAACGAAAAGCAGCCTAATTTCATTTTTTAGTGTCCACTTTCTTGACGGAGGTCCA
>NZ_JBOFBG010000111.1:0-1275 GCF_051594305.1 Paenibacillus sp. IHBB 3054 | reverse complement strand
TATGGTGCTACACGATGTCAAGACAGTGAATTTGAATTCTTTAAGGTGTGAAAATAATTACAAAGTTAGTGTACCACCCGGGGAACAGGTGGAGGGCAAAGCCCAAGCGAAGGCGCGGGAGGGGAACAAAGTTCCCTCCATTACTCGCTTGTGGATAAGAGCAGAGCCTGACGGTTATACACCGCTGCGGGCGTGAAGTTTTGCAGCGATTGATGAGGCAAGTAGTCATTATGCAAGTGGATGTAATGCTGCACTCCCTGCCGCGTTTCACGAGGACTACTGTACTCATTGATATAAATCTCATTGTACTTCAAACTACGCCAGAAGCGCTCAATGACAATGTTATCCTTGGCGCGGCCCTTCCCATCCATGCTGATGCGAATCTCGTGCTCCTTGAGCAAATCAATATACTTCGGACTGGTAAAATGACTCCCTTGGTCGCTGTTCACAATCGTAGGTAGAACGCGTTCAAACGCGCGCTTCATTGTCTCCAGAACGAAGCCGATCTCCAGGCTCTGATCCAGCTGCCAGTCCACGATATAGCGAGAATACCAGTCCATGACGGCGTAGAGATACATCCAACCCTGAGTCATGCGGATATAGGTAATATCCACACTCCAGACCTGATTAGGCGCAGTGATCGGTAACCCCCGCAGCAGGTAGGGATAGATGCGGTGCTGCAGGTCGCGTTTGCTCAGGTTCGGCCCGGGGTAGACCGCCATGATGCCCATTTCTCGCATGTACCGCCGAACGGTATTCGGGTGAATGGAATCGCTTTCTCGGTTCATAATGGCAGCAATCTTCCGGTAGCCCAAGAAGGTATGCTTCGTGTAAAGCTCGTCGATCCGGTGCTTGAGGCGAATTTCCTCCGGGGAGGGAGGGACCGGCTTGTAATACAGGCTGGAGCGATTGAGGCCGAGGAGGTCCGTCTGGACCTGAATCGCCAGGTCAGGTGTATCCCATTCGAGAAGGCTCAAGCGCTCGTCTCGGGTGAGATTAGCGGCCAGATTTTTTTTTGAGCCACGACAATTGAGTGGTGAGCTTGCCCACCTCGGCGTAGAGTTCTTCGATCTGCTGTTCGTATTCTTTTTTCATTTTGGTGATGCCCTTTCGGTCATCCACAAACAATTGAGAGAGGTTTTGAGTCGCTTCATTTTTCCAGCGATTCAGGATATTGGCATGAATTCCTGCTTCGGAAGCAATCTGTGATATGGATCTTTCTTCTTTCAAAATCTCCAGCACGATCCGTGCTTTTTCTTCCGGTGTAAACGTTCT
>NZ_JBOFBG010000110.1:0-1327 GCF_051594305.1 Paenibacillus sp. IHBB 3054 | reverse complement strand
TGCTATCGCAATATCCTTAACTGCAGCAACTTGGTCGGAAGATCCACGGATACGGGATGGAGTCGTTAATACTGCAGAACCGGTACCAGATATTCCTTTGTTATTCGCTCCAACGGCGTACAACTTATCATCTTTTATAAACCAGTATGTGTTTTCTTTGCTACTAAACATAGCTTTAGTAACACCAGTTGCTATTTCAACCTTTGTTGCAAATGTTTTAGCATTAGCAGATGCATTCCATACAGGAATATTGGTCCCTAAAGTATCCCATGTCGACAATACCCCATTATCCAAATACAATCCTGTGTAAGTGTTCAGCTCTGTATTCTTATTTGGATAAAATTTGGCTTTTGACTTGTCTAGAGGGAGCGCGGTTAATCCAGACAATGCTGTAATTTGTTTATCATTGTCAATTACCGTGTCAATTGGTGAAAAGGTATAGGACTTATCTTCCACCTGCAAAACATAACGTCTGAAATTACCTTTGTACCACGCATAAGTAACCGGTGGGTTCGTGTTTGCTATCCACTGTTTTGCATAGTTAGCGCCAGCCTCTGAGGTGTCACCAAGGTAAGAGACATCAACATTCATAGGGTTGCTATATGCTGGAAAGTTATCAATTGCTACTGGCTTCGCCGAAGCCAAAGAGGATAACCCAAACGATGAACCAACAAGATATGCTTTACTGTTGGTAAGTAATATAACCCCCTGTTCTGGTGCTGGGATTATTTTCTTAACGCCTAGAATAGGGTCGCCTGTAGCCGGGTCAACGACTTCTATGGGAATAGCCCTGTCCAACTTTTCTCCACTACCCAATTGACCTGCTGCCCCTTTTCCCCAAGCCCATGTCATACCATCTTCCCCAATTGCAAAATAACTGGTGCCTGCCTGATAATTGGTAGGGTTAGCTGCAATTACTGCATTTTTAACTTTAGTTTCAAATATTTTAGTTGTTGGATATCCTTTGCTCCTGTAGATGTATCCATCCGCTCCTATAAAAGGATAAGAGTTAATCTCTGTTCTACTCGCATACGTAGGAAACAGTGGAGTTTCTCCAGGCTCGAACTTCACGAAGATGGAATCTCCGTCGAGGTAGTAGACACTTCCGTTGCTAAGAGTTACTTTATTGTAAAATGCGGTTATGTTAGTGTTATACGCAGCTTCATAATTCGTATTGTTACTTGAAAAGTTTTCTACTTTTACAATTTCGTTATAACCAGCACCTTCGACTTTGGTTGTCTCGCCGGAGATGAATAATCCGGGAACTAGCAGAACCAAAGATAAAGCCAACGCTCCCCATCGTTTGTGCTTTTTGGTTGACGCTTGT
>NZ_JBOFBG010000109.1:0-1330 GCF_051594305.1 Paenibacillus sp. IHBB 3054 | reverse complement strand
AGCTATCGCAATATCCTTAACTTCTGCAACTTGGTCGGAAGAACCACGGATACGGGATGGAGTCGTTAATACTGCAGAACCGGTACCAGATATTCCTTTGTTATTCGCTCCAACGGCGTACAACTTATCATCTTTTATATACCAGTATGTGTTTTCTTTGCTACTAAACATAGCTTTAGTAACACCAGTTGCTATTTCAACCTTTGTTGCAAATGTTTTAGCATTAGCAGATGCGTTCCATACAGGAATATTGGTCCCTAAAGTATCCCAGGTGGACAGTGCTCCATTATCCAAATACAATCCTGTGTAAGTGTTCAGATCCGTATTTTTATTTGGATAGAATCTAGCCTTTGATTTGTCTAGAGGAAGAGCAGTTAATCCAGACAATGCTGTTATTTGTTTGTCATTTGCAATTGCTGTGTCAATGGATGAGAAGGTGTATGATTTGTCATCAACCTTTAACACGTAACGTCTGAAATTACCTCTATACCAGTCGTACTTAACGGGTGGATTCGTGTTTACTATATGCTGTTTGGCATAATTAGCGCCAGCCTCTGAAGTATCACCAAGATAAGAAACATCAACGTTCAAAGGGTCACTATACGCTGGGAAATTATCAATCGCAACCGGCTTAGCTGAGTCCAGAGACGATAATCCAAAAGAAGAGCCTACTAGATAAGCTTTATTACTAGTAAGTAGTACAACACCTTTCTCTGGTGCTGGAATTATTTTCTTCACGCCTAATATTGGATCGCCTGTAGCTGGATCAACGACCTCTATGGGAATAGCTCTATCCAGCTTCTCTCCACTACCTAACTGGCCTCCTGATCCTGTTCCCCAAGCCCATGTGAGACCATCTTCCCCAATTGCAAAGTAACTGGTCCCCGACTGAAGATTAGATGAATTACCTCCTACTACTGCAGTCTTAACTTTTATTTCGGATATTTTAGTTGTCGGGTACTTTGTACTCTTGTAAATATAGCCATCTGCACCTACAAAAGGGTAAGAGTCAATCTCTGTTTTACTAGGATATGGAGGGAACAGTGCAGTTGCTCCAGGTGGCATCTTCAAGAATATAAAATCACCGTCTAGATAGTACGTACTACCGTCGCTAAGGGTTATTTTGTTATAAAATGAGACGATATTATTAGTGTTATACGCAGCTTCATAATTCGTATTGTTACTTGAAAAGTTTTCTACTTTTACAATTTCGTTATAGCCAGCACCTTCGACTTTGGTAGTCTCGCCGGAGATGAATAATCCGGGAACTAGCAGAACCAAAGATAATGCCAACGCTCCCCATCGTTTGTGCTTTTTAGTTGACGCTTGA
>NZ_JBOFBG010000108.1:0-1334 GCF_051594305.1 Paenibacillus sp. IHBB 3054 | reverse complement strand
TACAATAAATACAATCAGACCGGCCTCAATCCAAAACCACTTATCTTTGATGGTCCCTTTACCCGTACTGATCTTGACCAGCTTGATAATGACTCGGACCACCACAAAAATCAGTGTTGCAATGGTGATTAAAGAGATAAACAACCCAATCGGTGTAAACACAAAGTCCAGTCCGTCTAGCACCTTCCAGTTAAACTTCATTTTCTCCTTGATCTTCGTAATCGGATTATTATCATCGGCGTAGGCCATGATGGGCAACAGGAACACACTAAAGAACATCATCAAAACAGTTATTGTTTTTTTCATTACATTCATCCCTTCACATGAAATAGTTTGATCCACAGCACCACACTCGCAGCCCAGCAGATCCTGGCCACCCAGCGCTCAGTGGCACCGCCGTTACGAATGACATTCAGCGCGACTTTCAGCCTGGGTAGCAGTGCAGAGTGAATTCCTTCTGCTGTAACCGAATCAGCGAGTAGATGTGACCACCAACCGGCTAAAACACCCAGCCCCGTCGCGTACACCAGCGGGGACTGTGATTCGGTAAAAGTAATCACCCCTGCGCTAAGCAAAACGGCGAATTCCGGACTGTGAATCAGTCCCCGGTGCTTCACAAAGGGCATGATCAATAACGCCAGCCCCGCTAATAGCAATAGCCAGTGTTCGTGATAATGTAGATACGCTCCAACCATCAGTAGTCCAGCTCCACTAAGAATCAATGTCCGAAGTCTAGCTGCCACAGCAAGGCATAAGCCAGTAGCGATCCACAATAGTGGAAAACCCTGTTGTAAATAAAATAGAATAGCGCCAACTCCTACCGCCATTCCTGATGCCCACCGCAGCTTCTTTCTGGTTTTGGCTGAAAACTGCATGGTATTGCTAACTGTACTGGTTTTGTGGTCTAAATCGGGCAGCAAACCCGCCACACCTGCAGCGACTACTAAGAGTAAGACTGGCGTGACTCTCAGCTCGGTGAGGTGTGCAGCGAGAGCCGATCCGGTTAGCACAGCTACAGCTACATGTCCCTTTTTATTCATTTTTTTCATCACCTCCTTCCGAAACGACAAATAACCGCTTCAGGTGCTGAAGCAGTGCGGCCTTCCTTATGATTTGTTACTCAGAAGAAACGGGCGAGTCCTCTCTTTTTAGGCTTATCCAGGATCGGAGAGAGTAATCCTTCCAGTAATTCATCCGTGTTAGGGTCTGATTTAAACGGGTCTGGGTGATACGGAATGGCAAAGACCGGTCTGCCGCTTAAGCATCCGGCTATGATTTCCTGATTCTCTTCACTCGCCAGTGGCAGAGCAATCCTCCAGTAATCTTGAGGTACG
>NZ_JBOFBG010000107.1:0-1334 GCF_051594305.1 Paenibacillus sp. IHBB 3054 | reverse complement strand
AGTACCTCAAGATTACTGGAGGATTGCTTTGCCACTGGCGAGTGAAGAAAATCAGGAAATCATAGCCGGTTGCTTAAGCGGCAGACCGGTCTTTGCCATTCCGTATCACCCAGACCCGTTCAAATCAGACTCTAACACGGATGAATTACTGGAAGGATTACTCTCTCCGATCCTGGATAAGCCTAAGAAGAGAGGACTCGCCCGTTTCTTCTGAATAACAAGTCATAACGAAGGCCGCACTGCTTCAGCACCTGAAGCGGTTATTTGTTGTTTCGGAAGGAGGTGATGAAAAAAATGAATAAAAAGGGACATGTAGCTGTAGCTGTGCTAACTGGATCGGCTCTCGCTGCACACCTCACCGAGTTGAGGATCACGCCAGTCTTACTCTTAGTAGTCGCTGCAGGTGTGGCGGGTTTGCTGCCCGATTTAGACCACAAGACCAGTACAGTTAGCAATACCATGCAGTTTTCAGCCAAAACCAGAAAGAAGCTGCGGTGGGCATCAGGAATGGCGGTAGGAGTTGGCGCTGTTTTATTTTTCTTACAACAGGGTTTTCCACTATTGTGGATCGGTACTGGCTTATGCCTTGCTGTGGCAGCTAGGCTTCGGACATTGATTCTTAGTGGAGCTGGACTACTGATGGTTGGAGCGTATCTACATTATCACGAACACTGGCTATTGCTATTAGCGGGGCTGGCGTTATTGATCATGCCCTTTGTGAAGCATCGGGGACTGATTCACAGTCCGGAATTCGCCGTTTTGCTTAGTGCAGGGGTGATTACTTTTACCGAATCACAGACACCGCTGGTGTACGCGATGGGGCTGGGTGCTTTAGCCGGTTGGTGGTCACATCTACTTGCTGATTCGGTGACAGCAGAAGGAATTCACTCTGCACTGCTACCCAGGCTGAAAGTTGCGCTAAATGTCATTCGTAACGGCGGTGCCACTGAGCGCTGGGTGGCCAGGATCTGCTGGGCTGCGAGTGTGGTGCTGTGGATCAATCTATTTTATGTGAAGGGATGAATGTAATGAAAAAAACAATAACTGTTTTGATGATGTTCTTTAGTGTGTTCCTTTTGCCCATCATGGCCTACGCCGATGATAATAATCCGATTACCAAGATCAAGGAGAAAATGAAGTTTAACTGGAAGGTGTTAGACGGACTGGACTTTGTGTTTACGCCGATTGGGTTGTTCATCTCTTTAATCACCATTGCAACACTGATTTTTGTGGTGGTCCGAGTCATTATCAAGCTGGTCAAGATCAGTACGGGTAAAGGGACAATCAAAGATAAGTGGTTTTGGATTGAGGCCGGTCTGATTGTATTTATTGTG
>NZ_JBOFBG010000106.1:0-1358 GCF_051594305.1 Paenibacillus sp. IHBB 3054 | reverse complement strand
TTTGGATAATAAATACGCCTCATACTCATACTTAAACTCAAGCTGGCCAAGTTTCTTCAATTCGGCATTTTCCAGTTGGAGTTTAAGTAATCCTTTTTCTGTTTCTTTTCCGTATGGAAGTGAGAGACGGATGGGAGAGCCGCCTTTCCTAACAATGTCGCGGTAATCAAATGTGATGTTTAGTTTGCCGGCTCTCCCATTCCCCCAATATCCTGCTGGTGCTACATCGTAGCTAAAATGTCTATCCCCGAAAATCACTAACGGCTGACCAGAAATCATCCAGTCGTAAAATCCAGCGTTTACCGAATACCGCACCGTAAGCTTTTTGGTCTCTCCCTTTGCAAAATTAATCTCAGTTATGTATTCGCGGGTAACTTTTTGGACGATATATTCATCTTCTATTACTTGATTTACAGTTTTGGTTGTACGCTCATTTTTTATTGGGAGTAATTTATTGCCATCTGTAATCCGAAAGTTATCTGCTTTGAAGTCACAATTCGGTTCGCATCCATGTTCATTAACGTAGAAATGAATAGGAAAAATATACGCCGTTTTATCAGCTCCGCCTTTATTAAACAAAGTATACGCTGCAGTGATTTCTACCGTATCACCCTTGATAATAAAAGATAGATTTTCTTCTTTAAGTATAATGTTTTTCTTTTGGGTGAACTTCATTCCCCCTCCTTGAACATCTGGTGATATATCCCCAGGGCCTCCATTGGCTGTCATCTGGATAGGCATTGCAACAAGAGCAGATATTCCTGCAATAAGAAAAACACATAACATTTTGGTAAATTTACGAATAACCGAACACCTCTTTACTGGAATAGGTCTAACTCAATGAAGTCAGGGTGGAAGAGCCACGGCGACCTGTTGGTCAGTCCCCTTTCTTCGAAAATTGCTTTATTCAACTACCGTATCCGTGCACTAGGTTAGCGTACATCCAGCTAAATGTCCCCAAGAAGAGCGTCGAGTTGCTCCCACCGCTCCGCAGTGTGGATCATTTCTTCGGCAAAACGGACAGGGACCAAGCTGGACGATTCGAACGACGGCTGAATCCACCAAAGCGATTCGATACACCAGACGTACTTGATTGCCCTCAAAATCGAGCCCGGCGGTAGCCGCCGCACACTACGGTAGCCTTCAGTGAAAGCGACCACTGCATCCTTGCGGAATCCGCGCTCGCTGAGCGTACCGGAAAGGACAGCCCGCCCGAGGTCCAGCGCTGGAAACGAGTAGCGTGCCCGGTCGAAATCAACGATGGCTGCCAGAGCATCTCCTTCGAAAAGCAAATTGTCTGCCCACAGATCAAGGTGGGCCCAGCCGGCAGTCAGAGGCTTAAAGTCATCATCTCCAAG
>NZ_JBOFBG010000105.1:0-1360 GCF_051594305.1 Paenibacillus sp. IHBB 3054 | reverse complement strand
GAACCTTGCAGCACTAGAATGATCACATCATACGAGTCCTCCAACTGTTGCCGCAGCACAGTAGGTGCTGAAATAAGCGTCTGGTTGGACGAGAGTTTGCGAATAACCGGTGCCTCCGGCTGAGAGCGCGGATTAACGAGCACATAATCTATCCCACTACGCTGCACCATGTAGGATTGCATCGGTTTTAGCGCCTTGCGATCCAGATCCAGTAGAAACTGATCGACGGTACGTTCTTTACTAAGATCCGCAATTTGTTGATCAAATGTATAGGCCATGCGCGGCAAGCCTACACAAGGCAATTCTACTACGACAATCCGTTGCTCCTTCGGATAGGTGCGGATCAACTTCAACACGCCCTGAATCGCGTCACCACCGCCGATATTGGCAAAGGCAATGACCTGCGCCTTGGTTTTCATATTCATGTGGATCGCTCCTTTCTTAGTTGCTACGGTGCCTGGTTTCTCCTTTGTGACAGGTTCCACGGTACACCCAACCCTCCAGTGTTTTTTCTAAGGTGTGATAGGTTCCTTTGCCCTCTACATAATCAACAGGGGATTCACCCATTTGGATGAGATTCGCTCTCCAAAATGCCGGAGGCATGACATTCAAGAAGTGCTCCGATATTTCCTCATCCACTACATCCCCGGGTTGAAGGTAATCCTTCAGATCCCCTTTCCAGTCTTCATAGGTTTTCAAACCTTATTCCCTCCTAATGGTACATTTAAAATTTTCCCATGCCACAACCAATGTGTTCACGGCTTGATCTGGTCCATACCAAAACAGGTGTGGCAGCAATGCCTTAATCTCCTGATCAAACACTTCGATAGGTGCTGGGTCAGAAACCATTTGATCAGTCACAGAGGCAGCTGTACCTTCACCCACAACATCTTGCACCGCTTTGCGGACAGCTTCTTCCAGTGAGCATTGCTGCAGGCCGAATTTCACTTCCCGCAACATCCCCACATCCCGCCAATCCAGCTGCCTCCGCTTTCCGTCCCGGTTAATGGCGTAACCTTGTTCTTCAAGCAAGACGACCCAGCGCCTCAACGTACTGACCGGAGTATCTAACAATTCCCCTGCTTCTTTAAAACCTACTTCCTGCACAACACTCCCTCCTTGAAATACAAAGACCGCTCCGGAATATACACGGAAACGGCCTCTTTTTGTTTTCTTGCATGATATAAGATTACCTGAATTTATCTACTCAAACGTACTCAAAAAGTACGGAAAAAGTATGTGTTTTTAATACGAGTTTCCTCCCTTTGCCTGTAACAACCGTTGCTCCAAGCAAGGCAATGTCTTCTGCATTAAGAAGTCAGCCTCATGCGTATCTCCACGTGCGATTGCCTGCTGAATA
>NZ_JBOFBG010000104.1:0-1442 GCF_051594305.1 Paenibacillus sp. IHBB 3054 | reverse complement strand
GGCTCTTCGCTCTACTGGATGGGTAAAGCTAGCTAGAATAGAATCATAGATTGGTTTATTTTAATAGATTCCTAAACCCATGGTATAAAAGGGGAGGGGAACTACCCTCGACGAGCTGCGAGCGTTGGGAGTCTAAGCTTGTTCGCCGTCATATACACCATTGCGATCAAGTTTTGGACATTACGGTAACCCCGTGCCTTTCTCTTTGCAGCTTGGATCAGCCCATTTATTCCTTCCAGCAAACCGTTCGTCATTCGGCTATGAAACCATCGTAGGATGCCTTCTTCGTGTCGCTTCAAGGTTTTGGACAATTCCATCATCGGTTTCAGTTGGGAGCGTCTAGCCCAACCCATCCATTCCCGTAAATAGACATCGGCCAGAATATGAGGCTGTGTCCAGAGTTCTTGCAGAGATAGCTTTAAGCGGTAGGCTTTTCCGGTTTGGAGGTGACCGTCCTTTAGTTTATTCAGTTCCACCTTCTGTTCTTCCTTTAACGTGGAAACATTCTTTAGCCACAGATATCGACTGTGTTTCAGCTCAGGTGCTTGCTTTTGTTCTTCTCTACGGACTTCGTCAACGGCTTCATTCACCATTTTCATGACGTGAAACTTGTCAAAGGTAATCTCAGCCTCAGGGAACTGTTCTTGAATACCTCGAATGAATGCTGGGGACATATCACAGCAGATTTCTTGAATTTGGGTGGCTGTAGCCCCTTTGCTCATCAGATGTTGTTTGAATTTCTCTAGCGTATCCTTGCTCTTTCCTTCGGTTGCAAACAATACCGTTTTGGTGTCTACATCTACAAATAAAGTAATGTAGCGATGACCCCGACGGGACGAGGTTTCATCTACAGCAATTCGTTTCACGCTAGTCAGATCCAGTTCATTCATGGCTATATGGACGTAGTGATGAAAAATCCGCCACATCCGCGTATCATGTTCTCGGAGTTCTCTGGCGGCTGCATTCACCGGCATCTCAGCCATGAGTCGCATCGCCCAAGCGTCAAACTGCAGCGTAAAGCGTGACAGAGGGCGTGACCATTTGACAGGGACGAGAGTCACCTTGTTGCAGTTCGTGCAGTTTGTCCGAGGAACACGTGCATGCATATAGGTTTTCCAGTTCCAAAAATCCAGATGACGCCATTCCTTCTTCTCCGCGTCATACGCTTTGCATGCCGCACCACAGGAAGGGCAAGAAAACATTGCACCCCGCTTGAAGTCGATGAATAGATGCCAGGCTTCGTCTTTGTCATTATATTCAATGTGTGTCAATTCCCATGGTTCTTCAAGCTCTAAAGCGACTTTAAACATTTCGGCAATCATATTATCTTTACTGCTTAATGAGGTCCACATCGTCATTATCACCTATTAAAGTTATTTACTAGGCAGTATCGACAACTCCTCTATTAAACAGACATCAGGCATCCACTACAGCGAGGAAGC
>NZ_JBOFBG010000103.1:0-1517 GCF_051594305.1 Paenibacillus sp. IHBB 3054 | reverse complement strand
ACTTCGTGCGGCCGTTCGCGTTGGATCAGGCGCCGCTGCTGCGGACTGGGCTGCTGCGACTGGCAGAGGAGCACCATTGGCTGGTGTGGGACATGCACCATATCGTGTCGGACGGCGTGTCGCTGAACCTTCTGGTGTCGGACCTCATGGCGGCGTATGCCGGTGAGGAGCTGACGCCGCTGCGGATCCAGTACAAAGATTACGCGGTCTGGCAGCAGGACACGCTCGGGGTAGAGCGGATGCAAGGGCATGAGGCGTACTGGCTGTCGGCCTATGCGGAGGAAGTGCCGGTGCTGGAGCTGCCGGCCGACCGGACGCGTCCGGCGGTGCCAAGCAGCGAAGGCGGACAGGTTCATGCGCAGATCAGCGCGGACGTAGCTGAGGCCCTAAAACGAATTGCCGCAGAGACCGGAGCCACGCTGTACATGGTGCTGCTGGCCGCCTATAACGTGTGGCTGCACAAGTACACGGGGCAGAGCGATATTGTGGTCGGGACGCCGGTGTCTGGACGGACGCATGGTGATACGGAGCCGATGATCGGGATGTTCGTGAACACGCTGGCACTGCGCAACGCCCCGTCCGGGGAGAAGCGGTTTATGGACTTTCTGCGCGAAGTGAAGGAGCTGACGCTGACGGCATTCGAGCATCAGGATTACCCGTTCGAGGAACTGGTCGAGAAGCTGAACGTACGGCGCGATATGAGCCGCAATCCCTTATTCGACACGATGCTGGTGCTGCAGAACATGGAGCAGGCGCGCTTTGGCCTGGCGGATGTTGACGTTCGTCCGGTCGAGCTGGACCACCGGGCGACGAAGTTTGACCTGACGCTGAACGTTGCGGAGAGTGAGCAAGGACTTCAGCTGTTGCTGGAATACAGCAGCGTGCTGTTCAACGAGGAGACAGCCGGGCGGTACCTGATACACTTTGTACAGCTCTTGTCGCAAATGGCCGGTCAGCCGGAAGCATGCATTGGGTCGTATGAGCTTGTCACTCCAGAGGAGAAGCAAGAGCTGCTGCATGCGTTCAACGACACAGCGGCGGAGTATCCGCAGGAAGCGACGATCCACGGTCTGTTCGAGGAGCAGGTGGAGAAGACGCCGCATACGGTGGCGGTAGTGTACGGGGATCAGCAGCTGACCTATGCGGAGCTGAACGCGCGGGCGAACCAGCTGGCGTGGACGCTGCGCGGGCAAGGTGTGGGGCCGGAAACGATTGTAGCAATTATGGCGGAACGCTCGCTGGAGCTGATGGTAGGGCTTTATGGCATCCTGAAGGCCGGCGGGGCATACTTGCCGATTGATCCGGCGCTGCCGGCCGAACGCATCCGGTATATGCTCGGGGACAGCGGCGCGGCGGTACTGCTGATTCAGCCCGGCCAGGATTCATGCGGATTTGAGGGGACAGTCATCGAGTTGACGCATGGAGGGCGGGTGCAATCCGAGGCCAATCCGCCGCTAGAGCCGGATTCCCGGCGTTTGGCGTATGTGATCTATACCTCGGGGACCACTGGCAACCCG
>NZ_JBOFBG010000102.1:0-1524 GCF_051594305.1 Paenibacillus sp. IHBB 3054 | reverse complement strand
ATCGCAAGTGTCGTCCCTACAATCCAGACGATATCTCCCAGGGACAGTCCCAAAAATTGTACATCCTCACGGATATCGCCCATAAAGCTTGCCCGCAAGAGCTCATCTTCCCGGTCCTGATTCTCCTTATCCATTTCCATTCACCTGCCCTTTGTCTTTTGGTGTGCTCGCCGCTTGAGCTTTCGCCACTGTTTTAGTCGCCTGACTTTGCTTGTCTCGCTGCGTCTCATGTCGATGCAGCATTTCCTTCTGCAGTCTTTCAAAGCCCCCCATATCGAGTCCATGCAGTGGTGGCTGTCCATAGTTGACCGGTACCCGATCCTTAATGACATAGACCGCGCCGTCTTTCGCACGCCAGTATGGTGTGCGGTCTTTGCGATAGGTGTCATAAGCCTTCTGGAATTCGTTTAAATGTTCCTCGGGGACATAGACGTGAGACTCATCGTTAGCAAGTTCCAACACTTTGGCCAGCGCTTCCGATGTACTGGAACGTTCCCACTCCTCCAGCATGCTGGCAGCAAACTGAGAATAGCGCGGGAAGTTATACCGGATCTTCCGGGTGGTTTGGGCCATCATCCCCTCCAGCACTTCTGTGGCTTCTTCTAAATCATCATCCGGTAGCCACAGCGCTCCCTGCTCCAGCAGCAAATCTTTGACCCATGGGTATTCATCCGCACGGTCCTTTAGCGCATGGTACGCAGCAGAGGCTTGTGCCTCAGGCAGGTTCGCTCGCGTATATAGCGGCAGAGCCTCTTTAATTTGTTCCACTGCTTGCTTGGCCTCGGCAGAATCTTTCAGCTGTGTAATCTTTGGCGCATGGTTTAGATCCACAAATGCCCCATCCTTGTACATGCCCTCACGTACAGCTGATACATCAAAACCATCCTTCCCCAGCTGCGGCAGCATATCGAGTGTTTCTCCGGCCAGAATCAGCTCTCCGGTACTCTCGTCCCATGTAACATCTTCTTTGTATTCTTTCTTGAGTGAATTTAGCTTCTGGGTCAGTTTTTTGCGCTGAGCAACAGGTGCCTGCATGAGGGACACACTTCGAAATCCTTCCTCTCCCAGGACCGTGGAAATATTCAGCGCCGAGGATTTAATTTCAGACTCCCCAAAGGCCAATTCGTGCTCCACATCGACATGGACCTGCCCGCCCTCTTCAAGCCACTGCTCCGGCTCTTGATAGGCAATCCCTTGAACCGATTCAGACAGCCCCCCGCTAAGTGTGGACGCCAGTTTATCTTTGCCCACACTGCGCTGCGTACGCATGCGTTCTGCCGCACTCTGCATCCGTTTACTGGCCTCTTTCATGCTGAGCGCCTTCTTCTGCACGCCTTCCGAACCCATCCGTTTGCCCATGGAATCCAAAGTAGTCGAGGTCTTTTCTCCCCATTTCCCCATCGATTCCACCACGTTGGCTCCATTCAGGGTCATTGGATTTTGAGCCGCTCTCATCAGCGGTTTGATCCAGAAAAAGAAGAAGAACACAATCAAAGCAACCGCACTAAGGATGGCGAAGATGAT
>NZ_JBOFBG010000101.1:0-1593 GCF_051594305.1 Paenibacillus sp. IHBB 3054 | reverse complement strand
TAAGAAAAACCTGAAGCTCTGCTTCAGGTCCTTTTTACGTTCGGTGTACCCTCTATTATTTGGTACTCGTATCCATGGACTCCCTTGTAATACTCCGGATACATTTCTCCGCCGCAGTACTCACAGGTAAATTGGGGCGGAAGCATTGGATCTCCTCCGTCCATTTGGTCAAAGTCGCGCACGACACTTCGCGGGATTTCCTCCGTCTGCTTACACACCAAACAGACATAGTTGACTACCTCTTTGTTCGGTAGACTGCTTCCCATGCCTCCGTGCTCTCTTCTCTTCTTTTTCACGGGCTTTCGTTTCTTCGATACGGGTGAGATCTTCAATCATCCTTTCTAAACAGCCTCGTGTCTGCTCACATGCTGCATATCTTATACTGAGTTTTCCTTCTTTTAGACAGACTTCTCCCTTAAATTCATAATAGCATTCGCATTTTGGACAGACCAGCGGATCTTTTCCGCTTCCTTTTTGGATTCGTTCTCTCCATTTTCTTCGTTTGAGCTGTCTTTGCGCGCGAACAATCCACTTTCTGGCCTCTTTTTGCCAGCGGGTCACTAGCTTTTTGCTGATTTTTTTTAGCTTCCGGGAATACACCCCATAGTACCGGATCGTTTTAAAATGTTCATCCGGAATATGTCGTATCACTCTCGCAATGAATTCTTCACACCTCACTTGCTCCGTCTTTTCTTCCCCACTTTTTTTATCATAATAGCTGAACACAACATATTCTCCGTCGTAAGACTGGATTCGCTTGAGCGCAATCGCAGGACGCTTGATATAACGTCCAATATAGCCTAGCTGGTTCTTAACGTTTCCTTTTTGCTTCGGCGCATGCACATAAAAGCCTTCTCCATTGGCGGAATAGGCTTGCTGTAGTCTGGACTGCACCTGTTTCTTTTCTTCGGCGTTCAAGCTTTTTCGGATGAGCTTCAGCACCACCGTTTGCCATTGTTTTCTCAGCATTTCAAACGGCACATAATCATACGTCTTCCATTCTCCGCTTTCCTTCATTCCCCCCATCGTCACCAGCATATGCACATGGGGATTGAAATTCAGGCGGGAACCAAAGGTATGGAGTCCCGCAATGATTCCTGGTGTCACCTTATGTTTCTTTTCAAAATGTTCTTTAATGATCCGTACAGCCTCGTCCATAAATCCTTTCAGCATTTTTCGATGCAGCAAAAAGACGCTCCACAGTCCCTCATCTATCGTAAACACCACGTGCCGATGGTTAACCTGAAACACATCCTCCATGAGCAACCGGCTCCATTCTTCCGTTTCCCCACAAGAACAGGTGGTGCAAAATCGCCCTTTACAGCGATACGGAACTCTCCGTATGTCGTGGCAGCCTTCGCAGACCAGAATTTTGAATCCATTTCTAGGATCGCCACAACTCCGGAACTTCTGCACCTCTTTGATCACATTGGGCCGAATGTGTTCTTTATGCTTTTTTACAAAAGCATCCCAGTGCTGATGTTTATCGAAAAAAATCCGCTTTAGAATATTCGAGTCCATTTCTCTATTTTAACAAAAAATTAAATAAGGGGTAAGCTTCGCTTACCCCAAAACATATAAATTCTTATCTTT
>NZ_JBOFBG010000099.1:0-1623 GCF_051594305.1 Paenibacillus sp. IHBB 3054 | reverse complement strand
CTGGACAGTCAAAAGTTCTACAGCGCTAAGAAACCAGTGAATCGCGCTCCAGATCAGCGTTTTCCTGCTTGGATTTAATTATTTTCGTTATGGATAAGTGAGGATTTTGAGCAAACAGGCGAAAAATAGACTTGCGTAAATAAGCGGCAACAGTGGCTTCTGAGACCACAGCATGGGAGGGCGTTCGCAGATAGCGGAAAAACAGACCCGAGGTTCGGCCTGAAAACTGTAAGGCGACGAGTTGTAGGAGTCCCATCGCAATGCACTGGCACATCACGAATCCCTCTATGGCCTGAAACGTTTTCTCGATACGCTGTCGGTCGCGTTCGTTCGTAATGGCCTCCAGCGGATGTGCTTCTCCTTTTTTCAAAAATCGGTTCAGCTTCGGCATCGACTTACTCCAGAAACGGTAGCTGAAGGCGTGGGTGACCTGCTTCATTTCCCGAAAGGTGCATTCAATCTTGAAGCGATAGCTGTACAAACGTATGATTTCCGTGGCCGCCAAGGTCAGATCCGTACTGACCAAGATGGAGCAGTTACCCCGATGAACCACCAGCACAAAGCGCAATTCCTGATATAAGCCCTGGCCCCAAAGCAGGTCCAGGCACAGAAATTGAACCGTCTCTTCCTGGCCGTACAGCAAAACGGTTGCGGCTTGAAAATCGGCAGCGCGAGTCGTGAATAACTCCTTGAATTTGACCGCAGGACCTTTTTTCGACGGTCGGCCACGCCCCGGCTTCTTCGCAGGGGGGCGTTCGTAGGCGACCGCGTTCGATTTGGCTTTCGTTACCAGGTGCATGCGGGTTTCGGAAGAGAGATGGCATGCATTCAGCTGCTCCAAGGCCGGAACCGACAAGAAGTAACGATCCAATAGCAGCAACGCTTGACCAAAACCTTTCGCAGCCTTGAAGCCCTGTTCAATCATCTGAACGACATGGGAAGGCGTTTCTATTTCGCTCGCGGACTTCTTCCAGCCCAGAATGGTTTGAATACCGTCTTGTAGGTTCATGAATAAGGGCAGGCAGAACCACTTCCGGGAATCGCCAACCAGAATGCCGATGGCTCCGAACAAATGCCCAAAGATATAGTCACCCTTGGAGACATTTTCGGATTCTTGATGGAGCTTCTTGACCCCGGGCATCCGGCGGCCTTCCTTGGCCTGCTTCATGCCGTCGCCGACGAGGACCACGCGATTCTGAATCACCAGCAGAGGTGCAGACTGGCGAACCACCTGAAGCCAAATTCGGCGCAACGATTGCGTGGACCAAGCCGACGAACGAAAGAAGTGAATCAGCGTCTCGTAGCAGCGGCGATTCAGCGAGAGATCCCGAATCACCGAAGTCACGCCCAGATGGTCGGAGCGCAGCATAAAGCCGACGACGAGTACGACAAACCACTCGAACGTGGCTTGTCTGGAAAAGCAGGAACGGAAAGGCTGTAAAAGTTCATTCAGGTATTTTAGCATAGGTGTGGTCAATCGCTCGGAAATAGGGTACACTTTTGGTTGTAACCCATTCAGCGATTCTATCCTTTTAGAGTGAGATCTTAAGGATACCGTAGATTCGCCGGATTGGGTTATTTTTCTATGTTACGATTTTTCGACAAGAACTTTTCACTGTCCAG
>NZ_JBOFBG010000098.1:0-1793 GCF_051594305.1 Paenibacillus sp. IHBB 3054 | reverse complement strand
AGCTAAACATTCCTGTAAGGCCTAAGATTTGGTCTTTGTCAAAAAAGGAGCGCCTCGGTATGATGGGTTTGTCGACGGGTTTATAACCCAACACCATCAAGGAGGCGCTCTTATTATGAAGTTTAAACAATCAGACGGTCAAAATCAACGCATTGAACGAATTTCCACATCTCACCTTGTTGTGGGTATAGATATCGCGAAGGAAACTCATGTTGCACAAGCGACTAATTTTCGTGGCATCGTACTTAGTAAGCGACATCTTACATTCTCAAATACAATTGAAGGATTCGAAAAATTAGATCGGTGGATCGAGGGAATAGGGCAGAAACACGGCTTAAAGGATCTCATAATCGGGATGGAGCCGACCGGACACTACGGGTATAACCTGGCCAATTGGCTTACCGACAAAGGCATGGGCGTTGTAATGGTGAATCCGGCAACCACCAAACGAAACAAGGAGAACCGCGATAATTCTCCCTCCAAAAGTGATCCGAAGGATGCGCTTGTCATTGCTGATGTGATCAGTCGAGGCTACTACTATGAATACTCGCGACAGGCTATCGTCTTTCAGAAGTTACGAACGATTATGAGTGACCGGGAATATTGGGTGACGAATAGTGTACGGCTACAGAACCGGATCATTCGCTGGTTAGACATTCGGTTCCCCGAGTATTTCTCGGTGTTTAAAAACTGGGCATGCAAACGTTCCATAGCTACTCTTAAAGAATTCCCTTCTCCGCAGGATTTAGAGTCTCTTTCCGTATCAGAGGTGATCACGAGATGGAGAGAGCATATGAAACGAGCTGGTGGCTCGACTGGCATGCAAAAGGCTGCGCAGCTCATCGCTCAAGCTAAGAACAGTATAGGCGAAACGACTGCTCTAAATGAAGCGAAACAGGATTTACAATGGCTATTACAAGAGTTCGAACGGATGGTAGAGATACTAGAGAGAATTGAAAAGGATATACAAGTATTGTTCAGCGAAATTCCTATGGCAGATCAGCTTCGATCTATCGGCCTAGGTACGATCTGTATTGCAGCCATTCTATCAGGTGCTGGTGACCTTAGAACGTATAATCATGGACGCCAATTATTGCGAAAGGCAGGCTTAAACCTAGCCGAAAGTACTTCAGGGAAACGAAAGGGACAGATTGTGCTTTCTAAAAGGGGCGATGCTACGCTGCGAAAATACCTGTATCTGGCCACGCTCCAACTCGTTGGAAATCATCCTATGTTCCGACAGTTGCATGAGAATAATGTTCAAGTCAAGCAAATGAAAAAGCAACAATCAGTATTTAAACTACTTGGAAAACTGGCACGAATCATCATTGGCATCGTTCAAAGGGGTGAAGCCTTTTCTCCTGGAAAAGCTGCCCCTACTTGCATTCAAGCTGCCTAAGACTGATTAAGCGATCACGTATATTGACTCATTCGTAGGATTTCAAAAAGAAAGCACGGAGGACCAAGTTCCTGCCCGATAAGGGCTCAGACCCGTCAGCTAAACGTTATCGGTCTCCACGCCTTGATCAGGTGAAACGAAGGAATGTAAGGGCATAGACCCGTAGAGTCATGGGATGGTGAACCCCCAAGGAAATTGTGGAGTATGCGTGCAGAAGAATAACACTTGGAGAGCTGTTCCACACGCTTCTTCTGTTCCCGCATACCCAAGATCGAGACAACGGTGTCTAATGAGCTTACTTTCTGAACGTTAACTGTATTCCGAGGCGACGAAATCCTACGAATGAGTGAGTATATGTGAGCTAAACCCTTAAAACCGAGGGACGGGCAGGATA
>NZ_JBOFBG010000097.1:0-1809 GCF_051594305.1 Paenibacillus sp. IHBB 3054 | reverse complement strand
ACTTGAATCTGATCCTCATCCCAGGCCAGCGTATAACCACCTTTTGTACTTGTCGGGGGAAGTAGAAAATCCAACTTCACCAATTGGCCCATCAGTTGCAGTACCTTCTCCTTGCGCATCCCAAGGGCTTGCTGAATATCGGTGGAACGGGTGGACCTCGTCTCACAAATCATTCGCTGAACTCGCAGCAGCAATTCATCATCGCTCTCCCGGCTATCCACTAGCCAAGGCTTCAACCCTGTCTCCGGATCATACTCAGGTGCCACTTTCCCTTCTTTGCTGAGTTGATCTACATAAGTAGCCGCTGAGATGTAGTCAATGTTCAGCGCTTGCTGAAGCAACCTGCCGGATACTCCGTTATGATCTCTCGCTAAGCGGATCACCTGGTCATACACACTCTCATTGATAAGCGGTTCCTCCGCTTCCTCTAAATCAGTCCATTCTCCTGTAGGGAATTCACTTAATGGTTTCTGTTCTGCAGATATAGAAGCCGCTCGCTCCGTTTCATCCTCTTCAATTGTCGTAGCAAACACCGAGGAACTTTCATTCACTTCCTCTGAATCGGCCTTATGCATCCGCATTTCATTCCGCCAATAACGCTTGAGTTCCTCAATATACTGGGTGGTTTCATCATCATCCGCGCTGATTGCCGCCGACTGGAATCTCTTTTGCCCTCCACCGTTCAGCATGCAGATCCCATCTCCGCCGCCAAGTAAATGTGGATTACCTGTATCCAGGACAGTTTTGTAATCATAAACACTCCGCAACTGAAATGCCACCCGAGACGGAAGATTTGATTTAATAACACCAGTCACCACATCCACACTGGGACGCTGAGTACCCATAATTAAATGAATTCCCGCAGCTCTACCCATTTGTGTCAAACGTTGCACGGTGTCCTCCACATCTGTTTTAGCAAGTACCATTAAATCAGCATATTCATCTATAACTGTTACAATATAAGGTATTTGTTCTTGTGGATGATTTCGATTATATTGCAACAAATTACGGACACCCGCTTGTGCGAAACGTGTATACCGCTTCTCCATCTCTACCACTATTTTTTTAAGTGAAAGTGACACTCGCATCGGGTCAGTCACAGGTGGAGAGATTAAATGCGGTAAGCCGGTATACATCGTAAGTTCTACCATTTTGGGGTCAATGAGCAAAAATTGCACTTGTTGCGGAGAACGTGTTGTTGCCAGAGAAGTAAGTAATCCATTGATATAAACAGACTTTCCCGATCCGGTGAACCCGGCCACAAGCAAATGAGGCAACTTGGCCAGATCTACCAAAATTGGTTTACCCTCCATATCCTTCCCGAACACCATTGGTAATTGAGCAGTTTTAGAAAATTCCCTAAGTTCATTTGCCAAATCACTCATATACACAAATGCACGTTCTTGATGTGGTATTACAAAAGCTGCTGAACTTGGAAAAGTAGAAGAGGCCACCGCAAACCCCTGGTCTTGCCCGATATGGTTTGCCAGATCATCTCTCTTTTTTACAAGATCACTGAGCTGTAGACGGGCGGGTAAGCGAAATGAAATACTTTGTAGGGTTGGACCAGCATCGATGGACAAAATTTCAGGTGGTTCATCTATTTTGAGTCCCGCCAATTGAATGGAGTTATAGATCAACTCTGATGCCTGCTCTGCAGTCATAATAGATGATGAATGGGGCCGTGGATTACTTGGAAAAAGAGCATAAGGTCCACCTTCTGCCGGTAAAGTAAATGTCGGCTTCGTGAAATTAAGGTACTCATGTTTGATCCCCCCCGAAACATCCGGTATTGATCCAATCGTACCA
>NZ_JBOFBG010000096.1:0-1815 GCF_051594305.1 Paenibacillus sp. IHBB 3054 | reverse complement strand
CGTTGAATCTGATCCTCATCCCAGGCCAGCGTATATCCCCCTTTGGTACTTGTTGGGGGAAATAAAAAATCAAGCTTTACCAGTTGGCTCATTATTTGCAATACCTTCTCCTTGCGAATGCCAAGTGCTTGCTGGATATCCGCAGAACGAGTGGATCTCGTTTGGCAAATCATTCGCTGCACTCGCTGAAGCAGTTCTTCATCGCTCTCCCGGACATCTGCCAGCCAAGGTTTTAAACCCGTTTCCGGATCATACTCAGGTGCGACTTTCCCTTCTTTACTTAGTTGTTCTACATAGGTTGCCGCTGTGACATAATCAATGCGAAGCGCATGCTGCAGCAGCCTGCCTGATACCCCGTTATGCTCTCTCGCCAAGCGAATGACCTGATCATAAACACTCTCGTTTATAGGTACATCTTCTTCCTCCAGTACCGTCCAATCTCCTACGGGAATCTCGCTCATCGGTTTTCGTTCGGCAACTTCAGCCTCCAGCTTCAACGGCTTCATTTCTTCCTCTTCAGATAATAGAGTAAACGAAGATGAACCCCCATTCAATTCTGGTTTCTGATCCACTTTTCGCAGCCGCATTTCATTACGCCAGTAGCGTTTTAACTCCTCAATATAACGAGTGGTTTCATCGTCATCCGCACTGATTGCAGCAGACTGAAATCTCTTCTGTCCTCCACCGTTCAGCATGCAGACCCCATCTCCACCACCGAGCAAATGCGGACCACCTGTATCCATGACTGTTTTAAAATCATAGACACTGAGTAAATGGAAAGCCACCCGGGACGGAAGATTCGATTTAATAACGCCGGTTACAACATCCACGCTAGGCCGCTGAGTACCCAAAATCAAATGGATTCCAGCAGCTCGTCCCATTTGCGTCAATCGTTGCACCGTGTCCTCCACATCATCCCGAGCAATAACCATCAGGTCGGCATATTCATCAATGACCGCGACGATAGAAGGCATCAGATCCTGTGGGTAATTCCGGTTATACTGCAGTAAGTTGCGTACACCCGCTTCAGCAAAAAGCATATATCGCTTTTCCATCTCCACCACAAGCTTTTTGAGCGTCAATGCTGCCCGCTTCGGATCAGTGACCGGCGGGGAGATTAAATGCGGCAAACCGGTATACATCGTAAACTCGACCATCTTGGGATCAATGAGTAGAAACTGAACTTGTTCTGGTGACCGTGTAGAAGCTAATGAGGTCAGCAGCCCATTGATAAAAACAGACTTTCCTGAGCCGGTTGCCCCTGCCACGAGCAAATGCGGTAATTTGGCCAAGTCCACCAGAATTGGTTTGCCCTCCATATCCTTTCCGAACACCATGGGCAATTGAGCTTTTAGAGCAAACTCCCGCAATTCCTGTGCCATGTCTCTCATATACACAAATGCTCGTTCTGCATGGGGCAGTATAAAGGCTGCTGCACTTGAAAAAGGGGAGGATGTCACCGCGAAACTCCGGTCATGTCCGATATGGTTAGCTAGATCATCTCTCTTCTTTACGAGGTCACTAAGCTGCAGCCGGGCCGGTAGTCGAAATGAAATGGTTTGTAGCGTTGGTCCCGCATTGATGGACAATATTTCAGGGGGTTCGTCCATTTTCAGCCCTGCCAGCTGTACGGTATTGAAGATGAGCTCAGAAGCCTGCTCCGTAGACATAATGGACGATGAATATGGCCGTGGGTTAGTCGGAAAGAGAGCATAAGGTCCACCTTCTGCCGGTAAAGTAAATGTCGGCTTCGTGAGATTAAGGTCCTCAGGTTTGATCCCCTCCGAAACATCCGGTATTGATCCAATCGTACCG
>NZ_JBOFBG010000095.1:0-1846 GCF_051594305.1 Paenibacillus sp. IHBB 3054 | reverse complement strand
GCCAGAAAAACAGAACCTGTCCTATATACGAGGCATTTTAAATGGCTATCAACATCGTGGCGGCACGACTAGCCAACAAGCCGAGAAGACGGACGCATCTTTTATTTCTCCAGGGAAACCCAAGACTCCTAAGGGATCGGGGAGAAATACCAGTAGAAGTGGAAAGCAGCAGATTCCGATATCTGTCGATGATGGCAGTGGAGATGTTCCTACTCCGGAAAAAATGGCTGAAATGATGCAGAAAGCTCAGGAAATAAAGGATGCCAAGGCATCTGCAAAGAGATTCGGGGGAGGGCGAAACGAGAGCGGAAAAAGCAAAAAGCCGCAGATTGAAATTTGTACTCCGTCACATCAACCACGTACTCCTGAAGAAATTTCTTTGCAAGATGAGGAGTTTGCCAAGCTCCTGGCTGAAGCAGAGGAATATGAGAAGAAACAACTAGTAAATCAGGAACAAGCAAGTTTATCGATAAGGAAAATCTAATAGAACATAAGGGGTAACTTGTCACTTTAACTAACTGAAGGGGAGTCAGGCTAACTATGAAAACTGTCAAAGAATCGAAAAAGAACCGGGGATTTCGTCCAACACGGCGGCAAAAGCAAGTGATCAGCCTGCACCGTCTTACTCCTGAGAACTGGTTAGTGCTTCGTGCTACACCTGAGCAGCTGGAGCTGCTGCACAAAAAGAAGGGTACTACTCGCGTAGTGAACTGCTTGTCGTAATTAAAGAATCATCAGAAAGATTGAACTTTGGGGAAGCAGTAGGCTCCAGAGAGGATACTCACGGTTTAAAAACAGAACATACGATCTCTTTATATTATAAAACGGTAGTTAAAGGAGGATTAATCCGATAGCAGCCGGGCAATTCGGGCAGTTACAGCTACTTTAGGAAGGAGGTACCGTTGATATGAACCAGTGTACCGCGAGTCCGATTCACCCACGTGCCGTGGATATGATTAACAGTGCCCTCCAACATCTGCTTCTAAATGACAATGAATGCAAAATTGAGCGTCTGAAATTGCATGTATGCCCGAATTCTGAGATGGCACAATATCATTCCATTCCCACGGCTTTCGGAACACTCAGGGTATGTCCCAGCATTTATGTGACCAAAGGTGTGGCTTATGTGATTGAAGATTCAGGGCGTGGGGAAAAGGCCTTTGCCTGGGTTTGCCGCAGATAATAAAAGGCACTAGCGATACCCAACATCGGTACATAGCTCTCTGTATGATCGTACAGATGCTTTCGGAGTGATTAAGGACAAGCTCCTGCCGCAAGAGGTAATGAGAACTAACTAACCTACAAAGGAGAGATAAATGACATGGCAAAACAACCAAAGTTTAAGAAATCAGGCCTAAAACCGGAAGACAAGGTAATCATGCATTCCTGCTACGAAGCACGTAAGGAAGAAAATAAGGATAAAGTTTGGACGGTGAAATCGGAGCCGTGGGACCTGTGCGGATCAGAAGTGGTGCTCTTGGAAGGAAAGAGCGGTGGCTTTGCTACTGAATTTCTGAAGAAGTTTGAGGGTTAACCACCCTCTCCCCTAAAAAGGAGCTGATAAGCGATGCATGCTGAATGCAAATATTGCGATAACCCTATGCCTCCCACAACTTGCGGCGGCGACCTGATATGCAGCAGATGCGGCGCAGAATGGGCGGATGCACGCATGATTTGTGAGGATGAGGAATACGAGTCGCTGGATATTGACGAAGATGATGGCCCATTATTTGACGATTACGATGACGATTGGGAGGATGACCAGTATGAATGAGGCACTGAATTTATATGAAATTTCATATCCCGGATACTTTGACGAATTTCCTGATTATTCAATATTGAAAAC
>NZ_JBOFBG010000094.1:0-1945 GCF_051594305.1 Paenibacillus sp. IHBB 3054 | reverse complement strand
AGTATTCTTTCAAAGACATAACTCTGAGGTGGGAAGCTATATCACGCATATCTATGCTGATAATAAATATGTCGGGGCTTTAGTTTGTAATGTTAATCGTTAGCTGAGGTGCAAATAGAAGAGATAACAAAACATGACTCTAAAAATGAATGATAGTTAAACAAAATGGATAATTGCTAAATTGTTCTCGTAGTATGACCCCATTGGATTCTGGTTCACACCGTATTAAACGACTGGTGTCAATTCGAAATTTGCATGTTTTATTCAAAAACGCGTTTAATGTTGAACTAGCTGCCACCTGTTAGAGCATGTGCAAGCTATATATTTCATTTTAATTTGGGAGAGATAGTTATGAGTCGTAATTCTTTGTCCAAGAAAGTTTCGCTTTTTCTACTGATTTTTATTGTAATCTTTGATAGTTTGGCCGGAGTTTCTATTGCTGCTGGCATAAGCAGTCAACAAAATACCATTATAGATAAAGTGGAGACTCCTCGAAATATGGAAATCCAGGGCGGAGGACTCCTTAGTCCATCACCATCACCATCACCATCACCAACCTCTCATACGGATAGTGAAGTACCACCTGAATTCACACCCACACCCACATTGGCACCGACACCCACCTCCGAAATCTCGGCGCGCCCCTTTTTCGCAGATGGGAATGAAATTGCTGAGTCCAAGTCGAGTGTGAAAACCTTGGAGAAGCAGCCTGCTGAGGGTTATGATGTAATGTCTGAGCCAGATGTGAAGACCCTTTTTCAGAAATATTCGGCGCTTTACAATGACAAACAGGTGAACTTGGACCTGGAACAGATTCGGCAATTATTTGCCTTAGGTGCTTCTATCTCCGATATCTATGCTATTGCCTTGCTGCATGACATGTATAATGAAGATTCGCTCACACTATGGGAACTGAAGCAAAAATCCAAGGATAGCTGGCTAGAGATAGAGGATAAGCTCAGATTGGAAAACGCACAGTCTGTACCGGCCAAGGTAACTGATGGAGTGTACAAGGATGAAGAACGAACATCTTTACTATTGATGCCTAGAGTCACAGATGTGGTCTATGAGGAACGGCCGCTGGTGTCATCGGATCAGCCTAAGGTTAAGTACAGTGCATTGGTTTCGCTCAGCGGCACAATAGACGATGCGATGAGCGAGCTGGGGTTTAAGGATAAATATCAGACATTTAATCAGCAATTTTCTGACCAACAAAATACTACAGAGAGCATCGATCCGATAACCGGAATGCTTACCTGGAGGAGCAACCAGATCAGACTGCCGGGAAAAGATGGCTTGGATCTAAATCTCGGTGTGATTTATCAATCCAACGTAGCGAGTCAATTTTATCCTGCAACCATGTATGACCCTAGCGAAGGAAGAAGCATTAACACCGGGGCATGGGACGATGATCAACGTTATAACTATTTGGGCCTTGGATGGACATTTAATATACCTTCCTTAAAAGGAGATTATTATAATGACGGAAAAGGTGGTCAATATGAGTCCAAATTTATAAAACCGACAGATGGATCGGATGCATACTATACACTTAAGGATTACCCCACGGGTGATGTGAGAATTACCCACGGCAGTTCAGGTACTACCTTGGTGTTTCCAGACAAATCGAGAGAGTATTTTAGTTCAGATATGATGAGTCAAACAGACCGGTTTGGCAATACAATAACTTATTACTATAATTCCTACGGAAATGTGAATAGAATCGAGGATACATTAGGAAGAGTGATTAGTTTTGAATACAAGGCATATGGGTCAGGAACTCCATCTAATGAACCCAATGTAAGAGTAAGGGTTCTCGAAAACGGCTTACCGGTAAAAGAAATTAAATATTTCCAACAATCCATAGGTTTTAATAATGCTACGGGTCTTATCCGGATTGAAGCCACCAATGATGAGAAAATACAATTTGAGTATGCCGAAAACA
>NZ_JBOFBG010000093.1:0-2049 GCF_051594305.1 Paenibacillus sp. IHBB 3054 | reverse complement strand
CCGGCTGACGGCCAGCATCAATGATCAGAGCGAAACTGATCCAGCCCGTAATGCAGAGATCGCGGCGAAGGAAACCATTCTCGCCTTAAGAGATTCGACGCTGTCAAATGACCATAAGCTGGTGGAGGTTCAAACCTTCCTGACGCTATCCGCGCCCAAACTGCATCAAATTGAAGCGGCTGAGGCGGGACTGAAGCTTTGGTTTGATAACATGTCCGGAAAGCTGAATGAATTGAAGCGCGAGCAGCGAGAAGCGATGCGGCAAACCGCACCTGCCTCTGATCCTTACGTGAATCATAGTGAATTTTTTAACAAAACGCATTATGGGCGTGTCACGACAGACTCTGTTGCAGCACGCACGTACCCGATGACCCGAGGCTCGTTTTCGGATGCAGATGGACTTTATTTTGGTCGCCGGACTGAGGACGGCGGCTTTTGTTTTGTCAATCTATGTGATCCAGAAGATCCGAGGGCGCAGAACGTCACTGTGTTTGGTAAGACTGGGGAAGGGAAAAGTTACTTTCTCAAGGCGCTTGTGGTGTCATTGTTAGAAGAAGGCGTGCATGTTTTTGTATTTGACCTGGACGGCGAGTGGCGTGAGCTTTGTGAGTATGTAGGAGGCGTCTATATTGACCATACGACTGAGGAGGGACGCTATTTTGAACCGCTGACCATCATGCCTGCGATCACTGAGATCGATAAGGATTGTGTACAGTATAATCGCTCCCGGTACAAGATGGCTGAAAAAAGTGGTGTTCGAACCTTTTCGCTGCTTGGGGAGAACTTAACCCGTACTGAAATCTTTGAAGTGGGTGAAGCAATCCGTAGAGTGTACCGAGCTGCAGGAATTGATAAGAAAAAGCCGGAAACCTGGAGTGCTCCCACGGGTCCCAAGCCGACGATCCACGCTGTGTTTCAAGAAATTGAAGTAGCCTCTCGCAGTAATGCAGATGCCAAAAGTCTGTACGACAAGATCAAAATCTATTTCATTGGTATTTATGATGATATTTTTCAAATTGAAGAGGCTTCTAGCTTTGATGAGAAAGCTCCCCTTGTGGTGTACCGGGTAGGGTCTGGCGAGGAAGACGAGTCTAAAAAGGATGAATCCGCCAAACAAGCGCAGATCAAGATGTCGATGGCTTTTGAACAGGTTAATGCCAACATCCATCTGCTAAAAATTGCCGGAGCTCACTTTTCTGCTGTGCTGGTAGACGAAGGTCAACGCCAGCTGCAAAATCCGGAGTTGCGCAGTTATGTATTTACTTGGTATACGGCTATTCGGAAGCAGAATGGCATGATGATTCTGGCAGGCAATTCTCCGGCCATTATGCTGGATACCGCAGCTGGTGTCGGCATGTGGGAAAACACGAGTGTACGTGTGTATTTTTATATGGAGCAATCGGCTGTACGTTTACTCTCCTCTCATGCGGATCTGCCAATTGAGATTCAAGAACTGATTACGCAAAACGAAGGCACACAGCGCTATATATTGGAAAATCACAAAAGGTACGATGAACTGATTATGCATGTCCCTCCTGAAGAACATGTTCTGTATAAAACGCGGGGACTGAAAACCGCAGGATAGGGGGGATTCTGTTGGAAGTCGTCAAAAAGGCCAAGGATCTCAAGAAAATGATTGCACTGATTTCGGCACTGAGCTCCCCGGGAATCGGGTTGGTGTTGATCCTTTTTGGACTCGTGGCATTAATTGTTTTGTTTGTGTTTTTGCCGTTCATGATTTTTTCGGATGCCGATAGCTATAAGCCACAAGCAGCAGGGGAGTATGCATGGATGGCTCCTGTTCAACTGGATGTGGATGGCACGGCATATGTGTGGCCAGTGCCTACGATTAGCCGAGTATCCTCTCCTTTTGCCTTGCGGGATTTGTTTGGAACGACTCGAATGCACAAGGGCATTGATATTGCGAATGGAGCCGCCAACACAGAGCTGCAGCCCGTTTATGCAATGGCTGAAGGCACGGTGACTTTGGCGGGAGCAGCCAGTGGTTATGGTCAAGCGATTATTATAAATCATGGGAACGGACTGGTG
>NZ_JBOFBG010000092.1:0-2049 GCF_051594305.1 Paenibacillus sp. IHBB 3054 | reverse complement strand
TCGGCTGACGGCCAGCATCAACGATCAGAGCGAAACTGATCCAGCTCGTAATGCAGAGATTGCGGCGAAGGAAACCATTCTCGCCTTAAGAGATTCGACGCTGTCAAATGACCATAAGCTGGTGGAAGTTCAAACCTTCTTGACGCTATCCGCGCCAAAACTGCATCAAATTGAAGCGGCTGAGGCGGGGCTGAAGCTTTGGTTTGATAACATGTCTGGGAAATTAAATGAATTGAAACGTGAGCAGCGAGAAGCGATGAGGCAAACGGCCCCTGCCTCTGATCCTTACGTGAATCATAGTGAGTTTTTTAACAAAATGCATTATGGGCGTGTCACGACAGACTCTGTTGCAGCGCGCACCTACCCGATGACACGAGGCTCGTTTTCGGATGCAGAGGGAGCATATTTTGGTCGCCGGACCGAGGACGGCGGCTTTTGTTTTGTCAATCTTTGTGATCCGGATGATCCCCGGGCGCAAAACGTCACTGTGTTCGGTAAAACCGGAGAAGGGAAAAGTTACTTTCTCAAGGCGCTTGTAGTGTCACTTTTGGAAGAAGGCGTGCATGTTTTTGTATTTGACCTGGACGGAGAGTGGCGTGATCTTTGTGAGTATGTGGGTGGCGTATACATTGATCACACCACAGAAGAAGGACGTTATTTTGAACCGCTGACCATCATGCCTGCAATCACCGAAATCGATGAGGACTGTGTGCAGTATAATCGCTCACGGTACAAGATGGCCGAAAAAAGTGGTGTGCGAACCTTTTCCTTACTTGGTGAGAACTTAACCCGCACGGAAATTTTTGAAGTAGGTGAAGCAATCCGTAGAGTGTACCGAGCTGCAGGAATTGATAAGAAAAAGCCGGAAACCTGGAATGCTCCCACGGGTCCCAAGCCGACGATCCACGCCGCCTTCGCAGAAATTGAAGAGGCTTCTCGCAGTAATGCCGATGCCAAGAGCTTGTACGACAAAATCAAAATTTATTTTATAGGCATTTACGATGATATTTTTCAAATCGAGGAAGCTACTAGCTTTGAACATAAAGCTCCCCTTGTAGTGTACCGGGTAGGTTCCGGTGAGGAGGATGAGTCCAAAAAGGATGAGTCTGCCAAACAAGCGCAGATCAAGATGTCGATGGCCTTTGAACAGGTTAATGCCAACATCCACCTACTGAAAATTGCTGGAACTCACTTTTCTGCTGTGCTAGTGGACGAAGGTCAACGGCAATTGCAGAATCCGGAGCTGCGCAGTTATGTATTTGGCTGGTACACGGCCATTCGGAAACAGAACGGGATGATGATTCTGGCAGGGAATTCCCCGGCGATTATGCTGGATACCGCCAAAGGTGTGGGGATGTGGGAGAACACGAGTGTACGTGTGTATTTTTATATGGAGCAATCGGCTGTACGTTTACTCTCCTCTCATGCGGATCTGCCAATTGAGATTCAGGAACTCATTACACAAAATGAAGGTACGCAGCGCTACATTTTGGAAAATCACAAAAGATACGATGAACTGATTATGCATGTCCCTCCTGAAGAACATGTTCTGTATAAAACGCGGGGACTGAAAACCGCAGGGTAGGGGGGATTCTGTTGGAAGTCGTCAAAAAGGCCAAGGATCTCAAGAAAATGATTGCACTGATTTCGGCACTGAGCTTCCCGGGAATCGGATTGGTGTTGATCCTTTTTGGACTCGTGGCATTAATTGTTTTGTTTGTGTTTTTGCCGTTCATGATTTTTTCGGATGCCGATAGCTATAAGCCACAAGCATCAGGGGAATATGCATGGATGGCTCCTGTACAACTGGATGTGGATGGCACGGCATACGTGTGGCCAGTGCCTACGATTAGCCGAGTATCCTCCCCTTTTGCCTTGCGGGATTTGTTTGGAACGACTCGAATGCACAAGGGCATTGATATTGCGAATGGAGCCGCCAACACAGAGCTGCAGCCAGTTTATGCAATGGCTGAAGGCACGGTGACTTTGGCGGGAGCAGCCAGTGGTTATGGTCAAGCGATTATTATCAATCACGGGAACGGACTGGTC
>NZ_JBOFBG010000091.1:0-2078 GCF_051594305.1 Paenibacillus sp. IHBB 3054 | reverse complement strand
CGTTTTCGGCATACTCAAATTGTATTTTCTCATCATTGGTGACTTCAATCCGGATAAGACCCGTAGCATTATTAAAACCTAAGGATTGCTGGAAATATTTAACTTCTTTTACCGGTAAGCCGTTTTCGAGAACCCTTACTCTTACATTGGGTTCATTAGATGGAGTTCCGGACCCATATGCCTTGTATTCAAAGCTAATCACTCTTCCTAATGTATCCTCGATTCTATTCACATTTCCGTAGGAATTATAGTAATAAGTTATTGTATTACCAAACCGGTCTGTTTGAATCATCATATCTGAATTAAAATACTCTCTCGATTTGTCTGGAAACACCAAAGTAGTGCCTGAACTGCCGCGGGTAATTCTTACATCACCCGTAGGGTAATCCTTAAGTGTATAGTATGCATCAGATCCATCTGTCGGTAATATAAATTTGGACTCATATTGACCACCTTTTCCGTCATTATAATAATCTCCTTTAAAGGAAGGTATATTAAATGTCCATCCAAGGCCCAAATAGTTATAACGTTGATCATCGTCCCATGCCCCAGTGTTAATGCTTCTTCCTTCGCTAGGATCATACATGGTTGCAGGATAAAATTGACTCGCTCCGTTGGATTGATAGATCACACCGAGATTTAGATCCAAGCCATCTTTTCCCGGCAGACTGATCTGGTTGCTCCTCCAGGTAAGCATTCCGGTTATCGGATCGATGCTCTCTGAGGTATTTTGTTGGTCAGAAAATTGTTGATTAAATTTCTGATATTTATCCTTCAACCCCAGCTCGCTCATCGCGTCGTCTATTGTGCCGCTGAGCGAAACCAATGCACTGTACTTAACCTTGGGTTGATCCGATGACACCAGCGGACGCTCCTCATAGACCACATCTGTGACTCTAGGCATCAATAGTAAAGATGTTCGTTCTTCATCCTTGTACACTCCATCAGTTACCTTGGCCGGTACAGACAGTGAGTTTTCCAATTTGAGCTTATCCTCTATTTCTAGCCAGCTATCCTTGGATTTTTGCTTCAGTTCCCATAGTGTGAGCGAATCTTCATTATACATGTCATGCAGCAAGGCAATGGCATAAACATCGGAGATAGAAGCACCTAAGGCAAATAATTGTCGAATCTGTTCCAGATCCAAGTTCACCTGTTTGTCATTGTAAAGCGCCGAATATTTCTGAAAAAGGGTCTTCACATCTGGCTCAGACATTACATCATAACCCTCAGCAGGTTGATTCTCCAAGGTTTCCGCACTCGACTTGGACTCAGCAATTTCATTCCCCTCTGCGATTAGGGGGAGCGCCGAGATTTCGGAGGTGGGTGTCGGTGCCAATGTGGGTGTGGGTGTGAATTCAGGTAGTACTTCACTATCCGTATGAGAGGTTGGTGATGGTGATGGAGAAGGACTAAGGAGTCCTCCGCCCTGGATTTCCATATTTCGAGGAGTCTCCACATTATTAATAATGGTATTTTGTTGACTGCTTATGCCAGCAGCATTAGAAACACCGGCCAAACTATCAAAGATTAAAATAAAAATCAATAGAAAAAGCGAAACTTTATTGAACAAAGAATTACGACTCATATCTATCTCTCCCAAATTAAAATGAAATATATAGCTTGCACATGCTCTAACAGGTGCAGGTTTCCTATTCTACATTAGATCGGTCATCTGTTAACGATTAACGTTGCACGTCCAGACTCCGGCATATTGATTATCAGCATAGATATGCGTAATATAGCTTCCCATTTCAGAGTTATGCCTTTGAAAGACTACCGTGGCTTTCCAGACTCCAGGAGCAACCTTTACACCTTCAATCCATTCAATGTCATCCTGATCTTTATTAGAAGTCCAGGTAGGGAACTGAACACGTTTTACATTAGGGTCTAGTCCGTATATCAAAACATCGTATGAATCCGCCGAGATATTGGCTGTTTTCGATCCGGATACACCTACACCTCCCTTAACAGCAACTGACGTTCCTCCGACTCCAAGCATGTTACCAGATTGATCAAAAAAGTAGAGGTGTGTTGAATAGTTTCCTGTTTCGAAATTATATTCGCTAAAGGGTATG
>NZ_JBOFBG010000090.1:0-2079 GCF_051594305.1 Paenibacillus sp. IHBB 3054 | reverse complement strand
TTTAAAGTGCCGTAGCCGAAGCAGACATCCGGCAACTAGCGTTGTCGGATGGGCAGGGTGTCTCTCGCGAGGGGGAATCCGAAGGGCCTGCAGGCAAAGTCCAGCCCGGAATGCAGTGAACCAGAGGTGGCGGCGATGCGGGGTGACCCGCCAAGAAAACGGGGAAACCTATACCATGAGGTATAGCTTGCGGGAAAACAAATAAAGGGAGATGACCTGCAAGACTCATCGACGTGTTTAGGGTCAGGATGGATGGAACAGAAGGTGCAGATGACTGAGGGAAGTCTCGTAGTCTCCTTGGCGCAAACGCGAACAAGGTAGGGGAGGTATAACCGAAAGGGAAAGCCAAGCCGAAGGGTTGCGAGATGGCGGATCGTTCCGTAGTAGCGAGTAAATCTGGGCCAATGAGAGCTGGTAACAGACTGGAGGAGAAAACCCGGATGAGTATGCGCCTGGAAATTTTTTTTTTTTTTGAAGGCAATTAGCCAGAGGAAAAAAAAGTGGTGTCGCATAACCTGCTCTCACTCCAAAAGAGGAGAGACAGAGGCGAAGGGGACGTGCTTCGTCAAAGCCTGTGAGTTCTCGCGAGTGGAGATCGTAAACGTCTTAAACCAGCTGGGGTTTGACCGAGAGGGTGCGTCCCGCCGAGAGCGAAAGAACGCTTGGGGATGAGGCAAACTGGCGACCTGAGTACATCCAAGGCAGCAGAAGCGATTGATCTTTTTTTTTTTCTAACACGCAGTTGCCCGGATGGAACAAGCAAGGAATCGATGCTCTGTAGCGAAAATAAGATCAGCTTGGTGAGTAGCGGTAAAGGTGGTGAAACACCAACATGAAATCGAAACGACGACAATACTATTCCCTTATTGATAAAGTGTACGAGATGAATAACCTGCATGAAGCGTGGCTGTCCGTAAAGAAGAATCAGGGGAGCGGCGGAGTCGATGGCGTAAGCATCGGGATGTACGAGAAGAACGTGAGCACGAACCTAAGGGAACTCCAAAGGTTATTGCAACAGGGACGGTACAAACCCGATCCGGTACGGCGGCATTATATCGAGAAGGAAAATGGGAAGCTCAGACCGTTAGGGATTCCCACGATCCGAGATCGGGTATGTCAGCAAGCGGTACGGCAAATCATCGAGCCGATTTTCGAACAAGATTTTTATACGTACAGTTTCGGCTTTCGAGCAGGATACTCGGCGCACCAAGCCATAAAGACGATACGGCGTGCCAAACGCAGCGGATATGAATACGTGGTAGACCTGGACATTGTGTCTTTCTTCGATGAGATTCCGCATGAATCCCTGATGAAGAAGGTACACGAGAGAATCACCGACGGAAAAGTACTGACGCTCATTCGCGGATGGCTGACGGCGGGAGTCATGGAAGATGATCAGTTCCATGAAACGGAGATCGGGTCTCCGCAGGGCGGGGTGATCTCGCCGCTGCTGGCGAACATTTACTTGAACAGCTTCGACTGGGGCATGAAGGAAAAAGGGTTTGCGGTGGTGAGGTACGCGGACGACGCAGTAATCCTCTGTAAGACAAAGGAGCAAGCAGAGGCAGCGTACCGGGAGGCCAAACGAATACTGGAAGAGGAACTGCATTTACGAATGCACCCGGAGAAAACGAAAGTCGTCCACTTTGACGAAGGATTCCGATTTTTAGGATTTGATCATTGGAAGGATTATTTGCTCGTACCGGAAGCAAAGGTAAAGAAGTTCAAGGATAAGATTCGGAAGGTCACGCGCAGACAGCAAGGAAAGAACCTGGAAGAGATGTTAAAGAAGCTGAATGAAATCGTCCTAGGATTTGGAAATTATTTCGGCATAGGGAATGTAAAGAAGAAGTTTGGGCGGCTAGACCAATGGACGCGCATGAGGGTGCGAGCCTACATGCGCCAAAAGAAGTCAACGGTTTCAAATCTGTTGATTCCGAACAAGGTATTGGAATCGGCAGGTATGGTATTTCTAACAGGTTTACTCACCACACGTTCCTAATTCAGGAGGGAAATAGGCAATCCGGTGACGGATGAAGGAAACTCACTCCTGAAGATGGGGAACTGACGAAGGAAAGC
>NZ_JBOFBG010000089.1:0-2187 GCF_051594305.1 Paenibacillus sp. IHBB 3054 | reverse complement strand
ATTTGCCCGATACCAAAAGTTGAAAAAATCAGTGAAGACAACTTCTTCACATGCTGTGCAACAGGAACTGATGATCATAAAGGAGCATTTGGAGAAAACAGGTAAATCATCAATCAGTAGTTGCGATGAAGAAGTGGAACAAATTGAAATGAATATACCTGTAGCCATTCGGCAGCAATACGTGTCTATCGTAGAGTACCGCTTAAAGCAATATTACCAAGCAAATAAGCGTAAACACTGGTTAAGTGTAGAACTTCAAAAAGTTAAGCCAAAGGAGCCGAAAGTTACAGCTGGATTGGAGCTGACTGGTGTCAGTGGCCGATCAGGACTTCCGCACTCTTCCACGGAGCACGCAGTCATTAGCATGTTTGATAGAGCTGAACGACTCCAGGATGAAATTTGGGAAGTGGAGGATCAATTGTATCCTATGGAAAAAGCAATGCGTTGCCTTGATCCTGATCAACTCATGCTTATAGAGGCTAAATATTTCTGCCGAGAGGAAGCATTAGATGAGTACCTCATGAACGAATTCAACTGGTACCGTGCGAAGTATTATCAGGTGAAGAAAACCGCACTTATTTTACTAGCCCAGTCCCTGCGGATTATCTAGAGACCGTTCAGGACTCTAATAGATCTCAACTAAAGGACAGAAAGGATGAATCGTTTGGAATCTGATTATCCCGTATTCAATGCAGCGCAAATGCTCAGATTTGTACATGAGGATGCATATCTCAAATGGATGTATGCCGATCTTTTGAAAAAAGGGCATGATTCTGAAACAGCATTAGAAGTCCTGTTTAACGGAAATGTATTGGGAGATTCTGCAATGACCGATGAGTATGAGTTATATGCCAAAAAGGGAGATAAACACTAATACCACTGGAATACAAGCGTCCCCTGTACGCAGGGGACATCTTTGAAGGAGAGGTGCAAGGTCTCTATGTACAAGCATATGTATTCTCTGAGCCATCCTCATATGGCATATCCGAAGGTCGAATCAGTCGGTTGACCGTGTATCCGAATCAGCAAAAAGAGTTCAGCAAACATCTGGCCAACTATGACCGAGGCTGGGATGGTAAGTCCCCGGAAGATAGCACAACTCGTGCAGTTATCGAAGCAGCAGTTCGGCAATTTGATGATCGAGCGGTGGAGTGGCAGTTTGAAGCTTTGCGCTAGATTGCGAAAAGTCCAACGGATTAGGAGGTGAATTATGCAGCTGGGGCTGTTTGAACAAATGATTCTGTGTCGTGTATTAACGGAAGCAGATTATAAAGAAGTCCATTATGCACATTCGAATGATAGATGCCATGTTTTTCATACGGATATCGGTCTGGTCGCCGTTGATCGGGAAACGGGTAAATTCGATTCCAAAGAATATAGACAGATGTTTCGATAAGACAGATTTTATGCATGGTTGACGCATACAGTGCACCAGGAGTGACATGACTTAACTAACGTTTCCCGTTAGTTAAGTCCCAAACAAACCATGTTGCGATAAAATTACTTTATAGTGTCGTGCTCATAGATTTTGGTGGGTCGTCCCCATTCGAAATTATCCAAACCGATTTCTCTGAATCCATATTTCTCATAATAAAGAATATGGTCGGTTGTTATATAAACCTTCGCATATCCCAATTGCCCCACCAATTTTCTGGCATGCTCCAACAGTACTGAACCTAAACCTTGCCCTCTCTCATTCTCATCAATGAACAAAGGTGAAATCCATGGTGATAAATCTTTTCGACTTATATATTCCTGCTCAATCAATTGATAAAATCCTATTATTTTGTCTTTTTTCAATAGTAGGAATGTAAATGGCAAACCAGCTTCAGCCGATAAACTTTCGTGAACTTTAGGGAGTACCACCTTCATTACCTTCGGCCATTTTTCTTTAACATATTCAGCAAACTCGTTATGACGCTCTGGACACTCTATTAAAGATTTAATAATTTGCATTAAGTCCACTCCTTCAAAAAAGTGCTTTCAGATTACACCCTTAAGTTAACTGCGGGGAAGGGGAAGTTTATTTTAAGTAAAACTATACTGTCCGTTAGATTAATGAACATCGTTCATCGAGAGTCATAATGATTGTTGCGCAGTACGAAGATGTAGCGAAGGAGGTTTAATGGATGGGACCAGGTAGAGAACCAAAAGTCTGCGAGAATGATGAATTAGTATCGGAGTTTA
>NZ_JBOFBG010000088.1:0-2304 GCF_051594305.1 Paenibacillus sp. IHBB 3054 | reverse complement strand
TAGATCTCCTTCCCGCAGCATATGCCGCATCGCCTGATACCGTGGACGATCAAAATCTTTGCCGCTCTGCTTATCAACAAAAACAAATCGTTCCTCGATCCCCAATTCTCGAAATTTCAGGAGCTGCCGCTCTACATTCTGCTCCTTGGTTGAAACTCTTCCGTATGCAATCTTCATCGATGGAACCCCTCCCACTATAAAAACGTCTCAAATGACCCATTGAATCAGTGAGACGTTTCTAAACTGTTTTTAAGGCTTTTTGAAACGAAGAAATGAACAGCCATTTCACTGTCTCATAAAGCATGCTTTTTGGAACTGTTTCTTCATTAAAATAGAAAGGTGACCTGGGTCACCTCAAATTGAAACTCATAAATGAAAATCTATTTATATCGTTTACCCACGAACTCTAATTGCTCAACTTAATATGCTATTTTCCCAAAGGGCAATTTCTTCGAACTGCGCATTAGTTTTTAACAGGAACAACATCGGCATATTCCTTAGACAAATCCAAAAGAGCATTCTGTTCTTTCTTGATTTTTTCAGCTTCTCTTTCTGATACAGGTTCAGAGATAACCTTTAGAATATTGTCTCGATTTTCCTTATCAAACAGTAAAACATAGTATTTCATAAGACACTTCCCTTCATAGTTTGCGTCTTACTTGTTCTTGAATGGCTCGGTATTCACGATCTTGAAGAAATCCGGGGTGTAGCCAAATTCCTGCATCCACTCACTGACTGCCTTTGTCAGCCGATCAGATAAAATCTGCTCATGCTCCGGCTTAACATAGGACAAGTAACCCTCAGCGCTTTCACCGCACTCGTCATACACAGATTCCCCGATGTCTTCCAGCACCCGTTCAGCATCAACCGTAATAGTTGGCCCGTAAGGTTCCACTTGACCAACGTATAGGGTTTTGTAATCTTCCGGCAAATAATAAGACTTGCCTTCAGCCATCGCCGCCTCTTTCGTATCGTGATATGCACCAGTTCCCCAGATGCCGTCCGGCTGATGGTTAAACATCCATTGCCCTGCTTTCATTTTCATCATTCCTTCACTTTTTAATGAACCGTATGCGTCAATCACCAAACAGATGAACTGATTAAGGCAGGAAACTCTTCGATCTCGCTTACGACATCATTTATTGATTTCAACACTCGGTTTTGTTCCTCTGGAAGGATAAATCTTCGATTGAATTCTATCGGATCGGTAATTTGAGTAATCGTCGCTTCCTCGTCCAGCTCACCATACATTTCAATGTGCGCTGCCTTAGCTTCTTCAGCGGATTTGGCAGCCCACCGATGTGTCTCTCCATCGTCTATTACGAAAACGGGAATTGCAGATATTAGTGTCATCCGCACCTTGCCAGTTTTCGACACAACGTTACCTACGCAAGCATCACATTTTACTGTCTTGTCTCTCGCCGTAAAGCTATATGGAACATCATCGTGTGCCTTTCCGCACTCCCAACATAGATTTACTACCTTCAAGTTTTTTACTGCGATCATCATTGACTCCTCCTTATTTTTAATGAACTATTTGCGTCTAAGCCATTCTTCATAAAACTTTTGGAAATCTTCTTCCTGTCTAATGTGGAGACTATCTTCTTCATGGTCTACACTAAGAGCACTCCAAAAGCCTGTACCAAAAGCGCTTCTTAACATATTTTCTAAATCAGATTTCTTTATAAATGGCATGTACTCACCCTATTCATTAAACTGCTCAGTTTGCGTCTATTGTTTATCGTCTTTGCATTAAGAGACTACTTAAATCGACAAACGAGAATTTCAATATCTATATTCTTGAAAACTTGTTGGATAATTTCTCGGTTTTTCGACCAGCTTAATCTATCTAAGCCTGCTCCAATTTGAGGCATGGCTATTTTATTAATTCCGTTATCCATAGCTACCCTTTTCATATCCTCTATCGAGTTAGTAAATGTTTCATAAGTCGGTTTTCCCCAATATACTTTCTTAGTTACAAGATTTAGAACCCTGCCCACGATCACACAACTCCCGATTTTCAATGGTGTTTGTTTCGCTTCCTTTTGAAGATTACCAAGACCGAATCTCTTTTTAAATTGAACTGCAATTCCTGCCCCCATATTTGCATCAGAACTAATACAATGTGCAAGGAAATAATCATTTCCAACCTCAAACAAGTCTCGATAAATCTCGTTGTATTTCAAAGTCAGCCTCTCCTTTTTTAATGTCATAGCTTGCGTTAATTGATCATTACTCTCGGAATGCGCATTACATGTCTTCTTGGTTAATCAGCCCAAGGTTCTCTAAATCGTAATCGTCCAC
>NZ_JBOFBG010000087.1:0-2534 GCF_051594305.1 Paenibacillus sp. IHBB 3054 | reverse complement strand
CAGATCTCCTTCCCGCAGCATAAGCCGCATCGCCTGATAGCGTGGACGATCAAAATCCTTGCCACTCTGCTTATCGACAAAAACAAATCGCTCCTCGATCCCTAACTCCCGGAATTTCAGAAGCTGCCGCTCTACATTTTGCTCCTTCGTTGAAACTCTTCCGTATGCAATCTTCAATGGAACCCCTCCTAATAGAAAAAACGTCTCAAATGATCCCTTGAATCACTGAGACGTTCCATAATTGATTTTATGGCTTTTTGAAACGAACTAATGCCCATTCATTCCTCTGTCTCAAAATGCATGCTTTTGGGAACTGTTTCTTCATTAAAATAGAACGGTGACCTGGGTCACCTCAAATTGAAACTCATAAATGAAAATCTATTTATAACGTTTACCTACGAACTCTAATTGCTCAACTATGTGTATGAAATCTCGCTCCATTTTCTCATAGAGCTCCAAATCTCCTTTTGTAATCGCATCCTCCATAAGATCGCTATAATCTGCAAGTTGCTGCAATAAAGTGCGCCGCTCATGCAGGTGTCCTTTCTGTATTTTGAAGTTCATCCATTCACGCTCCTTATTCATTTTGATAATTCTGCCTACAGCAGATTGTAAAGGCATATACGCAGTCCTAACCTAACCTAAGAAGCCCATTAAGATTCAGGAACTATTTTATAATAAACCGCTTCAATACTCCCCTTAATTGGACGTACACTGGTTCCAGTTCTTTTAAGGTCAGAAATAATTATATTCGCCTTGTTTTTATCCTCAAACCCCTCTAAAATCTCCTCATAAGTTGTATATCCTTCGAAACGTCTTCCCATGCCCGTAATTCCGGTATAAACAGCTATCTTCATTTCAATCATTCCTTCTCTTATTCATTTATGTGTCGGCCAGTTCTCCCAACTCTTCCCCGCACAACGTGCAGTGATCGGACTATACATTAAATGTTCTTCACAAACACCTTGATATACAAGATAAAATCCATCCTGCATTTCAAACATTGAACGCTTTTTCCTGCCAATTCTCGTTATCTTATCTCCTGGAATAATCAGACGGTCGCCAAGTTGGATCATGATAGGCTGGATCTTATCCCCTTCTTCCAGTTGACCATACATAGCTCCCCATTTCGTCTGAGTTTGCATATGTCTCAACCTTTCTGTTACGTCGTATGCGTCTACCGCTAGTGTCTTCGTACTGCGTAACAATCACTTTGTCTCTCGATGAAAAAGTTTCATAAAGCTAACGGGCAGTTTAGTTCCAATACATGGTAAAATAACTTATCGATCCCATTTAGGTGGTGAGTAATATGATCCATTATTAATAAGTGAAATACTGGGTATCAGTAAGCCTGCTTCTATGGGTTTCATTAGAAAGTAATTACGGATTTAGGAATAAGTTAATATCTAAACGATACATATATGCAAATATTCAAATAAGGAGAATATTACATTGATATTACTCAGAACAAAAAGGATCAAAATAATCGGCTTTTCTACCATTCTGATATTCGCTCTCGTTTTACTGTTCTTATATTTGATTTATGCTAAGCAAACAAATGCTGTATTAGTCAACTACTCAAATATGAAACAAATTGCTCATAATGTATACGTTGAACCTGAAATCAATGAGAGTGAAAAAGCAGGACTAATCAATTATGTTCAAACATCTACTGTAAAAATCAATGCACTTTTTGGTCAAAAAGAATCGACCCCTGTTTTAATCTATGCAAAATCAAAAAAGGCTTTAGAAAATTACGCAGATTCAGATATAGGACAAACTTATTATTATCCGTGGAATAACTACATTGTTATCGGACCAAGTGGTTATAACGAAAACGTTATTGCTCATGAATTTACACATGCAGAATTAAGGAAGAGGCTCAGAAACAGCAGTAAGGTGCCAATATGGTTTGATGAGGGTTTAGCCGCTATGGTTGATGGTCGATTTCCCGATAATGAAATGATTTGGAACATCCAAACTAATGACGGCAAAGAATCAATAAATTTTAATCTTTTGGACTCCCACTCTGCATTTCATTCTAATGCTAAAAGTCATATAAATTATGAACTGGCGTGTTATGAGGTTTCGAGGTGGTATGGGATTGTTGGTACACCTGGTTTATTAAAACTAATTGATTCTTTAAATAAAGGTGGAGATTTTAATGATGTTTATAAAGGGATCGAAAGTAATTTGAGTAATGAAGCTAACGGAAAACGTTAGTTTAACAATACAGCGGCAGTCTATGACTTTATTTTCTCGCTCAGAGCTGCCGTCGTTTAAAATTTTGGGGGCCAATGTTTTTTAGCACCTTTTGCGAAAATGGTTTCGTTCGCAAAAGGTGCTACTGTCTCCATTCCAGCCCAATGAGCTGCTAAGTCAATAACGCCTTACCGGAGAAAAGTCTGAGTTTTCTCACCGTACAATCCATCCCTTACTGCGCCGTTTGCGTCAACGATCCAGTACCCTCGGAATGCGCATTACATGTCTTCTTGGTTAATCAGCCCAAGGTTCTCTAAATCGTAATCGTCCAT
>NZ_JBOFBG010000086.1:0-2931 GCF_051594305.1 Paenibacillus sp. IHBB 3054 | reverse complement strand
ATTGGTTAAGCTAATAAGAGCACACGGAGGATGCCTAGGCGCCAGGAGCCGACGAAGGACGTGGCGAACAACGAAACTGCCTCGGGGAGCTGTAAGCAAGCTTTGATCCGGGGGTGTCCGAATGGGGAAACCCAGCTGTGGTAATTCGCAGTTACTTCTCTCTGAATACATAGGGGAGATAGAGGCAGACCAGGGGAACTGAAACATCTAAGTACCCTGAGGAAGAGAAAACAATAGTGATTCCGTCAGTAGCGGCGAGCGAACGCGGAACAGCCTAAACCAAGGGGCTTGCCCCTTGGGGTTGTGGGACGTCTCACATGGAGTTACAAAGGAATATGGTAGGCGAAGAGGTCTGGAAAGGCCCGCGATAGAGGTAAAAGCCCTGTAGCCTAAACTGTGTTCTCTCCGAGACGGATCCCGAGTAGTGCGGGGCACGTGAAACCCCGTATGAATCCAGCAGGACCATCTGCTAAGGCTAAATACTACCTGGCGACCGATAGTGAAACAGTACCGTGAGGGAAAGGTGAAAAGCACCCCGGAAGGGGAGTGAAATAGAACCTGAAACCGTGTGCTTACAAAAAGTCAGAGCCCAATCTATGGGTGATGGCGTGCCTTTTGTAGAATGAACCGGCGAGTTACGTTTAACATGCAAGGTTAAGGTGAGAAGCCGGAGCCGCAGCGAAAGCGAGTCTGAATAGGGCGATTTAGTATGTGGACGTAGACCCGAAACCGTGTGATCTACCCCTGTCCAGGGTGAAGGTGCGGTAACACGCACTGGAGGCCCGAACCCACGTATGTTGAAAAATGCGGGGATGAGGTGGGGGTAGCGGAGAAATTCCAATCGAACTCGGAGATAGCTGGTTCTCCCCGAAATAGCTTTAGGGCTAGCCTCGGTGAATGGAGTGGTGGAGGTAGAGCACTGATTGGGTGCGGGGCCCGCAAGGGTTACCAAGCTCAGTCAAACTCCGAATGCCATTAACTTCTTGCCGGGAGTCAGACAGTGAGTGCTAAGATCCATTGTCAAAAGGGAAACAGCCCAGACCATCAGCTAAGGTCCCCAAGTGTGTGTTAAGTGGGAAAGGATGTGGAGTTGCACAGACAACCAGGATGTTGGCTTAGAAGCAGCCACCATTGAAAGAGTGCGTAATAGCTCACTGGTCGAGTGACTCTGCGCCGAAAATGTAACGGGGCTAAACACACCACCGAAGCTATGGCTAGATGCTTTGCATCTGGGGTAGGGGAGCGTTGTATGCAGGTTGAAGGTGTACCGTAAGGAGCGCTGGACAGCATACAAGTGAGAATGCCGGTATGAGTAACGAAAAGATCAGTGAGAATCTGATCCGCCGAAAGCCCAAGGTTTCCTGAGGAAGGCTCGTCCGCTCAGGGTAAGTCGGGACCTAAGGCGAGGCCGAAAGGCGTAGTCGAAGGACAACAGTTTGAAATTACTGTACCACCGTAATCCGCTATGAGCGATGGGGTGACGCAGGAGGGTAGTGACGCGGACTGATGGATGTCCGTCTAAGCAGTGAGGCTGGTGTGTAGGCAAATCCGCACATCGTTAAGGCTGGGCTGTGATGGGGAGCGAAAATTATAGTAGCGAAGGTCATGATCTCACACTGCCAAGAAAAGCCTCTAGCCAGGAGAAGGTGCCCGTACCGCAAACCGACACAGGTAGGCGAGAAGAGAATTCTAAGGCGCGCGGAAGAACTCTCGTTAAGGAACTCGGCAAAATGACCCCGTAACTTCGGGAGAAGGGGTGCCTCGGTAGGGTGAATAGCCCGAGGGGGCCGCAGTGAAAAGGCCCAAGCGACTGTTTAGCAAAAACACAGGTCTGTGCGAAGCCGCAAGGCGAAGTATACGGGCTGACGCCTGCCCGGTGCTGGAAGGTTAAGGGGAGCGGTTAGGAGCAATCCGAAGCTGTGAACCGAAGCCCCAGTAAACGGCGGCCGTAACTATAACGGTCCTAAGGTAGCGAAATTCCTTGTCAGGTAAATTCTGACCCGCACGAATGGCGTAACGACTTGGGCGCTGTCTCAACGAGAGATCCGGTGAAATTTTAATACCTGTGAAGATGCAGGTTACCCGCGACAAGACGGAAAGACCCCATGGAGCTTTACTGCAGCTTGATATTGAATTTGGGTACGATCTGTACAGGATAGGTGGGAGCCGTAGAGGCAGGAGCGCAAGCTTCTGCGGAGGCGCCGTTGGGATACCACCCTGATCGTATCTAGGTTCTAACCTAGTGCCCTAATCGGGTACGGGGACCGTGTCAGGCGGGCAGTTTGACTGGGGCGGTCGCCTCCTAAAGAGTAACGGAGGCGTTCAAAGGTTCCCTCAGAATGGTTGGAAATCATTCGAAGAGTGCAAAGGCATAAGGGAGCTTGACTGCGAGACCAACAAGTCGAGCAGGGACGAAAGTCGGACTTAGTGATCCGGTGGTACCGCATGGAAGGGCCATCGCTCAACGGATAAAAGCTACCCTGGGGATAACAGGCTTATCTCCCCCAAGAGTCCACATCGACGGGGAGGTTTGGCACCTCGATGTCGGCTCATCGCATCCTGGGGCTGAAGTAGGTCCCAAGGGTTGGGCTGTTCGCCCATTAAAGCGGTACGCGAGCTGGGTTCAGAACGTCGTGAGACAGTTCGGTCCCTATCTGTCGTGGGCGCAGGAAATTTGAGAGGAGCTGTCCTTAGTACGAGAGGACCGGGATGGACGTACCGCTGGTGCATCAGTTGTTCCGCCAGGAGCATGGCTGAGTAGCTACGTACGGACGGGATAAGCGCTGAAAGCATCTAAGCGTGAAGCCCCCCTCAAGATGAGATTTCCCAATTAGTAAGACCCCTTGAAGACGACGAGGTAGATAGGTTGGAGGTGGAAGTGCAGCAATGCATGGAGCTGACCAATACTAATCGGTCGAGGGCTTATCCAAC
>NZ_JBOFBG010000085.1:0-3265 GCF_051594305.1 Paenibacillus sp. IHBB 3054 | reverse complement strand
AAGCATTCCATCGTTCGTTACTGATATACCTTATCTCCCGATCCAGTCGTGAAGGTGAAAGCTCAAAAGAATCAATTAATTCATCAACAGTATAATCAACTGATGTTCCCCTCTCCAGTTGTTCTCGTACTGTCAATTGTCTTTTAAACAAGCCTCCTTTAAGACCCTCTCCAACGTACCAGCCTTTTGTATAAAGCAGGTTCCTCTCCACCAGCCGATCATTTATTAGGATGTCGCCTTGGAACTTCTTGCAATTACCTGAAAGTAAATAGGATAAAGCCCAGCCACCCTTGGTTGGTTAGCCTACAATACCATAGACTTTTCCTCAATGAAACCGACAGGAAAAGTGCTGAAGCTGATCTGTCCAAGAAACAAAATTTCACATAGTTGGTTTACATTTTACAGATATATCTTGCATTTCAAGAGAAGCGATTTGTTCCACTATTTAAACCTCACTTTCCTAATATTTGTGATATTAAGCGGCCCATTCGCAGCTCTTGCTATTTGTTGCAAATTTGAGGCTACGGTCCTATCAATACTCAGTACACCTCGCGGTATTTCGAATTCAATAACAGTCTCCAGTGAACGGGCCCCGGAATTCTTTGCTTGAGCCAATGTGGCTTCAAGGTCCTTTTTTTTCAAATAATACAATATCCATACTTACTGTAAAAGCAATAAAATCTCTGCTGCCTCTTCGTCAACGTATTCTTGTCTTTCTCGTTCACTAGGATTAAAAGCTAGCCTTTTTAGATCAGTTTCCATTTCCAACAACACAGTTGGTGGTAATTTTTTCACCAAATTCACTAGTATTGAGTATTTCCAACAGTCATCATTTGAATCGAAAATGTCCCTTAAATAAGGTATTAATTCAGAGCCTAAGGGAACGAGTATATCTCCGATTTCCTCTGTAATTGGCCAATTTGAATCTTTAGTCCACTCTAATAGATCAGAAATAATAGGTTTAATTATGTTTATATCCAATGTTTTCAAAGTATTAACTGAACTGAGATCGAATTTATCCTTTGGGATTAAACTATTGATATCCATTACTATTCCCCCTACTTAAAATTATATTTAAATGTAATTTCCTTAAAAACTAAAGTTAGATAATAAGGACTAACCTCGCATTCTCTTATGATTCCATCCATGTCTTTGGAATAACGTTCGATCCTAATGTTTGCTTAGAAACAACAATTTTTCCAGCTACAGTATTGTACTCCATGTGAAATGTGTCCGCTATAAATTACAACCCTATCATCTCATCACCGCCATACCAAGTATGTCTTAAGAGATTGATAAAATATTGCCATACTCAGAATGTCAAAACTTTTTTCCAAAAGAAAAACCACATGGAGTGGTTACACTCGGATGTGGCTCTGAAGTGAGACTTAACATAATTACTTAAGCCCCATTGCAAGCTAAAGCATTAAGAAATACTCAAATAAATATTTCTTCTCTTTTTAGTGAAGCAAGATGGTCAGTTTTCATTGACCAGTATCCTTCTAGAAATCCAGTTACAATTTGTTCATTTTTTAAGGTATACAATTTTATCAGACCCGCAAAGGAATCATGCGCAACGATTAATAACACTCCATCATTAAATATAATTTTGATTCCAATATCAATAGTAACTATCCATTCTTTTTCACTATTCTCCCATGATGCTTCTTCTCTAAGAATGCTAATATCCTTTACAATTTCTTTTCTGTAAATTACATCATAATTCAAATCTGAAATTGGATTTTCTCCAATAATAAATTTTGGGTATTCATCACCATCAGATTCATTAGCAGGGATGTTTTTAATTAATAATTGTCTTTTAGGAGTATTAATAAGAATATTCAAAACAAAATCACCAGCATTTTCCACTAGTACATTGATAAGAGAGGCATCTTTTAAACTTTTCAGCATATCAATTTGTTCCATACTCAATAAATTCTTAAATACATATTGCATATTGACCTCCTGTTATGGAATGAAGTGGATTTTTTGCTGTTTATAAATGCTACCACCATTAATATCTATCGCTGGCGTTTTGTCTGAGTGGGAAATAGGTCTGTAGGTTACTGCTGTCCCGTCATCTAGAATTCTAAGTATTTTACCATTTCCGAGGTCTTTCTCAGTTTTAAATCCTTTAGATATTTGCTTGAAGAAATTTTGTGCAGCTTCATTTCCTCCAGTTAGATTTCTAACCTTACTGCTTCCACTTTGACCGATAATACCAAAGTAACCACTCTCATTGGGAATGAATTTGAAACTATTGACCTCACCTTTAAACACAACCTTAATCCACTGTCCTGCTTTTTGAATCAGGCTTACCCCTACTTTTTCAGCAGTTTGCCCAATTTGTAAAGCTTTCGCTTCAGCTGCTGATATTGGAATAAAGTTAATCGCTAAATTTGCTGCATTTAAGAGATGTTCTGCACTCCATGGTTGATCGTTTGAATTAATATAATTTGTAAGCGCTCCTCCTGTGTACCAGTCAACGGCTGAATAAACGCCTTCTCCTGCCTTTACCCAGGTCGACTTTGGAGGGCTATTCCCGCCGACTCCTGCTCCCCATTCTTGTCTATGTCCCGTCGGATCAGTATAAATCAATGGATTATTACTCACATACGTATACAGATTCTGACTCAGCGGATTATCAATCTGCCCCTCAACCGTATCCTCATTTAAAAACCGCCCGATACTCGGATCATAATACCGTGCACGCAGATAGTAAAGCCCCGTTTCTTCATCGTAAACCTCACCTGCATATTTAAAGGAGTTTGGTATCCCTTCCGTCTGGCTGGTGATATTCCCCCATTCGTCATAGCTGTAGGTGTTAACCGGTGTTCCGCTGGTATTGACGATTTGCACCACATCGCCATGACCGTTGTACAAATAGTAGTAGTCTTTCGCTGCCGTCTTGTCCTTTTTCACCAATACCCGGTCACCACGGACAAAGGAAGATTTTTGTATTACAGTACTGCCGCTTAACTTCTCCTCTGTGATGACATGTCCATTAAAATCATAGTTGACTTGTGTATGGCTCGTTCCAGTGCTCTTCAAATACCGAAGGCCGTCCGCATAGTAGGTGAAGATGGTCGTATTCCCATTTTTGGTCAATCCGGTCAAGGTGTTTTGTAAATCATAGGTGTAGCTTGTATCGCTCAGATCCAGACTGGAGCTGACGCTCTCGCTTGAGGTTAGACGATTGCCACGCACATCATACGTGTACTGCGTACTTTGACCATTCGGCCGTTTGATTGACAGTAGACGATTT
>NZ_JBOFBG010000084.1:0-3902 GCF_051594305.1 Paenibacillus sp. IHBB 3054 | reverse complement strand
AGTTGGCTAGGGAAGAGGTGAACAGTGAACATATCCGAAACTGTGTTTGCGGAATATTTTCGTGCATTGAATTATGAACCTTACAGGTATACTAAACAGGAAATGAGATTAAGTAAAACCCCCGATTTAAAAATATTTATAGAAGGTATCCTTTCAATGTATTGTGAAGTTAAAGAAATAAATGAGGATGAAAGACAGGACGACATACAGCATGATAATACATACAACATTGTTTCAGATTGTATCTATGGGTCATCAAAACAGTTTTTAGCTGTAAATCCAGCTCATAATCAGCCCAATATTCTGGCCATTTATAGTAGACGAACGGGGACAGATATTCAAGACTTTAAGATCACGTACGAAGGTGTATTGGAAACAGAGAAGGGGGAGCGCTGGCCTTTTCTAAAAAACGTATCGGAGGGCAGGATCAAGAAAATGAAAACAGAAATTGATCTTTGTATTTGGTATGACGAGTTTGAAGAAACATTTAAAAAGTGTTTCTGTAGCGACTCTCCTCATTACAATAGATTAAAACTTTTCTTCCCAGATAAGAATATTTAGGAGTGAATGAGCTGAGCACCACATATAAAGTTCTGGAAAGTGATACTGATTTTCTAACAGCCGCGTTGTCACAATCAAAGGTGTTCGTCTTGTACCGAGAAGGTCCGGATCCAATTGGTCACTTGATGGATTATGGCGGCATAGTTGAGGGATGCGCTCCAGACTCTATTAAGATAGCCGGTGAATACTTTGTCAGGGAACGATTTGAATTTAGAGCATATATAAAATAAACCCCTGCTCATTCCCCGTCGGGTATTTTGATTACCGGAAAAAATTACTTACCAGTAATATATAGCTTATTTGTAAAGTTTTAGATAGTGTAGCATCTTTTTTATACTAGGGAGGAGATGTTTTGGAATTTGGTAAATGGACTATAAAGGATAATGATGATGAAAACGTAGATGTTTCTGAGCTTGCATCCACCATTACTGTTTCAACTGATGATTTTGCCCAGTATCATTGGAGGAAATTTGAGAGCGTGATTAAAGACGTTTTAAGTACTTTTATTTCACATTTACCATCAATTACAATTAGCGTTAATCAAGATTTTTTTAGAGGTCGCAAATGGGAAGAGGGGCGAACATTTAAGAATGTAAGAGAAATAAAGGCTCCGCCTGCCTATTTAGCAGGAGCAGGAAGGATTAATCCAGTAGGCTTGCCATTTTTATATGTAGCTGATTCCATTGGTACAGCATTAAGAGAAGTTCATCAAAAAGCAGGGACGCCAACAACTATTGCTAAATGTTCTCCTAATAGAGAACTAAGAATAATAGATCTCACTCATGGAATCGAAGAGGAAGATAAAGTGCATAGTTTTCGTAGGATTATAAATAACAACTTTTCTAAACCAGTGGAATTAAATAAAACCATTGTAGAATATCTTCCTACGCAAGTAATTGCTCTTTATATTAAGGATCAATTGAAATTAGATGGTGTGAAATATAAAAGTTCAGTTAATGCAGGAGGATATAATATTGTTTTATTCGATGAGAGCAATATGAATTTTTGGCAAAAGATCCTATTTATGAATAAATATGAACCGTATAAATCTTTATTTACACGTTCTTTCAGTGACGATAAAATATTAAGCAACGGAAGCACCGCACCCTGCCTTCACTGGCGGGGTATTTCTTTGCGTTCAGGAAAACATCCTTATCCCTTTACCAATGATACAGAATTCATATCCTTGAATAAAAACCACATATTCCCTCAACAACCCTTAAGTGTATTGTGAATTTATGTCGATAAACAGGCTGTACGGAAAGTTAGAAAGACTGAGTACAATGATAGTAATCGAAGGGAGATAGAAAAACCAGACTATACGTTTGTAGTCTGGTAATGGCGTACGATTTTTAAATCGAGAGAGTGAATAACAGTCAAGTGTTCTTAAAAACTGGTATACCAGCTCCAGTTCGAGTTGCATCGAAGGGTGAAGGTACACAAAGTGAGCGTATTAATTCAAACAATGCAGTAACTCGTTGAATGTTACGCTCTTGAAACTGCATCTTAAATAGAGGGTGGTGTGCAAGTAATAATGTAGCAATCCCAGTAATATGAGGAGCCGCCATAGAAGTACCAGATTCGGCTTTATACCCTCCTCCCGGTACTGTGGAAATGATCGCCACTCCGGGTGCGCATACTGAAATTTCAGGGCCATAACAAGAAAACTTAGGCCAAAACATTCCAGTAGAGGTTTGTAGGTTAACATCTCCTATAGTGGAGTCCCAAGTGTTTTTTTGTATGTTTGCGATATTTCCAATAGCTGCTACTGCGAAAGCATATGGGGAACTTGCGGGATATCTTACTGAATTCCCGGAATTGCCTGCTGCTACTATGCAGGCTATCCCATTTTGTGCAGCAATATTTAATGCCTCTTCTACAGTTGCGTTTACTGTATCAGCTCCTAAACTCATATTGACTACATCGATTTTATGTTCGACGCAGTAATCTAAAGCCTCAATTAAGCTACTGTAGCTACCTCCAGGAAAAATTTTTAGAATATGAACTTCTGCTTCGGGAGCAAAACCATTTGAACCTTCTACATTACGAGCAGCAATTACCCCAGCACAATGTGTACCATGACCAATTTCATCTTGATTCCATTTAGAAGCATCGTCACTTGTAAAATCCATCCCTAAATTAATATGTTTTAGGAGTTTATGTTGATTATCGCACCCACTATCTATTATTGCGACTTTAATTCCCGCACCAGTCATGTCTTTGGGAATATTACTTAGACCAATCAACTGTTGTCCCCAACCCACCTTAAAATCTTCGTTCTTTTCAAAAAGTGGTTTTAACTTGATGGTATTAATTGAAGAAAAAGATATTTCAGGATTTTTATTATATATATCCCAATAATTATTAGTAGGAGTAACCACTAATAATCTTGCCGATGGGTTTTTCTCCAGACTCACAAATTCGAGCGAAACCATTCCGTTCTCATCTGTAATATTTTGTGATGGATATGCATCGCCCACTAATTGTACCATTACCTTTGATATAGGTTGATCGTCAATACCAATAATTTTAAATTGTACAGTAGTAGTAATTATTTTTGAGGAAGCTGTAAAAGACAGTCCCTTAAAGCCATGTTCTACTGCAACACTTCCGTAAGTTAAAACTTCATCTTTAGTGATCGATAAATTTTGAGGCAAAGTCTCTTTTAAGAGCTCTGCGCGTTCAGGGTCTATTTTAGCTACCACTATGTCAGTTGCGACTTCAGTATTGACTCCAAGCGTCTTTAATGAACCTTGTTTTCTCTTTACGCTTTTTACTATGTCCAATCCCATGTCAGAAAGCATTCGATTCATTGTTGATGCACTCATTGGCGTGTAGAATTGAGCTGTGTTTGAAGAGTTTGGTGCTATCATATAGTTTTCTTTTGAGTTGAGAGTAACTTCAAATGTTTTTGATTCAGAATCTGGCATATTAATTATCCTTTCATAAATGAAATTGATCTAGTGACTCGTCTAACGAAATATCCACTTGGTTACCAAAAACCTTTTTTAAGTTATCAACAGTAACTTGGTCGGTTTTAATAACAGCAAAACAAAGGATTTTTTTACTGATAACTTTAATTAGTTGAACAGACGGATCCTCTTCCAGTTTATTAATTACTTGCGAAAATAAAATTTGCATATCATTGTTTTTACTGATAGGTGCAACTAACCATTTCTTATTGTTTGAATTATCCACAGACATCTTCCTTCTAGAGATATGTTTCGGGCATTGCTGCTAAAGCATTAGCAATGCCCGAATTAATAAGAAATACTTAATGAACCATCATAGAAGAGTTATTTAAAGTTTCAGAAATATTTACTGGTGAGAATGCTTGAAAA
>NZ_JBOFBG010000083.1:0-4127 GCF_051594305.1 Paenibacillus sp. IHBB 3054 | reverse complement strand
GCTCATTCAACCCACCACGCACTTTGCACTCCGGACTTCAGATGCCGTGGTGCTATATAGTGCTGATGCGATTGATTTTGTCGGTAACTATACTCATTATCGTCGATTGATCGAAGTGTTCAGTGCAGAACGGGAACGGCTATTTCTGTTTACAGCCGATTCCAACTTCAAAATAGAGGAAGCGCCTGTTTACTCCAAATTCGGCGATTTGCTCAAGCGCTGGAAGGAGCTTGCGCCGAATGCGTTCCCTGTGCGTGAGGGAAGCGAATCTGTCCGGGAGGGGGAGACGGTGGGCATCATTGAACCTCTCGAATACCTGGATGTACACATATCTGTACAGCCCGTGGGCACCGAATACTCGGAAGGGGATTCCAAGAAGCTCGAATCCCTGAAGAACTATGTACGCTTTCGTTTGCAAGAGGATCACCTGGACGAATATGTACAGTCGCTAACCCATGAACCATCCCGGCAAAAGATACGCTATTACATTTCCGATTTGGTGCGCGAACAGACCGAATATGCCCTGTCTATACCGGTGAATGAAGCGGTCGAATGGGTACAGAAGGAAATTACGGAGCTGGGCGTGCTACAGGGAATTTTGGATGATCCGAGTATCAGTTCGATTGAAATTAATGGACTGGATCAAGTGATCGTGGAGCAAGGGGGGCAGGACAAGCATTTGCCGGAGATCCGGTTTCAAAGCATTACCCATCTCTATGAAGTGATCAACAAGATGCTCATGCCCATTGGGAAACCGATATCCAGTACCGATCCGATTGTGGATGCGAACTACCGTGGATTCCGGATTTGCGTGGTGGCGGATACGAAAGAATTTCAAGGTGTAAGTGCGAATGCCCCCCTGATTAGTATCCGGAAGTTCCCACCCGATGTGTTCACGGATGCGCAGTGTATTCAGTATGGAAACATCTCAGCCGAAATTTCTGAATTCCTGAAATTCATTGTACCCAAAGGAGCCAACATTGTAATTGGTGGCGGGACGAACAGTGGAAAGACCACGCAACTGATCCGTCTACCCATGTATATGGAGCCGATTACCCGGATCATTTCCATAGAGGATTCCGAGGAAATGCTACTGGCCAGCAAGACGCAATATCAGCATTATCCGAACCTGCCGTCCCTGCTTGTGAAAGAGCTGGAGGACGAGAAGAAAAGTTATGGCATCGCTAAGCTGATCAAAGCCTGCCTGCGGCTGCGGCCTACTGTCATGGGCATCGGAGAGATCCGGGATGAACCGGCAGCACAGCAAAGTCTGATCGGGATGAATACAGGACACACCGTCTGGACGACGATCCATGCGAATAGTGCCCGGGAAGCAGCCACGCGGTTTTTACAGCTGAATGGAAATACAGCGGCAGCGGCCAGTCAGATTTCGGGATCGATTGACTTGATACTCTTCCAGAAGAAACTGCGCAGTGGGGTGCGGGTCGTGACAGAAATCTGTGAGCTCATTGGGTATAGAGGCACAGAGGAACCGATCCTGAATCCGATTTTCAAATATGAGCATCGCTTGAAAACGCAGGTGAAGGTAGGCCGGATCAAATCTGAGGCGTTGTTGGAGAAGATTTACCTGCAGGAGCCGGGGCCGGAAGAATTGCGGCGCTGGTGTGAGGTCAAGGAGTTGAAAGCTGCTTTATGATGCTGAGTTATTGGATCGTGGCGGGGCTGTTGATTTCCTTCGGACTTTTTTCACTGGCACCTATACCTGTCAACCGTTCGAAACGGATGAGGTTGGCTTTCGGCTTTGAACAGACAGAAGCAGAGGCGAAGGCAGCTGGAATTCGGCTAAATGGCAAGCGATTGATCCAGGTGTTGTTGGTGGCCGTCCTAATTGGTGTGGCGATTGCTTACTTCACACGAAATATCTGGTTTGTCGGAGTCGGCGGGGCGATGGGGATTATTGTGCCTAAGATGATCATTTCAGCAGTCACATTCAAACGCCGAATGGGGATGTTAATGAACCTGCCGGGTAATTTGCGGCTACTGTCCTCCAAGTTTCGGGACTGTAAATCACTCCAGAAATCGCTGGAAATGTCGCTATCCATGATGAGCGGTGTGACCGTCCCTTTATTTGAGCAATTATACGCTTCGCTGCGAATTGGTCTAGATGTGCCAACGGCACTAGAGAACATGAAGCGGGAGATTCGTTTCAAGAAATTTGATGATTTCTGTGAAAAGGTGATCGCCGGAAACAAGGATGGCTTTCACATGCGGTCTGTGGAAGGGATTCGGGAAAGCATTGCCGATTTGTCATCCGATATGAATTTGCTACAGGAGATTGATCTGGAAAATGAAAAGAAACGGATTGAGCCTTTTGTGGTGTTCGGATTCAGTTTGGTGTTTCCGTTCCTCTTTGGATACTTGGAGAGTCAATTGGTCCAGGAGTTCAAGATGGCGACGACGCTGCAGACTGGCCTAGGCAAGCTGCTGCTCGCAAGTATGATCGTTTCCATAGTGATTGGCCTTTGGAAAAAGGATAAACTGTTGCGGCTGAATCTGGATGATCTATGAACACAGACGTTAGCAAGAAGGAGGTGGTGAAATATGCTTACGTCCATTTTATTTTTCCTGGCGGCGGGTTGCATCACTGTTCCCATCCTTAGGTTAGTTCTCCCAGGATTCCAGAGGCAGAAGCAATTGGTACATTTAGCTGCGCTGGTCAATCAGACCGAAGCGCAGCGTGTACGAAACGGGCAAAATGCCATTGTCCGATCTTTTGCGGACCGGATGGCTAAAGGAAACGGAAAGCGGCCCCTGAGCAAGCGGCGACAGATGTATCAGGTGATGGCTCATGCTGAAAGTTATGAAGTGTATATGGCCAAAGTGGTCGTACAGTCGCTATTGCCCGGCCTGTTCGCTCTGGTGCTAGCCGGGATGGTTCAGCATTTCTTTTTTCTGCTCGTGGCTCCCGTTCTTTCCGGACTATTCTTCTGGATGTTCTTACGGCGGATTTCCCAGGCTTACCAAAAACGGCAAGATCGGCTGATCGCGGACTTGCCGTTTTTAATTAGCAAAATGATTACGGCACTTGAAGTGGGCAAACCGCTGAACGTGATTTTTCAAGAAGTCAGCGCTCGGTGCGGTCCAACTCTTTCCGCACTCCTTAAGCGTCTGGTCGCTAACATGGGGACGATGTCGCAAAAGGATGCCCTGCAATTGTTTGCCCAAGAAGTGAATGTCCCGGTAGTATTTGACTTTATCTCTGTCGTCAACATTGTCGCAGAGAAGGGTTTCCATGAGGCCGAGGATGATTTGAATCATATCAAAAATGATCTGCGCAGTCTAAGTAAGTTGGCTCTGAAAGAGCGCACCCGAGGCAATCCGGCGAAGATGAATCTGTATTACGGAATCGTCATTGCCCATGTGGCTGTGTTCTTTTTTTTAATGCTCATCAAGATGTTTGCTGCCTTTAATGCCTTGTAGTACCCAAATCATTTAATTTGAGAGGATGTATTTATTAATGAAAAAGCTGCTGAACAAAGTGAAACGTGAAAGTCAACAAACGATGCTTCTGGCCACCTCTGTCTTTTATAACCGGTTGGATCGATTTCGAAAAGAAGAACGTGGGGATGCGATGCAGTGGGTCATTGGTATCTTGATTACATTGCTGCTGTTTATTGCGGTGTACATTCTGTTCAAGGCTCAAATCGACGTCTTTGTCAAAGATAAAATCTTCGGCAAAATGAATTCCTTAACCTAAGGCTGTCGCTATGAAGCGCAGGTTGAACACCTTTAGAAAGTCGGAGAAAGGAGACGCACTTATAGGCGTCTTCTTTTTTCTGATGATTACACTGATCGTAGCACTACTCGCTGTAACCATTGTGCAGTATGTCATGATTCGCTCTAACCTTCGTACTGCCTCGAATGAAGTGCTGCAGGTGATGAAAGTAGAGAATGGTGCTGATGCCATTACCCGGCAGCGGTTTGATGGCTTGCTTCGGAGCATGGAGATGGACCCGGGAAAAGTCAGCTTTACGGCCACCCCCAAGCCGGTACAGCGCGGAGACGTGCTTGAAGTAACGGCAGTCAGGGAATATGAAGTCTTTGCGCTGAAGGCGGTTGGGGTGTACTACACGGTGCCGATCAAGGTGCATGTATCCGGCCTGGCG
>NZ_JBOFBG010000082.1:0-4127 GCF_051594305.1 Paenibacillus sp. IHBB 3054 | reverse complement strand
ACTCATTCAACCCACCACGCACTTTGCACTCCGGACTTCAGATGCCATGGTGCTGTATAGTGCGGATGCGATTGATTTTGTCGGTAACTATACCCATTATCGTCGATTGATCGAAGTGTTCAGTGTAGAACGGGAACGGCTATTTCTGTTTACAGCCGACTCCAACATCAAAATAGAGGAAGCGCCTGTTTACTCCAAATTTGGCGATTTGCTCAAGCGCTGGAAGGAGCTTGCGCCGAATGCGTTCCCTGTACGTGAGGGAAGCGAATCTGTCCGGGAGGGGGAGACGGTGGGTATCATTGAACCTCTCGAATACCTGGATGTACACGTATCCGTACAGTCCGTGGGAACCGAATACTCGGAGGGGGATTTCAAGAAGCTCGAATCCCTGAAGAACTATGTACGCTATCGTCTGCAAGAGGTTCACCTGGACGAATATGTACAGTCTCTAACCCATGAACCATCCCGGCAAAAGATACGCTATTACATTTCCGATCTCGTGCGGGAACAGACCGAATATGCCCTCTCTATACCGGTGAATGAAGCGGTGGAATGGGTACAGAAGGAAATTACGGAGCTGGGCGTGCTACAGGGGATTTTGGATGATCCGAGTATCAGTTCGATTGAAATCAATGGATTGGATCAAGTGATCGTGGAGCAAGGAGGGCAGGACAAGCATTTGCCGGAGATCCGGTTTCAAAGCATCACCCATCTCTATGAAGTGATCAACAAGATGCTCATGCCAATTGGGAAACCCATATCCAGTACCGATCCAATTGTGGATGCGAACTATCGTGGATTCCGGATTTGCGTGGTGGCGGATACGAAAGAATTTCAAGGTGTAAGTGCGAATGCGCCCTTGATTAGTATCCGAAAGTTTCCTCCTGATGTGTTCACAGATGAGCAGTGTATTCAGTACGGAAACATCTCAGCCGAGATTTCCGAATTCCTGAAATTTATTGTACCCAAAGGAGCCAATATTGTAATTGGTGGCGGGACGAACAGCGGAAAGACCACGCAACTGATCCCTCTACCCATGTATATGGAGCCGATTACCCGGATCATTTCCATTGAGGATTCCGAGGAAATGCTACTGGCCAGCAAAACGCAGTATCAGCATTATCCGAACTTGCCATCCCTGCTTGTGAAAGAGCTGGAGGACGAGAAGAAAAGCTTTGGCATCGCCAAGTTGATCAAAGCCTGTCTGCGGCTGCGGCCTACTGTCATGGGCATCGGAGAGATCCGGGATGAACCGGCAGCGCAGCAAAGTCTGATCGGGATGAATACAGGACACACCGTCTGGACGACGATCCATGCGAATAGTGCCCGGGAGGCAGCCACGCGGTTGTTACAGCTGAATGGAAATACAGCGGCAGCGGCCAGTCAGATTTCGGGATCGGTTGACCTGATATTCTTCCAGAAGAAACTGCGCAGTGGGGTGCGGGTCGTGACAGAAATCTGTGAGCTCATTGGGTATAGAGGCACAGAGGAGCCAATCCTGAATCCGATTTTCAAATATGACCATCACTTGAAAAAGCAAGTCAAGGTGGGCCGGATCAAGTCTGAGTCGCTGTTGGAGAAGATTTACCTGCAGGAGCCGGGGCCGGAACAATTGCGGCTTTGGTGTGAGGTGAAGGAGTTGAAAGCTGCTTTATGATGCTGGGTTATTGGATAGTGGCAGGGCTGTTGATATCCTTCGGACTTTTTTCGCTGGCACCTATACCCGTCAACCGTTCGAAACGGATGCGGTTGGCCTTCGGGTTTGAACAGACAGAAGCAGAGGCGAAAGCAGCTGGAATTCGGCTGAGTGGCAAGCGGTTGATTCAGGTGTTGTTGGTGGCCGTCGTGATCGGTGTGGCGATTGCTTACTTCACACGAAATATATGGTTTGTTGGAGTCGGCGGGGCGATGGGGATTATTGTGCCTAAGATGATCATTTCAGCAGTCACGTTCAAACGCCGAATGGAGATCTTAATGAACCTGCCGGGTAATTTGCGGCTATTGTCCTCCAAGTTTCGGGACTGTAAATCACTCCAGAAATCGCTGGAAATGTCACTATCCATGATGAGCGGTGTGACCGTCCCGTTATTTGAGCAATTATACGCTGCACTGCGAATTGGTCTGGATGTGCCAACGGCACTAGAGAACATGAAGCGGGAGATTCGTTTCAAGAAATTTGATGATTTCTGTGAAAAGGTGATCGCCGGAAACAAGGATGGCTTTCACCTGCGGTCTGTGGAAGGGATTCGGGAAAGCATTGCTGATTTGTCATCTGATATGAATCTGCTGCAGGAGATTGATCTGGAGAATGAAAAGAAACGGATCGAGCCTTTTGTGGTGTTCGGATTCAGTTTGGTGTTTCCGTTCCTCTTTGGATACTTGGAGAGTCAATTGGTCCAGGAGTTCAAGCTGGCGACGACGCTGCAGACTAGCCTGGGCAAGTTGCTGCTCGCGAGTATGATTGTTTCCATAGTGATCGGGCTATGGAAGAAGGATAAACTGCTGCGGCTGAATCTGGATGATCTATGAGCACAGACGTTAGCAAGAAGGAAGGTGGTGAAATATGCTTACGTCCATTTTATTTTTCCTGGCGGCGGGTTGCATCACTGTTCCCATCCTTAGGTTAGTTCTCCCAGGATTCCAGAGGCAGAAGCAATTGGTGCATTTGGCTGCGCTGGTCAATCAGACCGAAGCGCAGCGCGTACGAAACGGGCAAAATGCCATTGTGCGATCCTTTGCGGACCGAATGGCTAAAGGAAACGGGGAGCGGCCCCTGAGCAAGCGGCGACTGATGTATCAGGTGCTGGCTTATGCTGAAAGTTATGAAATGTATATGGCCAAAGTGGTCGTACAGTCGCTATTGCCCGGCCTGTTCGCACTGGCGCTGGCCGGGATGGTTCAGCATTTCTTTTTCCTGCTCGTGGCTCCCGTTCTTTCCGGACTATTCTTCTGGATGTCCTTACGGAGGATTCCCCAGGCTTACCAAAAACGGCAAGACCGGCTGATCGCGGACTTGCCTTTTTTAATTAGCAAAATGATTACGGCACTTGAAGTGGGCAAACCGCTGAACGTTATTTTTCAAGAGGTCAGCACCCGGTGCGGTCCAACTCTTTCGGCGCTACTCAAGCGTCTGGTCGCTAACATGGGGACGATGTCGCAAAAGGATGCCCTGCAATTGTTTGCTGAAGAAGTGAATGTCCCGGTCGTATTTGACTTTATCTCTGTCGTCAACATCGTCGCAGAGAAGGGTTTCCATGAGGCAGAAGATGACCTCAATCATATCAAAAATGATCTGCGCAGCCTAAGCAAGTTAGCCCTGAAAGAGCGCACCCGGGGCAATCCGGCAAAGATGAATCTGTATTACGGCATCGTCATTGCCCATGTGGCCGTGTTCTTTTTTTTAATGCTCATCAAGATGTTTGCTGCTTTTAATGCCTTGTAATACCATAACCATTTAATTTGAGAGGATGAATGTAATTTATGAAAAAGCTAATGAACAAAGTGAAATGTGAAAGTCAACAAACGATGCTTCTTGCCACCTCTGCCTTTTATACCCGGTTGGATCGTTTTCGGAAAGAAGAACGTGGGGATGCAATGCAGTGGGTCATTGGTATCTTGATTACGTTGCTGCTGTTTATTGCGGTGTACATTCTGTTCAAAGCGCAAATTGATGTCTTTGTCAAAGATAAAATCTTCGGCAAAATGAATTCCTTAACCTAAGGCTGTCTATGAAGCACAGGCTGAACACCTTTAGGAAATCGGAGAAAGGGGACGCGCTTATTGGCGTCTTCTTTTTTCTGATGATTACACTGATCGTTGCCCTACTCGCTGTAACCATTGTGCAGTATGTCATGATTCGCTCTAACCTTCACACCGCCTCGAATGAAGTACTGCAGGTGATGAAAGTAGAGAATGGTGCAGATGCCATAACCCGGCAGCGTTTCGATGGTTTGCTTCGGAGCATGGAGATGGACCCGGGAAAAGTCAGTTTTACGGCCACGCCCAAGCCGGTGCAGCGCGGAGATGTACTTGAAGTAACGGCGGTCAGGGAATATGAAGTTTTTGCACTCAAGGCGGTTGGGGTGTACTACACGGTGCCGATCAAGGTGCATGTATCCGGCCTGGCA
>NZ_JBOFBG010000081.1:0-4538 GCF_051594305.1 Paenibacillus sp. IHBB 3054 | reverse complement strand
TGCAAACGAGCAGCTATGGTTACGACCCGCTGAATCGTCTGGTGTCGATTACCCGCCCGGATGGAAGCAGGATTGCGTATACGTACGATGTGCGAGGAAATCGGCAGACCTTATCCGATACGAGTAATGCCAGTCCTGATACCACTGATACGAGTTATACGTATGATTTGCAGAATACCTTAACGGGAGTGAGCAAGGGAGGTAAAGCAACGAGCTTCCAGTATTATGCCGATGGCATGCGCTACCTAAAGACCAATGGCAATACCCAGACCCAGGTGAACTATAATTTCCAGGGTCAAGTCATTTCGGAAGAGAAGATCGTCAGCGGTGTCTTTGTGGAACAAGCGAACTTTGTGCGAGGCGACCGGGTATTGGTGAAGAAGGATAAGAAGGCCTCGAAGGATTATTATTACCTGTATAATGGTCATGGTGATGTGGTGCAGATTGTCAATACGAACGGAGAGGTCGTCAACAACTACACCTATGATGAGTGGGGCAATATTATCAGCCAAGTGGAAGGCACCTCTAACTCTTTCAAGTACACCGGAGAAGTGTACGATACCGAAACCGGCCTTTACTATTTGCGTGCACGGTATTATGATCCGAGTATCGGGCGGTTTTTAAATGAGGATACGGTTGAAGGGCAGATTGATAATCCGCTGAGTCAGAATTTGTATACGTATGTGCATAATAATCCGTTGATTTATACTGATCCTACGGGTCATGATGCCCAAATGGGAGGCGCATCAGGTGGGAATCCGCTTTATAATTTGTCTAATACTAATGCTACTAGACAAGTTATCTCAGCTCGCTCGGTGGATACAGCCGCCCAAGCAAAGATTTTAAATTCATTAATTAAAGAATATAAGTATGGGTTCTTTGGTGATGATTCTGGAGGAATGACTAGAAATCAATTTGAATATCTATACAAAATGGCTTTGGCTGAGGGATCAAGTAACTACAATACTGCTAAATGGGCAATCTCACAACTGGATAGTTATTTTAGTTATGGAGCCAACGATAAGACTATTGCTATTGCTACTACGATTGGAGTTATGGGCGCAGGATCAATATCTGGCGGAGGTGGATTTAAAAGGAATATTAAGACGGTTGCAGATCTAACACCCTCATCGTTTGGAAGTTTAACTAATAATGGTGTGATTAAAGTAAATGCTTCAGGGAGCAATCGACCATTAACGGGTAATCCGAATAGTTATTACAGTACAGTGAATGGCGAACATGTATTTGTATATGACAATAATGGGAAATTAATTTATGATTTAAGTAATCAAAGGGTTAAGGCATTTAAAATAAATGTTTCTCCTAATGGTACAGAACACTACCAACCATATAAATTGGATGGTCCTGTTCCTGATTTTATTAAAGACTTATTCGGATGGTGATGATATGACTAGAGTTACAATTCATGAGAGCATCGTTAAAAATAAGATTTTTGAAGAGTTTCAAATTCGCAAAGGAATCAGTCTTTTCAACCATTCTGCTAATAGTTGTTCAATAGAAGACTTTCTTGCTGTTTCTTATGTTTTATGCCCTGATTTAATTGAAGTAAATGGATATATATTTATTGCTGATTTTTTCATGGAAGAGGGTGATGCAGCCTTTGAAAAAGTTAAACGTCTAGAGTTGCAATTTAATAATAATAAGAAAGACATACAACAATGGGTTAATAGTTGGAGTTTCGCTGACTTCTTTATCGGGAATGTCACAGAAGGACTGGATAACAGTAAAATATTAGAACAGTTCGGAGAAGTAATTGTATATCATTGGAGCAGAAGAGCTAAAGAAATTTTTCCGGAGAAGAACATAATTGTAGAAGTAGGCAACGAAATTATGGGTGAGCTTGGATTAACTGTTACATTATATGAGAAATAATCTATATAGCCACATGTGAGTCTTGTGCTCCATGTGGTTTTTTCTTGTAAAGAGGATACAAAAGTAGAGCTTCTAGTCAGGTGGAGGGCACCTCCAATTCCTTCAAGTACACCGGAGAAGTATATGATGCGGAAATCGGGCTTTACTATCTGCGTGCACGCTATTATGATCCGAGTATCGGGCGGTTTATAACTGAGGATACGGTTGAAGGACAGATTGATAATCCGCTGAGTCAGAATTTGTATACGTATGTTCATAATAATCCGTTAATATACAATGATCCTACAGGGCATAGGTTAATAAAATAGAAGTGGATATCTACCTTGATTTGGCGATTCAGGAGAGTAAACAATCAGATGCTTGGTGGGAAATCAGGAATATTTTAGGGCAAGAAGCACAACATACATTGAGATCTGGTATCGACAACAATTACTTTAAGTTTCTATATAACATGGCAACTGGAAATCATTATGAAGAAAACACTCCTAAACTATGGCTTGGGCAAGAGGGGAATTGCAACAACTTCTTAAAGATAGTGCAATCATGCAAGATATGATGGACTCATTAGCTATGGGATTTATCGGTGGCTCTGGGAAAGTAAAAAGCTTAATAAAAAATGAAGCTGGACTTGTAAAAGCGGGTCAGCAAATGGGGAAGAATCCTATAGTTCAAAAGGAAACTGATGATCTTATAGCAAAATTTCTAAAAGGGAATGCCAATCCAGGATTTGGGACTAAGAGTTTGACTAGCGAAATAAAATACTTGAGAGGGAAGGAAGGATCGAGAGTGTTTTACAGAATGAAGAATGGAGAAATGCAGATTTTAGCAAAGGCAAATAAGGTAAATGAACAAACGGTCATAGATATTTTATATAAAGTTTATGGTAAATAAGGAGGATACTATGAATGTTGTAAAGATAAGTTATCCAACTCCTTTATCAAAAATCAGTGATATTGAGAATGATAACATGGATGTTTTTATTGAACTTGAAGATGGAACGAATATAACTGTCGTAGTTAGCACACCTTTAAATTTATTACAACAAATGAATAATAATGATGTAAACTTTATTTCAGCTTCTCAACCAGACATTATTGTTAGATCATTAACACACGAGAATATTCAACAAGCCATTGAGAATTATGCTAACGGAGATGCGTTTTGGTTGAAGTTATTATATGTAGCATCAATTGAGAAAAAAGTAGTGGATATGATTCGTATCAATCATTTCCTAGAAGAAATTAATATGTTGAATAATGAGTTGCTAGAGTAACATTAATTAAGATAAGCCACATGTGAGTAGCTATTTCAAGTGGCTTTTTCTTTTAAATTAGCATTTGACATCCTGAGTATGACAGTGATGAGATGATAGGACTACAATTTATATCTGGCACGTTTCACATGGAGTACAACAGTAGCAAAGACGTAAGATTCCAGAACCACGTCTTGAACAGTTGTCCAAGTTATTTGGGAGCGAGGATCAAATATTGTTCCAGAAGGATCTGCTTCCATCTGAAAAATCAGAAATTATGATGGTTTACTTAACCAAACAGATGAAATGAAGAAAATGATGTTACAACATTGACGATGAAGGAAACGAATATACTACAACGCAGTACTATTCACAGCATTATAACCTTCTTGAGTTTGCTCAAGCGGGACAGAAATGAGAAAAACTATCGAGCAGATAAAGCCTGCACAGGAACTGCAACCGCATAAAGTTCGGAACTACTTAGAACGCCGTGATGCCAAATAAGCGGGTGTTCTGTATGTTTTATCTACGCTATATTAATGCTTGGAAATAAGAGCAACACCTTAATAAATTCAGAAGAGCTGCATTTACGCAGCTCTTTTGTTGTTTATGAGGCATTCCAGGATTGAGTCGTGTGCTTTATATAGGCTCTGAAGAAATACATACTTTTTTAGCACGTTCTTCGAACGATTTACGTGCTTAAAGAGTGTAGGATTATATTGTAAGAAAATTGGATAGGGAGGTAGGGCATCATTGCATATTGTACTTTTAGGTATCAAACCTGAACTTAGTCATCCGCGTTTCAGATTTCATGAGTGCGGAACGTGCGAGGAAGCACAAGAAGTATCATCCATTATTAAGCCCAAAATAATCCTGGTGTATGAAGATTTGGCCCAGGAATTCCTACCCTTCGCCCTGAGTTTAGCTGTGAAGATGGTGGTGATTAGTGAGGCTTATCCGTTGTCACTAACAGCGGTACGGAGCTGGACTGCACTCGGAGCGGCAGATGTGTGGTCTAACCGGGAATGGCCAGCGCGGCTCGGGGGTTCCTTGGATGAGCAGAAGATCAACACTTCTGGGACGACGATTCATGAACGCAGCGAAATGAATAGAGCTGGGGAACGAACGGTGATTGCGGTAGGGAGTGTCTTTGAAGGCGCAGGAAGCACCCATACCGCCTTGCTCATTGCGGAGTACCTAGCACGGGTCTCCAAAACGAAAGTGGCCGTGTGGGAAGGTGGAAGCCATCCTTGCTTTTCTTTTTTGGAGTATATCAGGCAAGGGGAATTTTCGAGTAGCCCCCGTTATGAAGTCAACTCGTTGTCCCTGTTCAAGGGAGAGTTATCGGAGCATTGGGTACACTCACTGATGAATGAATATCGGTTTACGGTTC
>NZ_JBOFBG010000080.1:0-4631 GCF_051594305.1 Paenibacillus sp. IHBB 3054 | reverse complement strand
CGCGCGGCTGCGGGGGCATGGGCTGCACTTGGGGATCCGCGATCTGTTCCGGTATCCGACGATCCTGGAGCTGAGCCCGCATGTGCAGAAGTTGGCGCGGCAGATCGATCAGCGTCCGGTAGAAGGCGAAGTACGATTAACTCCGATCCAGCAAGGGTTGTTTGAACGGTCGCCGCAGCTGCCGCACCATTATAACCAGGCGGTCCTGCTGCAACGGAGGGACGGATTCGACGAAGGTGTCCTGCGGCGTGTGTTTGAACGGATCGTCGCGCATCATGATGCGCTGCGGATGAGGTATCGGGAAGAAGCGGAGGGCATCGTGCAGTGGAGCCGCGGGCCTCTAGAGGCGAGTTTCGGGCTGGATGTGATCGACTTGCGCGGGGAAACCGCCGTGGACACACGGATTGCGGCGGAAGCCGAGCGGCTGCAGCGGGGGCTGCACCTGGAGCAGGGGCCGCTGATGCGCCTGGGGCTGATGAAGACCGACGAGGGCGATCATCTGCTGATCGTCATCCACCATCTGGTGGTGGACGGGGTGTCGTGGCGGATCCTGTTCGAAGATGTGCAGACCGGTTATGAGCAGGCGGAGCGGGGCGAGGAGATCCGCTTTCCGGAGAAGACGGACGCGTTCCAGACGTGGTCGGAGGCACTGGCGCGCTATGCGGACAGTGAGGAACAGCTGAATGAAATCGCTTATTGGAAGCGAATCGAGGAGACGCCGGCTGCGGCGCTGCCGGCGGATGAAGGACCCCTGGAAGCGGAGCGAACCGGCGGAGCGGTGAGCATCCGGCTGTCACGGGAAGAGACGGCGCAGTTATTGAACCAGGCGGGCCGGGCGTACTATACGGAAATCAACGACATCCTGCTGACGGGGCTGGGCCTGGCGCTGCAGGAATGGACGGGCGAGCGGCGGTTTGTCGTGGACCTAGAAGGGCATGGCCGGGAAGAGATCGGGGAAGCGGTGGATGTGAGCCGTACGGTCGGCTGGTTTACGACGATAGTGCCGACGCTGCTTGACCTGGGAGCATACGAGACGTTGTCCGACTGCATCAAGACGGTGAAAGAAGGGCTGCGCAGCGTACCGAACAAAGGGCTCGGGTATGGCGTGCTGAAGTATATGACAGCAGCGGAGCACAAAAAGGAGTTGACGTTTGACCTTCGCCCGGAGATCTGCTTCAACTACTTGGGGCAGTTCGACCGGGACGTGACCACTGGCGTATTCGAGACGTCGGCGTACGGGACGGGCACCAGCATCGACCCGAACCTCCCCAGTGAGTACAAGCTGAGCCTGAACGGGATGGTGATCGGCGGGGAGCTCCTGTTTACGTGCGACTATGCGGCAGACGTATACCGGAGGGAAACGGTGGAATGCTGGATGGCGTGTTATGCGGAACAGCTTCGCAGACTGATTGCCCACTGCATGGGGCAGGCGCACAGCGAGAAGACCGCGAGCGATTTTAGTTCTAGTGGATTAGATATTGATGAAGTAGAGAACATTTACTCATTGCTTGAACAAATAGACTAGGGAAAAAAGGGTTAACAGAAGGGGGAGAGATAAAAACATCTCCCCTAACGTTGTTATTGAAGAGAACGAGGTACCAAGTATCTAAACTAAATGGTCGGAGGAATTAGCCCAGGTTTTATAATAGCGTCTCTAAACAACTTGCCGGGAGGTAAACATGAGTAGAAGAAGAGACTCGATAAAAGACATCTATTATCTTACGCCGATGCAAGAAGGTATGTTATTTCATTCTTTGCTTCACAAATCAAATGAGTATTTTGAACAATATACTTTGGAGCTTGCAGGTGATTTAAATGTAACCCTAGTTAATCAATCCTTTGCGAAGCTGATTGAGCGATACGATATACTTCGAACCATCTTCGTCTGGAAAAAGGTGAAGAAATCTGTTCAAGTCGTAGTAAAAAATCAAAAGACGGACTTGATTTTCGAAGATATTTCTCAGTTGAGTGAAAATGAAAAGTCTAGGTATGTGAACGAGTACATGCAAAATGATCGAGATGAGGGCTTTGACCTATTGAGGGGGCCTTTAATTCGATTAGCTGTTCTAAAAAAGGATTCTGATTCACACATAATGATTTGGAGCTTCCACCATATTTTGATGGATGGTTGGTGTGTAAGCATTCTTATGCAGGAATTTATGCATATATATCAATGTTTGAAGACTAAGCAGCCCATTCGACTTGACACGCCAATACAATTTAACAGTTACATGCAATGGCTTGAAAAGCAGGACGGGGAAGCGGCGCGACAGTACTGGAGCCGGTACTTGGCAAACTATGAGCAACAGGCGAGTGTGCCGCGAGCGCTTTGGACAGCAGGGCATACGGGAGCCGAGCCGCAGGAGCATGCCTTCCGTCTGGATCGGGGGATGACCCGGGAGCTGGAGCAGTTGGCCTGCCAGGCACAGGTGACGCTGAACACAGTGATGCAGACGATCTGGGGACTGCTATTGCAGAAGTACAACCAGAGCGGTGATGTGGTATTCGGGACTGTCGTATCGGGGAGACCGGCGGAAGTTCCGGGAATCGAGCGGATGATCGGCCTGTTTATCAATACAACGCCGGTACGGGTCAGCAGCTCTCCTGACCAGAGCGTAACGGCGCTGCTGCAGCAGGTGCAGGAAGCGGCGCTGGCATCGGAATCACACAGCCATTATCCGCTGTATGAGATTCAAGGGCTGAGCGAGCGGAAGCAAGGGCTGATCGACCATATTTTGGTGTTCGAGAACTATCCGATCGCCGAAGCGCTTGGCCAAGCAGGCGGAACGGACGAGGCTGCGTTTGGGATCCGTGACGTTGAAGTATTTGAGCAGACGAATTATGACCTAACCGTCGTGCTAGCCCCGGGCGAAGTGTTGTCGATTGAATTCCGGTACAACGCCAAGGTATACGATCGAACATTCATCCGGCGAATGGAGGGGCATATCCGAGAGATCGCGCAGCAAATGCTGGCGGATGCGCAGCGGCCGGTGGCCTCGATATCGCTTGTCACGCCAGAGGAGAAGCAACAGCTGCTGCATGCGTTCAACGACACGGCGGCGGAGTATCCGCGGGAAGCGACGATCCACGGTCTGTTCGAAGAGCAGGTGGAGAAGACGCCGCATGCGGTGGCGGCCGTGTACGGGGATCAGCAGCTGACCTATGCGGAGCTGAATGCGCGGGCGAATCAACTGGCGTGGACGCTGCGCGGGCAAGGTGTGGGGCCGGACCGTATCGTGGCGATCCTGATGGATCGCTCAGTGGAGATGATCGTCGGGGTGCTCGGCATCCTGAAGGCCGGCGGGGCGTACTTGCCGATCGATCCGGCGCTGCCGGCCGAACGCATCCGGTATATGCTCGAGGACAGCGGCGCGGCAGTACTGCTGATTCAGCCTGGCCTGGACCCATGCGGATTTGAGGGCACGGTCATCGAGTTGACGCCTGGAGGGCCAGCAGAGTCCGAGAGCAATCCGCCGCTAGAGCCGGATTCCCGGCGGTTGGCGTATGTGATCTATACCTCGGGCACGACCGGGAACTCCAAAGGGGTGATGATTGAGCACCGCGCGGTGGTTAACTTCATCACAGGGATGACGAGAGTGATTCCCTTCGCCCCGGCGAAGTCGATTTTATTTGCGACCACGCTGTCATTCGACATTTCGGTGGTGGAGACGCTGCTAGCGTTGACGCAAGGCATGCGGGTCGTGGCAGCGAGCGAAGAACAGCAGAAGGACCCTCAGCAGCTGGCGGCGCTGATCGAATGCCAGCGCATTGGCATGGTGCAGATGACGCCGTCGCGGCTGAAGATGCTGTTGTCGGCGGGCTGCGTGGCGTGGCTTGAAGGCGTAACGGAAATACTGGTCGGCGGGGAGGCATGGACGGACGATCTGCTGGCTGAACTGCAAAGCAAATCGAAGGCCGCGCTGTTCAATATGTACGGTCCGACGGAGACAACGATTTGGTCCGCGGTGCGGGAAGTGACCGCCGACCAGGCCGTGACCGTCGGGGGGCCGGCCGCCAATACGCAGCTGTACATTGTGGATGACAATCGGCAGCTGCAGCCGATAGGCGTCGCGGGGGAGCTGTGTGTCGCGGGCGAGGGTCTGGCGCGGGGTTACTTCAACCGGCCGGAATTGACGGCGGAGAAATTCGTAGACAATCCGTTCGAGCCGGGGACGCGGATGTACCGGACCGGGGATTTGGCGAGATGGCTACCGGACGGCAACCTGGAGTACTTGGGCCGGATCGACCATCAAGTGAAGATCCGCGGCTACCGGATCGAATGCGGAGAGATCGAGGCTCGGCTTCTGGCGCATGCGCATATCCGCGAAGCCGTCGTAGTTGACTGGAAGGATGAGCAAGGGCAGGCGTACTTGTGTGCATATCTTGTAAGTGATGAAGCTGTTCCGGTACCGGAGCTGCGTGCGCACCTGGCGGCACAGCTGCCGGATTACATGATTCCGTCCTACTTTGTGGAGCTGGAGAAGCTGCCGCTCAACCCTAACGGCAAGGTGGACCGCAAGGCGCTGCCGGCGCCGGACCGGGAGGCGAACAGCGAAGGCTATGAAGCGCCGCGGGATGCGCTGGAGACGCAATTGGCGGAGTTGTTCGCAGTGGTGCTGGGGGTAAAGGAG
>NZ_JBOFBG010000079.1:0-4841 GCF_051594305.1 Paenibacillus sp. IHBB 3054 | reverse complement strand
CCACTAGTTGGCCTTGGGCGGTCTTCTCCGCCGTTGCCTGGGAGATCCCTCCCGTACTATTAAAATAACTATAACTGTATACCGTCCTGTCTCCTAACGCATTGGTTACCGTTACCGGCCGCCCTTCAGCAGTATAGGTATAACGTTCATTTTGCGGTGCTGCATCATTTTCATTGTTATACCAGGACTGCGTTTCCAGCAAATGATACTTAGGTTCATACTGGTAGGTGGTTGTATAATGCTGTTTGATTGCCGGATTATTAAACTGATCTCCGGTCAACGGCTTCGTTTGACTCTCAACCTGCCCCCAGCTGTTATACACGGTTTCGGTGTATAAATGATTTGCGGTTGCTTCACTGTCTTGGGGAGCATACTCCGAGAGGGTAGTCCTTGTGGGATACCGGGTAAAGACTCCATGAAACGCCGTATTGTCAGTGATCTTCCGCTCGCCTCCAGCCTCCCGGGTTTCCGTCCGAAGCACTCTGCCATCTTTATCAAATGTATGAGTGGTTTGGAGCCCATTACTGGCAGTCGTGCTAACCACAGTTGATGTCGTACTAAACCGAAAATCCGCAGGTAAAACAGCGGGATATTGATCCGGGGTATTCCCCGTATAATCACCTGTATACGAATAGTTTATTTCCTGATACGTCTTGGATGCCGTCTTGTCCTTTCTAGATTTCGCCCGATACTCTACGACGGTGGAATTCGGGCCGGTATGACGATCGGCTTGTTCATATTCATATTCTGTAACAGAATTGGGATACGTAATTTTTTTCAGTAACGAATTAAAAAGAAATCCGTCGTAAGAACCAACATAAGACGAAAAGCCATTTTGATACTCGAAATAGGTTTTCTCTCCGTTTTGATCGGTAATTGACGCAAGGTACGGAATATACTTTTGAAGTGGGGGTATGCCTATATTTCTTTGAATTTCCCCCAATACTCTCCCTTTCGTCAATACCACCTTCTGAACTTCTTACGTTGCGTTCTCTTCGCTATAGACCCGAATATCTACGTTTTCCCCATCAAACACCTCGGAATCCAGGTCTTCCTCGTAATTAAATTTCACCACACGGCCAACGGTATCCGTTATCGAGAACAATCTTCTTGATCCGTCGTATTTAAATGTAATCGTATTGCCGAAGCGATCTACGATTCCAATTAAATCCCCATCAATGGTAAAGTATTCTCGTTTAAGATCTAAGTACTCAATATAGAAACTTGATCTTTCTTGCCCGTTACTGAATGCGCCGTCTGTATTCGCATTTTCTGATACCAGTCGCTTGTCTTTGCCTTTATAATTGAGTAAATTTGTATAAAGTGAGAGCTCATCATTACTATAGTCATCACGAACTCTATACGCATTGCCTGTTCCATCGTGGTAAATCCACCCAAACTGACTAACCCTTTGTAAGTGAGGGAATTGATACGACCACCCACTGCCTAAGACCGGAAGACGATAATTGTAGCTATATTCCCAACTCTGAAAGTTGGGATTCCACCATGTACTAATAAGAAAGGGAATACTTTGGTTGGAATTGTACATAAGGCCAATATCTAAGTCCAATCCGTCCACACCGGGCAAATGAATCAGGTTTTCTTTCCGGGTCACACTTCCTGACACCGGATCGACCATTTCACTAGAAGTGTTGCGGTCATTAAACTGTCTTATAAGTTTGATTGATTTGAGCTTGAATGACCAAGTTGTTGATCACACCGGATACGGCTGCATCGAAGGTACTCATGGAGAGGGCTAATTCTGATCGATATCCTTTTCCGGTACCCTCTTCTTGTCCATATACTGAGGAGGAAACTGTTTGCTTTCCGTTAAAAGAAAAATGGTTCAACATTTCAGTTGCATACACATTTTCCTGTACAGTGGGCTTACTGAATATTCCTGCTTCTTTTTCAAGCTCCTGCTGGATATCTTCCCAGGATCTTTTCTCATTCAGTTTCCATTTCCAAAGTTCCAGCGGGGTTCGCTTCTCCTGTAGCAAGCTCAGATAATTTACCCAATATACATCAACCTTGGAGGCTCCAGCCAGAACAAGCGGTTCAATTTCTGTTTGGGTTAAATCCAGGGACCTGGGTTCAGCCGCACGGGCAAGAGGCTTCTCTAAATTTCCCTTTGTTTTCTCAGGAACTAATTTCATACGCGTTTCATAGGTTTTCTCTTTTAACATTTGAATGGTTAACATGTTCGGATCGTAAACGTCTCCAGTTACGGATACAACCTCGTCTATAAGCTTTTTATTTTCAGCAAAGGCTGATTTCATCTGGATATTTCCGGGATTAAATGTAGGCTCAATTTGCTGTTCGGATATTGTATTCAATGGGGCAGGAGAAGGAGCAGGACTTTCCACCTTAGTTTCGGCCTTCACATATTCAGAGGACAGGCTCGGATTGCTCTCAGCAGCGGCTATACGTTCATTTGTAACTGGAAAACCGCCTACTAATATAGTAAAGGATAAAGCAACGTTGAGAAATGAATTCATCTTTTTTCTATTCTTCAAATAAATACTCCCCTATCATTCATTTTTTAAAATCATGTATAGCAAAGCACGAATCTAGTGCAAGAGCGGTCCACCCCCTAATTCAATTCACATAAGCTATTACCGGTCTCCAGATTGTTCCGTCATAGGCGGGTCAGCGCATTGCAGCACTATTCCGTTCGAGTCCCCTTCAGATTGCCATTCGAGTCATAGTTATAGTAAGTAATCTTATTGTTGGGTTGTTTGATCTGCACCAGCCTTCCATTATCATCGTATAGATAAGTTGTCGCTTGCTTAATAATAATGTCATCAATGGAGAGAGCGCCTCCACCATAAATTCCCCAGAACAAATAGTAGTTTTCTTGATTCCCGGTAGTAAAGATGACTGTTTCTACTCCTTTTGTTCCCGAGGCACTATTCCATGTAGTCCAGCCTTTGGTTTCAATATCATCTAGACCACGTGCTGAGAAGTAAAAATAGCGGTTGGCATTGGTTGAATCCATATCAATAGATTTATAAGAAAAGGTCACTGAATAAGTCGTATTGCTCTGAAACTTCACTTGATCCAAATCTGTACTTGCGAAATTCGCCCACTGCTGGGAAGCTGTGGAGCTTAAATAGGCAGAATATGAACCGCTGACGGTTTTTGAGGATTCATTAGTAATCCTTCCGGATACGGGTGAAAAGCCAGTCCCGCTATACGAGCCACCTTCAAAAGATTCGCTTATTTTAGAGATTTCTATATCATCCAGCGAAAGAGCGCCACCTTGACGGATGCCCCAAACCAGATAGTAATTATCCTTGCTCCCTGTCGTGAACGTAACGGTTTTGCTGCCCTTACTGCCACTAGGGTTCTGCCAAGTAGTCATTCCTTTCTCTTCTAGCTTGTCTGAACTTCGGGCCAGGAAATAGAAATACCGGTTGGCGTTCGAAGAATCCATGTCAGCTGATTTATAGGAGAAAGTTACTGAATAAGTCGTATTAGGTTCGAATTTATACTTATTAAGATCTGTATTTACAAATTCCTTTGTTGGTTCGGTCGCCAGTGATTTAAGGTAAGCTGAATATTGTCCAGTAACCACTTTGGACGATTCATTAGTAATGACTCCAGAGCCTGCATTGAAATTAGTATTGGTAAACGAACCACTCTCAAAGGATTCATTCACTTTTGTGATTTCTATATCGTCAATGGACAGGGCGCCGCCTTTAAATATTCCCCAGATCAAATAGTAATTCTCTTTGTTTCCCGTTGTGAATGTTATCGACTTTCTTCCCTTATTCCCACTTGCGTCGCTCCAGGCCGTCCAGCCTTTATCATCTGTATTATCCGTACTTCTGGCTAAAAAATAAAAACGGCGATCACTTCCGGTTGGCACCATATCGATAGTTTTATAGGAAAATGTAACTTTGTAGGTCGTATTTTTTTCAAACTTCACTTTGTTAGTATCCGTATAGGAAAATGCTTTCCAATCCTCTGTGTTTAATGAAGAGAGATAAGCTGAATATTGACCGTTAACTATTTTTGCTGGGTCACTCGTAATAACACCGGATCCGGCAAGGAAATTAGTCTGATCAAATGAACCCTTTTCAAAAGATTCGCTCTGTGCAGAAATTCTCTTAACGATTGTTATATCATCAATTGAAAGGGCGCCTCCTGCGTGGATTCCCCATATTAAGTAATAGTTAGCTTTATTTCCGGTTGTGAACGTCATCGTTCTTATGCCATTTTCCCCACTTGCATCATTCCAGGTTGTAAACAGCTTGTCTTCCAGGTTGTCAGTACTGCGAACAAGGAAATAAAAAAAACGGTTCGCATCCAGCGGATGCATATCCAATGATTTGTAGGAAAAAGTCACCGAGTAGGTAGTGTTTTTTTCGAATTTAATTTTACTTTGATCTGTATAGGAAAATTCCTTCCACTCCTCTGATGCCTGAGAACTCAAATAAGCGGAGTACCTTCCACTAACTATCTTTTGTGCATCACTGGTAATTGTCCCATTCACAGGGAGATAGCTGGTTCCATTAAAAGTACCACTTTCGAATGATTCTTTAGGAGCCACTACGTTCTCTGCAGCAAAAGCCTTGTTCTGAAAAAGGCTGAATACAACAATAATCATAAAAAATGGTAGTACATAGCTAGTAATTTTATTGGTTTGCATTCTGACTCCAATCATCCTCTCCACTTTTCCAACTTCATTCTTTTTACTGCTTGGCATTCGTTATCTCTGCTATTTGTACCTCAGCTACCGGTTAACATTACAAACTAAAGCCCCAACATATTTATTATCAGCATAGATATGCGTGATATAGCTTCCCACCTCAGAGTTATGTCTTTGAAAGAATACC
>NZ_JBOFBG010000078.1:0-4861 GCF_051594305.1 Paenibacillus sp. IHBB 3054 | reverse complement strand
GTTTGCCCGATACCAAAAGTTGAAAAAATCAGTGAAGACAACTTCTTCACATGCTGTGCAACAGGAACTGATGATCATAAAGGAGCATTTGGAGAAAACAGGTAAATCATCAGTCAGTAGTTGCGATGAAGAAGTGGAACAAATTGAAATGAATATACCTGTAGCCATTCGGCAGCAATACGTTTCTATCGTAGAGTACCGCTTAAAGCAATATTACCAAGCAAATAAGCGTAAACACTGGTTAGACGTAGAACTTCAAAAAGTTAAGCCGAAGGAGCCGAAAGTTACAGCTGGAATGGAGCTTACCGGTGTCAGTGGCCGATCAGGACTTCCGCATTCTTCCACTGAGCACGCAGTCATGAGCATGTTTGATAGAGCTGAACGCCTCCAGGATGAGATTTGGGAGGTGGAGGATCAGTTATATCCCATGGAAAAAGCCTTGCGTAGTCTTGATCCTGATCAACTCAGGCTTATTGAGGCTAAGTACTTTTGCCGCGAGGAAGCATTGGATGAGTATCTCATGAACAATTTCAACTGGTACCGCGCTAAATATTATCAGGTTAAAAAAACAGCACTTATTTTACTGGCCCAGTCCTTACGAATTATTTAAAGAATGATCAGGGAGTCTATTTTGCTCCTTACCTATATTGTAGAAAGGATGAGTGGTATGGACTTTGATGATCCAGCATTCAATGCAGCGCAAATGCTCAGATTTGTAAATGAGGATGCTTATCTCAAATGGATGTATACCGATCTTTTGAAAAAAGGGCATGCCTCTGAAACAGCACTAGAAGTCCTGTTTAACGCAAATGTATTGGGGGATTCTGGCATGACTCGTGAATATGAGTTATATGCCAAAAAAGGAGGAAAAAATAATGCTAATGGTATATAAAGGTCGCCTTTACGCAGGGGACATCTTTGAAGGGGAGATTCAAGGCCTCTTTGTACAAGCGCAAGTTTTTTCAGAGCCATCCTCGTATGGGATATCAGAAGGTCGAATCAGTCGGTTGACCGTGTATCCGGATAAACAAAAAGAGTTCTGTAAAAGACTGGCCAATTATGAACGGGGCTGGCATGGTAAAGCTCCAGAAGACAGCAAGATTCGTGCAGTTATTGAAGCGGTAGTTAGGCAGTTTGATGATCAAGAAATAGACTGGTCTTTTGAGGCTTCACGATAGATTACGATGAGTCCACCAGGTTAGGAGGTGAGTTATGGAGCTAGGTTTGTTTGAAGAAATGCTTTTGTGCCGGGTATTAACAGAAGCAGATTATAAAGAAGTTCAATATGCACATTCAAATGATAGATGCCATGTGTTTCACACTGATATTGGTCTGGTCGCTGTTGATCGGGAAACGGGGAAATTCGATTCCAAGGATTACAAACAGATGTTTCGATAAAACCGTGTGTGATGAATGATAGACGCATATAGCGAAGCAAGGAGGCCGGAATGAGTGATATAGCTTATAGAAAAGCCACTGAGATACTTAGTAATCCTAAGCGATGGGTCGCCGATGAGGGGAACCGTCTTATTGTGATATACCAGGAGAGAGACACTACCTTTTTAATCGGCTCTATTACGAAAACCAACCCTCCCTACTTGGATGATGGGATTGTAAATTCTTTGTGGTTCTCTAATGTCGAATCCGCAAAACGATATGCAAGAAATGAAATGTATGTTGAAAGCAGATTTAAAAAAAGTTAAATGATGAACAGTACGATGTGAAAAGCGAAGTTGACGCATATAGCGAAGGAGTGAATTGACGATGGAAGTATCAAAAATAGATACAGGACTCCCTGCTGCCGAAGAATTAATGCAGCACTGGAGAAAAGAGGCAGATGGGAAGCAGATAGACCTATCATTCGGAGTTCAAGAATTTGCAGAGAAGGTTTTCTTGTTCGTGACATACCCATTAAAGGGCAATGCTCCGTTCGGGGCCATGCTATTGGAAACCGGGTGGGAATTGTCAATCGAGCGCTTTGGCGGATATGACTGCAAGGCGGCGCGAAAGTTAAAGCGAATAATGATGACGCAATATCGTATTCAAGTTACTGCGTAGTCCGAAGATAAAGGGACACAAGGGATAGAGGAGGTGACAGCCCTCCTCTCCCACTAAGGGAGGATATAGAAAATGAATGTTGATACGTGGGGATTACAGTTTGTAAAAATAAATGTTTTAAAGAATGAGTTCGAAACTTTGCTTATTTTGAAAGGCGTATCAGAAAAATATGCAAAAGAAACATTTAACCGTATCAAAACAGAGTTTGCAGGGAACAACGGAGAACCTGATTGCGTGGTTGATTTGCTGGATGAAGACGACAGCATTGTTGATGATTTTGGAATTACTCTTTCCCAAGCTAAGTCTATTGCATCTTTATTAGGTCATTCAATAGCCGGGGAGGAAGCCCAATGACACAAACACCGTCGAGGGACTGGCAAAAGGATATGGCACTGGTACAGGGCACAATTAAACACGATGCATTCCCTGCCTGGACAGAGCCAATGCTTTTCTGGCTCCAAGCTTATGCTGCTGAAGCAAATGAAGTCTGCTATTGGAAAGGCGAAGCAGAGTCTGAGAAAGCCCGTGCAGACACTGCGGAGGAACTAGCAGTCCAGTATAAAGAAGAACGAGACTCTGGAGATGAGGCTAGAGCTGAGGTATATGGGAGGCTATTAGAAGCAGAGGGCAGGGAACAACAACTGAAAGAGGAATCTTCCGAAGCGGTGGAAGGACTATATCAAATTGTTCAGCGTGGAGATTTAACAAGCTTCGATTTGGATCAAGCAAATCAATTTCGAATTCAATATATATCCACCCTATACCCAGATACCCCAGCACCCACACCAGAGATTAAACAACCGGCGGCTGCAAGACCAATCAACGAATGGTACGAGGAGTTAAGTGATGTGCTCTGGTGGAAATTCCCGATTGAAGAACCGCCTTATTGCGGAACTCCGCTGGATGCCGATTGGCCGGATTATTGCACTCACTGGACACCACTCGTGATTCCAGCAGCCCCAGCATCCATGGAGGGGTGAATAGACCATGGGCAAATAGACTTTACTGCTTAGTTCGAAGAGAACCTGCCACTAAGACAGAAGCTGTGAAGGAGTGGGGAAAATGAAAAAAATAGGTGTTCATGATGTATGTATAGGTTGTGGTGCTAAAAAAGATGATCCCGAATGTGATTGCGAATGGGCTACTTGTAATTGCGGTTATCCTGATTGTTTAGTAAGGGAAGATGGCACTTACCATTGCAGAAATTGTGACCATGACACAAATCCAAGAGCTTACGATTAGTAGTTCACACTTCGAAGACACTGAGCAGAGGCAAGGAACTGGAAAGGGGCGAACGAAGTGAAGCGAATCATCTATGTGGCCGGGGTAAACCGGAAGCACCTGGCAGAACAAGCGAACAGCGTCACTCACTGGCTCCTGAGTGCCACGCTGCTGCGGCGGTACCCGCCTTGGCTTGATCCCTATCTGAGAAATAGAACAGTTATATGGGACCCCGGGACGTTCACGGAAGACTGTATATCTTATCAAGGTTATCGGGCCTACATTGACCGACATGTGAAATCCCGGCACCAATACATGCAATATGACGAGATAGGCAATCCAGAGGCGACGGAATGGTATCTGAAGGACATGCGGAGCCGAGGATATCGTCCCATACCCATCCTGCAGCCGGGCGGCGATGAAAGGATGCTGCAGACGGAATCACTGCTCTTTATTGGCGGGCTGGTCCCGATGAACGAGCTCAGCCGTATGCAATATCTGGATGGACTGCTGAGCAGCAGCATTCGGGCAAAGCTTCACCTTTTGGGAATGATGCGGCATGAATGGTTCGCGCCGTACTCGGCGGCTATTCAGGGCGACAACACCAGCTGGATACCACGGAGTGAGTGGAACCGACGGAAGACTCCGGAAGAATGGATGCGAGAATACGGTGAGCAATGGGTGCAACATCAGCCCCGCAAGACCGTGCAATTATCACTATTTTAGGAGGGTTCACATTGAAATTACTGACGAACTGGCAAATCTGTATACGGCCAGTGTCTTCGTACTGTTCACCTACTGCCGTTATAAGTCATCCTCTTCTTCCCGATCCGGGTCAGGCTTGGCGGTAGACGCAAACTATGAAACAAGGAGCTGATTAGAATGGGTAAAATTTTGAGATTTCATACCCTCCCTACACTGGTGCAATTAGAAGGGTTGGAAGTGAACGGAGGAAAGTTCCAAGGTGGTAAAGGGTGGATCGGAGAATCCGGCATTGTATTGAATATACCAAACGTGTTCCGGTTCAACACGAAGCTTGAAATTGCGGAAACGAATGATGGTAATTGGAACTTGATACTTACTCAATTTCTGACAAGTGGGCCGGGCTATTGGGAAATGGAGAATGCATTTTCCCGCATAGGGTACAGAGACCCTGAGATTCAAGTCCAGTTAGAAGCATTGTGCGAGGTATTGATTGCAAAAGAACTGGCCTGTTGGGTGGATGACGCTACTGCATAGTTCAGGCGCTTGATTAATCCTTTTTAACGAATAGGAGGCTTCATTATGGCTATAAGACCAAAAGTAGGTACAAGAGTTGGGTTCTCGTCATGGGGCGCTACCACCACGGAGGAAAAGGTTCCGCCTGGACCCTGGACAGGAGAAGTAGTAGCAGCACATGCCCCGACCTATAGCGTAAAGCGAGATGCTGACGGAAAGGTAGTCCCAATGTTTTCAAGGGATCTTCATTATTTAGAAGATTGAAATAGTGCACAGTACGACGATGTAGCGAAGGAGGTTTAATGGATGGGACCAGGTAGAGAACCAAAAGTCTGCGAGAATGATGAATTAGTATCGGAGTTTG
>NZ_JBOFBG010000077.1:0-4927 GCF_051594305.1 Paenibacillus sp. IHBB 3054 | reverse complement strand
TTCGGAAAAACAGAACCTGTCCTATATACGAGGCATTTTAAATGGCTATCAACATCGTGGCGGCACGACTAGCCCACAAACCGAGAAGACGGACGCATCTTTAATTTCTCCAGGGAAACCCAAGACTCCTAAGGGATCGGGGAGAAATACCAGTAGAAGTGGAAAGCAGCAGATTCCTATAACTGTCGATGATGGCAGTGGAGTTGTTCCTACTCCGGAAGAAATGGATGAAATGATGCGTAAAGCTCAACAAATAAAGGATGCCAAGGTATCTGTACGGTGAGTAGCAAGCGTTTGAAGTCAATACATATCCATATCTGAGAGGATGAACGGCATGAAGAGTACTAAAGAAATGAGAAAGAATCGCGGATTACGCCCAACACGGCGGCAAAAGCAAGTGATCAGTCAGCACCGGTTGATACCGGAGAACTGGTTAGTGCTTAGTGCCACCCCAGAGCAGTTGGAGCTACTAAATAAAAAGAAAGGCACTACACGTATCGTGACCTGCGGATAGAGCCACTTAGGGAATTATGACTAATCGATCTTTGGAGAGAGACTGTCTCCAGAGCTGGAGAATTGCGGACTTCAAACAGAACATACGATCTCTTTTTCTTATAAAAAGCGGTAGTTGAGGAGGATTTATTTGGAGCAGACAAACATCATACATTACAAAACGGCTGCTGTGTTATTCGGCGGGATCGGCGGGGAATCAGCGGGTTTGTTGAAATCTCAAGTTGAGTATGGAGGTAAGCTATACAAATTTAAATTACTCTGCTCCATAGACAGTGACCCGGTAGCTTGTCGCAACCATGATCTGATCACGGGCGAGAAGGCTTCAGTGGTAATGGACTTGTTCCGTGGTTGGCAATATAAGGCCTGGCATGGCTATGAGCCGCCAGCAGAATGGCGAGAAACGACCCCTTGGGATATATGGCTGGCCTTTAAGGAGCAGGTACCTTTCTTCTTATTCTTGAGTCCACCTTGTAAAGGGCTTAGTGGATTATTACCGCAAGAAAAGGCTGAATCGGACAAATACCAAGCACTTAATTACTTAACGGTGCATGGTTTGGAGATTGCTCTTCAGGCCTGCCTTGAATATGGTGGTAGTTTGCCAGCCATTATTCAAATTGAGAATGTGCCACGCATTACCTCCAGAGGCAAGCCATTGTTACGGCAGATTAAGAAACTGCTTGAAAAATACAGCTATGTAGTCAGTATCCGGGCGGATCATAACCTTGGAGAAATTGGAGGTTTAGGCCAGAACCGTGTTCGATTTCTACTCATGGCTCGGCAGGAGTCACAGATTCCGAATGTGATTTATTATCCGGAACGGAAGCCGCTACGAACGATTGGGAATATTATCGGTCCACTACCGTTTCCGGGGGATACCGTAGCAGGAGGACCTCTTAACCGGATGCCTAAGCTTGCCCGGAAATCATGGGAAAAGCTGATGGCCATTCCGGCTGGCGGGGATTGGCGGGACTTGAATTGCTTTGAATATCAGAAATACCGTCTGCAGCATGAACCACGGAGTGGAGCCTGGGCAGTGGAAGATTGGAATCAAAGTAGCCGGACTGTAACCGGTGGAGCAGGTGTAGGCCGTAGCAATGGTGCTGCAGCCATATCAGATCCACGCATGAACCTGGGAGAAGGGACGCATTCGACCATTTACAGGCTAGTGAGATGGGAAGAAGAGTCACCTTGTGTCACTGGAGCGACAGGATCAAACAATGGGGCCTTGAGTGTAGCCGACCCCAGATTATCGGAACGTGATAGTCGTCACCCAGCTGTGTATCGGGTTGTGAGGGACGATGAGCCAGCCCCGTGTGTAACGGGTACACGATTTGGAAGTGGGGCAATAGCGATCTCGGATTCACGAGTGAATGATCGAGCAGGAAGATTTACAAATCAATTTAAGATGCAGTCCTGGGAGGAACCAGCGAAGACAGTTACCGGGGATACCGACATTCAAAGCGGTGCTCAACTCATTTCTGATCCACGTTGCCGGACGACATTGCAGCCAGATTGTTACGGTGTGCAGGAATGGGACACAGCATCCAAAACGATCCGAGGCGCTTCACGAATTATGCAGTCGGCCTCCAGCATTGCAGACCCGAGAATGAAGTGCGCTCCCCGTGCAGACACCATGGGGGTACAGGCTTGGGACACTCCAGCGAAGACAGTCACCGGTACTGCCGATATCCATTCCGGAGCTGCTGCAGTAGCCGATCCAAGAATTCCAGAGCCGGATGAACGGTGCGTCATGATCATTATTGCGGAAGACGGGACATGGCATCGCCCCTTAACCACCTATGAAATGGCAATGCTACAGAGCTTCCCACAATTTCTTCCTGACGGCAGACCTTTCCAATTGGAAGGCTGCTCTGATGCTAAAGCCAGAGAGTATATCGGTAATGCGGTACCAAAGGATGCTGCGGAACAGATGGGAAATGTGGTGCTACTTGCGGGTGCGGAGGCAGAGGCAGGAGTATCCTTTGAGCTTAGCTGGAATCCGGTGTGGGTGGTTCCGCAAATAGAGCCAATGACTGTTTTGGTGCATTAATCATGCTGTCTGCGAACAAGTTGACCGCCGCCGAGAGTCGGGAGATCCGAGATCTCCTACGAAGATTTACTCGTGAGGACCTGTTGAAGATTACTCGTGACTATATAGGATTTGCGGAATATCAAGGACGACCCTCTGAGTTAACGCTAGAACAAATCAATAGTAGAACGGACGAACAGCTGCGGAAATTTATATTTGAGAGAGACTACCCCGGTTATGGCTGGAGAGACAAGAAAAACAATCGGGGTATTCAGTCACGGAAAGGAGACAGGTCATGAAAGTACCACGAATCTTACACTATCCCGGAAGCAAGTGGAGCATGGCGGATTGGATCATTAGTCATATGTCGGAACACACGACCTACCTTGAGACGCATTTTGGGTCCGGGGCGGTGTTGTTCAAGAAGCCTGCGTCTGTTATCGAAACCGTTAATGATCTGGATGGGAATGTAGTGAATCTTTTTCGGGTGATCCGCGAATGTCCGGAAGAATTGACACGATTCATCTACTGGACCCCATATTCCCGCGAAGAATATTACGAGTCATACCAGGATGTCGGTGGAGGGGGGGGATTGAAAGAGCCAGAAGGTTTTTGGTCAGAATGTGGCAAGCAATTGGGGCTAAGACAAGTGACCGCACCGGGTGGAGAAGCGATATATCAGTTGATACTTCTTACAAACCGGGAGAATGGACGAAATTGCCTGCAAAGCTATTGACTGTTGCTGAAAGGTTGAAAAACGTTCAGATAGAAAACCAATCGGCAGAGGACCTTTTGAAGCGGTATGCACGAAAAGATGTGCTTGTGTACTGCGATCCGCCATATTTGCTATCTACAAGGTCTAAACGATTGTACAAGCACGAAATGATGGGGGAAGATGAACATTCCCGTTTGCTTGAACAATTGGATAATCATCCAGGGCCAGTTTTACTGAGTGGCTATGCTCACCCACTATACGACGACCGGCTAGAGCATTGGCGGCGGGAAACAAAGATTGTAAAGGCCGAATCAGGCCGCAGTCGGACGGAAGTCCTCTGGATAAACCCCATTGCCGCCGAGAAGGTAGGGCAGTTACAGCTATTTTAGGATGGAGGTGCCGTTGATATGAGCCTATTTACCGCAAGTCCGATTCACCCGCGTGCCTTGCAGATGATCAACAGTGCCCTCCAACCTCTGTTTTTTGAAGACAAGGAGTGCAAAATTGAACGGTTGAAACTGCATGTATGGCCTGATTCTGAGATGGCCGAGCATCATTCTATACTCACGGCGTTCGGAATGCTCAGGGTCTTCCCTAACATTTACGTGACCAAAGGTGTGGCTTATGTGATTGAAGATTCAGGGCGTGGGGAAAAGGCGTTTGCCTGGGTTTGCCGCAGATAATAAAAACTTTTCCAAGAGAAAGGAGGAGACACACAATGCCTAATGAACAAGGTCGGTATAACAAATCAGAAGTGCTGGAATCCGGTCTTCCCTACTTTATTCCTCGTTCGAATCGATGGGAGGGCAAGTTATACTCCTTTGCTGTACTTCTGACTATGACACGCTGTAATAAGCTGGGTGTACCCATACTGAGCAGAACGAGTGAGACTCCATATGCCTTCCTGTACAGTGCGAATGCAGGAGCAGGCACTAGCGATACCCAACATCGGTACGTAGCTCTGTATGATCGTACATATGCTTTCGGAGTGATTAAGGACAAGCTACTTCCGCACGAGGTAATGAGAACCAACTAACCTACAAAGGAGAGATAAATGACATGGCAAAACAACCAAAGTTTAAGAAATCAGGACTAAAACCGGAAGACAAGGTAATCATGCATTCCTGCTACGAAGCACGTAAGGAAGAAAATAAGGATAAAGTTTGGACGGTGAAATCGGATCCGTGGGACCTGTGCGGATCAGAAGTGGTGCTGTTGGAAGGGAAAAGCGGAGGCTTTGCTACTGAATTTTTGAAGAAGGTGGAGGGTTAACCACCATCTAACTTCGCCGAATAGTAAAACATATAGTTGATTCCAATGAAAAAAAGAATTACCAAAACAGACGTCACTATACAAACCCTTATGATTACTTTTGTTCTACGATTCATTAAATCACCTCTATGTAATTTCCTGAATTATACAAGGTCTGGTTTTAGACCACAAGAGGAGAGGTTAGTCCTCTCCCTATAAAGGGGCTGATAAGCGACGCACGCATGATTTGTGAGGATGAGGAATACGAGTCGCTGGATATTGACGAAGATGATGGCCCATTATTTGACGATTACGATGACGATTGGGAGGATAACCAGTATGAATGAGGCACTGAATTTATATGAAATTTCATATCCCGGATACTTTGACGAATTTCCTGATTATTCAATATTGAAAAA
>NZ_JBOFBG010000076.1:0-5484 GCF_051594305.1 Paenibacillus sp. IHBB 3054 | reverse complement strand
TAAAACCAGTCTCCTTATCCATAAGGAGCAATATATTCAATACTGACAACCAAATTCCCACTCCCGCAAAGACACTAAATATAAGAAACAATATGCTAACTAGAACAACCAGGATATATCTCCTCCTTTCGTTTTCCCCTTTTAGGTAATTATCGGATTATATCCCTTGTTTGCATACGTACCACGAGTCATTAGGAGAAATTACAATGGCTTCCACTCTTTTGAACCGAATTCCCGTATACAAATTACATTCAATCTTAGTATAATTTAACAGGAAATTATTTCATTTACCATTGTTGAAAAATACTATGTGACTTATGAAAGGTGCTAAAAGAATGAAGCTTACAAAAAAAGTATGCTTGATATCGTCAATACTTGTGCTTCTTTGTAACTTGAGCCAAGTGTACGCTGAACCAGCCGATGTAGAGTCATTGAAAAATAACGCCAGCTATTATCAATACTCCAATGGGAGCAGCAGATTGAATTATAAAATATCCCCCTCTGAAACAACTTATTACCTATACGACTCCAACGGCAATACGACTAAAAAAATCAGTTCAAAAAAACCTCCCATGTTTACCTCTTCTGAATATAGTGGTTTTGAAGCTTATAGATTAGGTGACAGCAGCTCTAGCACCTTTTGGTCAAGTAATGGTCACCCTGTAGAAACTGGACAGGAGTGGGTTGCTACGGATTTAGGTGAAAATCATATTATTAGTGGAATCAGTTTAACTCCCAGAACCACATTAGGCTTTCCAAAAGATTTCAAAATCCAATTCAGTGATAACGCTGTAACATGGTCTGACGTCCCACATCAGTCTTATACAAACTATGTTAATAACGGTTCTGTGCAATCGTTTAAATTTGATAGTTCAGTGGTAGCCAGATATGTTCGGGTGTATGCAACAAAGTTGGGGAAAGATGATATGGGCAACTATTACTTTCAATTATCCGAGTTCAATGCTGATCTTAGCAATATTGCAGCCTCATCTAGCTTGCAAGGTTGGTCTGTTAACAGATTAACTGATAATAATACCTCCACCCTTTGGTCTACTCCGGCTCATGGGAGTGAATCAGCTACAGAGTGGATTGCCTTCGATTTAGGCAACATGGAGACTGTAGGCAGTATTAGCTTAACTCCCCGAGGAACCTATAGTTTTCCTAAAGATTTCAAGATCCAGACCAGCAATGATGCTTTAACTTGGTCTGATGTTCCAAACCAAAGCTATACCAATTATGTAAATAACGGGAGTGTGCAAACCTTTACTTTTGAGAGCTCAGTACTAGCTAAGTATATCCGGGTCCACGCCACTAAATTAAGTAAGGATGACATGGGCTCGTACTATTTCCAGCTTGCCGAATTCAAGGCTAACATCACCAATGTGGCTGCATCATCAAGCTTAATTGACTGGCCTGCCAGCAGATTATCAGATAATAATACTGCGACTTCGTGGTCAAGTGTGGCACATAGCAATGAGTCAAACACAGAATGGGTTATTTTGAATTTAGGAAGTATAAAATCGGTTAGCGGAATTACGCTATCCCCGCGAGCAACCTTAAGCTTCCCAAAGGATTTCAGTATTCAAGCTAGCAATAACGCTATACTGTGGACAGATATTCCAAATCAATCATATACCAATTATGTTAATAACGGATCTGCAAAGAATTTCAATTTTACTACTCCCGTTTCAGCAAAGTTTATAAGGATTTATGCGACCAAACTTAATGTTGATGATAGGGGGAGTTATTATTTTCAACTGAATGAAATAAAGGCTACTCTCAGTAGCCTAAAACTCTAATCATAGCAAAAACCCACCTGAATCAGGTGGGTTTTTATCAAGGAGACTTTATTTAATGAAAAAGAAATGGTTTTTTTCTTCTTTCCTCATATTCAATCTCTTGTTATTTAACTTTAGTACCTTCATCTTTGCTGATTCTTTTGAGCCGGCTCCGAATGAACAGATTAAAACAACTATACAAAATGAATTCAAATTAAAGTATCTTGATTCGTTGAATTCAGTGAAATCAGAATACGGCCTCGAAGAAAAACAAAATTTTGAAAATGTACAATTAAGTTCAGGAACTGCTTACTACAAAATATCTGATAATGCAAATAGTAGTGAGTTAGTTTTGCAGGTTATATCTTTTCAATAAAATTGAATAACATTGATATGGGAACAATTTATTCAAACAATGACTCAGGCTCGTGGGAGATATTCAACATTACTAGTAATATAAATAATGAGCAATCATTTTTAGCAACACAATCATCCCTTAAAGAAGGAGAAGACATCAAACTTGTTAGTGACGTTAGATATGGTATAGATGCTTTATACATCCATGGGATAGCAGGGGAACGAGTAATAGATCTGAACAGCAACAACGCTACATCAGGTAGCCTCCACGCAGAGAAAACAATATCCAAATCCGTTTTTGATGAAAAAATAAAAAGTATTAAGGAAAACCGTGCTGCTTCTCCTACTAAAAACGGAGTCCTTGAAATGGGGTCAGGACAAGTTAATTTCACTGAACCTGAGGCTACCTCTAATAACCTTCCAGTAATTTTATTTCTTTTTGGCGTTATCTTAGTTATTCCTGTCTTATTTGTCTTAACACTTATTCTAAAGACACATTAGGATTCAAAGTAATCTCAAAAGCACGGCCCCAAATAAAATCGGGATCATCATGAAGGAGTTCTGCACTGACATATTCCGAAAATGACCAAGTGGTCCCACAAATCTGGCGGACGTTATAAGCCGTTCCAGAATCGCCGATAAGGAATGCACTTTTCCCGGAGAGTGAGGCTGTATGCGTCTGCATCCGCTCCCTAAGCACGTCTTGTAAATGAGAATAGTCTGCTGGACTATTGAACAAAAGCATATTTTGATCTGCAATCGTAGCGATATTTGTATACAAAGAATTGGCTCTCGAGTACTCCCGGATTTCACCAATGGCCAACGTTTTGTAATAATAGTCTTTCAAGAATCGCTTAAACAAAAGCGTACCGTGAGCGTTGACTGCTGAACTGAGTGCCTCGGCATCTTTTTCCGTAACCAAGTACGTATACCGCGCCTGGCCCATACCCAGTGCAATCCCGATTTTGTTACCTGGCGTGTTCCAGCCACTGTATCCTAAGATACTCCCGGTATGCTCGCTACCCAGCAATGCTTCGGTCACAGTGGCATTCGCTGCGCCGCCACCCACAAAATCAATAACTACAGTTGGAAAGTGTTGGGTACTATTGGCAGCAATCCGGCTGACCGCAGCCGTTACCTGATTCGCAGCAGTTATCGCGATAATTTCCACGGTAGGTGAAGTGCTCACAGACTTTCCGCCAGCAATATCCACATGACGCAAAATATTTTGATGCACATCCATATATTCATATGGACTGGTGATGGTGGAGCCATGTGGTCCAAAGTATTGCACGGTATACCTTGGCTTTATTCCGCAGCGGTAGAGCTGATTCGCCATGCGTGCCAATAGCGCCTGCCCCAATCCGTCTGCATCCGGAAGAATAATAGCCCGTTCTGGATTTTGACCGTTCTTTCCGCCAAGACAAGCATTGATGCGCCCTTCCAGAAAGTTAATCTCATTGATCTGTACCCCCTGCGTATTGGCATCATCGACACCCACCGCAAGAAAATCAATGTATCCCGCTTGGACCAGCTTCTCTAGAATGTAACGATTACTCTTGAACTTGTGCTGTCTGGTATTGTAATACTGGTCTTTATTAAAATGGGTCGTACTGCCATAAGAACCGGTTGGCGACAAGTTATATCCGGTGAGAATATCAGCAAACTGTGAAAAACTTTTCCGTGGCTGTAACATGAGATTGCGTGATTCTGTATAGGCTTCAAAGGTTAAACCTTCTGCAAAAATCGTTGTGGCTAACCTCAAAATGGTATCCAGTACATAGACCGGCTTCTTAGGATAAGATTGTTTAACTAAACGAATCACGTCGAGCAGATTCGTGATAGTCGCATCATAATCCGGGTAAGCTCCGCCTGCACTCGTCCGAAGACGGCGACTTCCGATCAAGCCCCCATAAGCTAGCATATCTGTTGAGATGATAAAGCCATCTACAGAGGCTGCATTATCAAGAATAAACTGCCGGATGTTTGCGGTATTCCCATAGGCGGGTGAAGAGGTCGCCAGTAATGTTGTTCCCGATGCTGTCTTTTGTGAATCCAGCCGGTTTCTAAGATCGCCCACACTTGGCGTGATCACATTGATCCCCGCCGATCTCCCTTGGACAATGACATCATCCAGGTTGACCGGTCTATCATCCAACGGTACATACAGTACATTTTTCATTATTATCAAGCTCCCTCCCAAATCCATTTCGTTCTCCTTTATTTGTGCCTTACTTATAGGGTAATTTAAGCGGACGTAATACAACCAAAAAAATATTTTGTTTGTTGTTCGTCCAGCGAGGTACTGGGGGCACCGGGGGGGCAAAAAAAAGACCTTGAGGACTATTATATCCTCAAGGTCTTACACCGAAAACCTGTTATTGTATTTGCCTTTTTAACTCTTCAATATCCTCTGTAGTTTTTAGCATGCATTTCTTTAAGTACTTTTTTCGAAGCTTTTGCAATTGATTTTTTCAAAAAGTAAACTTCTGTATCTAGTGAAGCAACTACCTCCAAGCCAAACCTTATTTCTTCGTATAAAATGATGTTCTAACAGGTGAAGATTCATGTGATTTTATGCATTTATTCCACCATGTCAAAATGAGGAACGGGTGCAAAGCAAACTAAACAAACTAACGCCAGTGGAGTACCGGCGCCGCTTTGCAGCCTAGGTGTTTTTTCAAAGTTTATTTTTGGGATCTTGACCGCTAGTCCTAAGCGTGGTTGTCCATCAGAAATTAGTGGTTTAAGTTTTAAAGTTGTCCTATAGGGTTCCAATTGGGAGGAGATTTCCTACCCTTGGAAAACCATAAACATCCTCCATTAACCCATTTCTCGTTCCATATCTTGTATACAATTTTTTATCATCCATATCGTCATCATCAAAGCCAAAGTGAAATCCACAACATCGACATATATTCGTCATGTTGATCTCCCCAAGGTAATCAAAAATCCCTACATTATCACCAGCTTGCCTTTGCAAAAATGTTACAACTAAACATTACCTTGGTTTTAGAACCCCAAATTTTTGTGACCTGACCCAAGCCTCGGTTCTTGAACGCAACTTATCTTACGCCAATATTATTTCTATGATAAATACACAGCCTCATCAATAAAGTCTTCAACAATCGATAAGTTTAATACGGGAATAAGTATTATCCTGTTACTTCTTCTTAGTACATCCGAACAATGGGCCAACCTTCCTCTTATTAAATTTTTCCACTCATCGTCCAACCACGGAAAACAAAAAACTTGCTTTCCATGCGCCAATCCAATAGCGGCTGAAGTATAATGCTACATAGAAACTAGACAGCAAAAAAGGAGATCCTTAGTTGTGCCAACACCGAGA
>NZ_JBOFBG010000075.1:0-8091 GCF_051594305.1 Paenibacillus sp. IHBB 3054 | reverse complement strand
TAAAATCACTAAAGAATTTAATTATAAAATTCTTCCCGCCCAGTATCGGGCAAGGAGAACAAATATTTCTAGAGATATGTATATAGGAAACAAGGTTCAGTTCGGTATGCATATGGGGATTAGAGATGATCTTCCGGATTACCCTTGGTACAATCCAGTGGATGAACCGCATTTTACTACCACTCAAGATTATCTCCCGGAAAAAAACCCACCAGAGCAAAATGAACGAGAAGTAGATACGATGGTGGATATTCTACATGATAGTCATGATCGTTTCAAAGAATATGAAGCCGAATATCCGGGGGTCCAAAAGCGAATCGTCAACCCACCAACACAAATGGAAGTTGAGGTTTCATTGCAGAATGATGTAGCTGACTACAATCATTCGAGAACTTTTAGAATAAGGAAAGTTATGAATTTTGATCTGGTAGTGAACTCAACGCCTACTTTGTCACTCACAACACCAAGTGGCCAAACGCTGCAAAATGATGCAGGTAAAAGCCTTCTTAATGTGGAGGGCTATGTACAGGATGCGGATAATAATGATGTTACCATTAGTGTGGAAATCCCTAATGTGTTGTACAAGAAAATTATCGTGCCCAAAGCACATAATACCAAAGCATTTTCGATCCCTATTGATGTCCTAGAGGATGCGATACCTCCAGGAGACTACACAGTAATTGTGAAGGCGGTCGATCCCTCGAATGCTTCAGCCTCTGCTTCGATGTCCTTTAAAGTGAGGCAAAGGTTAAAGCGTAGTGCATTCGTGCTTATTAATAGCCAAATCCAGAACAGCACATCATACAGCGATTATGAGGGAGATGCCAAATACGCGGAGCGCTTTAAGTACCAGCATAATCCCGATTATTTTGACAACAGTATGGGACTGCTTGCTGATTCCGGAGCCTGGCGGAATTCGCCGTATGATTCCTTTTCATTCACCGGTTACTATGTCGTCACCTATCAGCCCAAGGATACACCAACAGCAGATAACCGATTCAGTGAATACCGGATGTGGGGCAGTGACAACTTTACAAAGCTATCCTTCCAAGTACACCGCAAGCCGATTGCCTTATTCACTGCTAAATTAGTCGGAGGAGCTTTGCAGATCACCGACAGTTCTTATGACTCCGATCATATCTCCAGAGTGGATAAGGGGCTGACGCAGCGGCAGTGGCAATATAAAAAAGGCGATGAAGAGCTATGGAAAGATGGTACTCCTTCAGGGACGTTATCATCTACCGAAAACTATGTTATCCGCCTTCGGGTACGAGACATTGACGGAGAAAATGCTTTGGGTGTGTGGAGTGACTGGTGTGTACGCACGGTTGGCACAGCGGCGGGGAACCTGCCTCCGGTAGCACTGTTTACCGTAGAGCCGAGCACCGTTTCCTACCGGAAGGCAACCACGGTCACCGACAAATCCTTTGATCCCGATAATGACCCACTGGATACCTATCAATGGTCCGTCGTGAAAAATGGATCACAGACGGTCTGGTCCTATACCGGTGGAGCTAGTACACCGCCGAATATCGCCAGCTATGGAGTGGGAAGTTATCAACTGACCTTAAAAGTACGCGATAACCGCGGATTATGGTCTGAGCCTTACAGCCAGAGCGTGACGGTAATGAATCATCCCCCGATTGCTGACTTCAATATGCCTTCGGAGGTATACCGGGATACCGTTATTGCCCTAGAAAACTTGACTCCAGATCCGGACAAGGACGGTGACAGCTTGTCCTATGTTTGGAAAACAGCGAACCGTGAAGGTCCATATTATGCTGTAGGGACCAATCGAAATCAGACTGTGGTCATGCAAAACATAATTAATGCGAACAGTCTTTCGCCCAAACAGTCCATTTCGGATCGATGGGAGATGAAGCTAACCGCATCTGACGGATCGCTGAGTTCAACAGTTTCCCGGGCGTTTACCGTGCTGAATCATATTCCAACAGCGAAGATTATCGGGAAGACACAAGTTTATCAGGATGACATACTTACATTCAATTCAGCGGACGTAGACGAAGATACAGCGGATCAGCACACACTTCGGTATTACTGGAATGTTACGGACAGCAGCGGCCAAATGAAGAGCTATACGACCCCGAATATAGAGGTGAGCTTTCCAGAGACGGGTACCTACCGTTTTGAGCACTGGGCGATTGATCAGATTGGAGCGAAGTCCAATATCGCCACCTTGGAGGTTAGTGTTATTCCAAACCTGCCGCCATCGCTGACACTCACCACTCCGGTAGGAACGGCAGCGAATCCTTCCGTCATTGATGCGCAGCTGCTGGGAGATCCGCTAGTAAAGTGGACATACTCCGATCCGGAGAACGACGCGCAAGAGAAGTATTTATTAGAGTTTTATGACAAGGACGGATCATTAGTTAAAACCATTCAGAACAATGATCCCACCGGCACGCTGCGGCAGTATCAGATTCCGAACCCGACTTTTGAGCGGTTCGTATACTTTTATCTGTACGGCCGAGCCTACTCCAAAGGTTCCTGGTCGGAAATTTCGAATGAGAAAGCCTTCATTCTCGACAATCCGCCGCAGCCGGGCTTCACCTTACTGACGGACACAGGACGTAATGCAGCCCTGGTGCCGATCTACCGGACGGATGTCTTGAATATACAGGATAAGGCGACAGATCTGGATATCTTGAAGGGCGACAGCATTAGCCACAAGTATTATCTGAAGCCGGCAGGCGGAACGGAGAGCTTAGCCAGCGCCCAGGGCAATTTCAGTAAGCAGTTCACCACTAACGGTACTTTTACGCTGCGGCAGGTAGTGACAGACTCCCTGGGGCTGTACCGGGAATTGTCACAGTCCATCACTGTGGCCAATCGGCTGCCTACGGTTAACATTTCGTACCCGACCAGCAGCAGTCAGGCGAGTCCAACGGTAGTCAATACGCTAACACCGATTATGAAGTGGGAATACCAGGACGAGGATGGAGATCTGCAGCAGCGGTATAAAGTGCGAATCATTAATCTTACGACCGGAGCTGTGACTGTACAGTCGGGGGAACAGACTTCAAGTGCGAAGCAGTGGCAGATCCCGGCAGGAAGCCTGGCAGAAAATCAGAAGTATGCAGTGGAGGTAGAGGCGTATGATGGCTTCGGCTGGAGCAACGTGTCTCCACGTAAATATTTTATGGTCAATCTGCTGACGGTGAAGGGCGGAGTGCAGCACACAGGGGAGTGGAACAAGAATAGGCAAGCTTATAATTTAAAAAAGAGCGGGAATGCGGAGAGTCCGCGAGGCTATAACATCTTTTGGGCGGGAGAGAGTTTTGTACTTGAGGCTAAAGCTACGGGTATGCCAGATACGGTTGATGTGACCATGACGGGTGGCTACACGGTTCAACTGAATCCGGTGAACAGCGACAGAACGCTGTGGACAGGCGAACTGTATGATCCCGCTTTTGAAAAGCTGCCGGATGGTCCGGTTGCGTTCACTTTTACTGCTAAAAATGAGTTTAATACCAAAACGGATACTGTGACAGTAACTATCATGGGGGAATGGACCGAATATTTTCAGAGTCACCGGATAAAATAAAAGCAAAACCGGACGGGCGGAGGGATAATCGTTAGACGATTCCCTCGGCTCGTTCTTCTGTTGCTCTTAACATTCTTGAACCTAGCGAGGCAGTTGAAGCAGCAGATCCTGTTTTCATTCCCTGGGTTATGTAAGCCGTTCTTTGAGTTCTGCGCATATAGTAGGACAGTTTGCCGCTGTAAATTTTATGAGCGCACAGCGATGAGGCAAAATCTTCGGGCGTCACGAAGCAAGAGGGCTTATCTACAGGCCGAAACGTAATCTCTTCAAACAAGGAGGCGACAAAATGGGAACAAAAATAAGCGTCCTCCCGGTCTATTTTTATGTTCAGCAGGACTCCAATCAGGCCCAGGAGGTGGTATTTATAGCGCTCTTGATGCTGCATCATGCCCTGCACATGGTTGTACATCGTCTCGTATTCCGTATTGCTGACTCTGAGCTGATAGATTGCACAATTCGCACTGCTGTAAAAGGGGTCGATAAAGTTCTCGTGAATGAGCCCCGCAACAAAAGGGTTGTACATTTTTTTTCTTCCAAAGCTGTATACCTCGCGCAATTCACTGTCAAAGGCGATCGAAGCATGATTCAGCTCAGCTTTCGTGAACCATTTGATTAATCCGCTGAAGGCGGTACCCGTCCCGGTAAGCACAATATAGATATCTCTATTTGCGGTCATGTTCGAAATTCCTTTCTTCTGGAAGTATTGTATCATCCGGTTAAACCGTTAATTGAAGTATCTTCATCTTACTGTATAATCCAGCTTTGTAAAACAAACTTTAGTCTTAACTCAAAACTGGACCAAAGGCTAAGTTGACATAAGCTAAAACTTCACCTTAAACGCTTATCAGAATGCTACCGCCAGTTAGCACAGCATTTTTTTAACGGAAGAGCCGCTAGGGGTTCATGCTTCAAGATGCAAGTTTTATTTGATGTAGTGGAAATCAGGTATAGGATGTTTGGGAGACGCAAAATATAAGCTGTTGAAACCTATAGTTTACAAAAACAATTGGAATTGCTTCCACATTAGTGATACAATAATAGTCAAAATGACATTCTTGATTTAGAGGAGGATTATTGTAATGACAGAACAGGCAAAAGAACAAGCGATCCACAAAGAAGAAAATTCAACGGTGGATAACCTGGCCATCACAACCATCCGTACTTTGGCAATCGATGCAATTGAAAAAGCCAATTCCGGACATCCAGGAATGCCGATGGGTTCAGCCCCAATGGGCTATCAGCTGTTCGCGAAAACAATGAACCACAACCCGGATCACCCGACTTGGGTAAACCGTGACCGTTTTGTACTGTCTGCAGGACATGGCTCCATGCTGCTATACAGCTTGCTGCACCTTAGCGGATATGATCTGCCAATGGAAGAATTGAAGCAATTCCGTCAATGGGGCAGCTTGACACCAGGCCATCCGGAATTCGGACACACTGCCGGTGTTGACGCTACTACGGGTCCGCTTGGACAAGGTATCGGTATGGCGGTAGGTATAGCTATGGCTGAAGCTCAGCTTGGCGCTACTTATAATAAAGATGAACATAATGTAATTGACCACTATACGTATGCAATCTGTGGCGACGGCGATTTGATGGAAGGGATTTCTTCCGAATCCGCATCGCTTGCAGGACATCTCAAGCTGGGCAAATTGATTGTAATGTACGATTCAAATGATATCTCCCTTGACGGCAAGCTGAATCTTGCGTTCTCCGAAAATGTAGCTAAACGTTTTGAAGCGTATGGCTGGCAGGTTCTGCGTGTAGAAGACGGCAACGATCTTCCTGCGCTGGGTAAAGCACTTGCCGAAGCGCAAGCGGACAGCAGCAAACCGACACTGATCGAAGTCAAGACTGTTATCGGCTACGGAAGCCCGAACAAACAGGGTAAAGGCGGCCATGGCGGTACTCACGGTTCCCCGCTCGGTGCAGACGAAGCGAAGCTTACGAAAGACTTCTACAAGTGGGTATATGAAGAAGATTTCTATGTACCTGACGAAGTGCGCGCCCGTTTTGCTGAAGTGAAGGAAAATGGCATCGCGGCTAACAAAGCTTGGGATGAAAAATTCGCTGCCTACAAAAAGGCTTACCCTGAGCTTGCAGCACAGCTCGAAACTGCAATCAGCGGCGAGCTGCCTGAAGGCTGGGATGCCAAACTTCCATTCTTCAAAGCAGAAGACAAAGCGGTATCCACCCGCGTAGCTTCCGGTAATGCACTGAACGCCCTTGCTGCCGGTGTTCCTCAACTGGTGGGCGGTTCCGCTGACCTTGAGAGCTCGACAATGACACATTTGAATGGTCTGACACAGTTTACTTCCGATTCCTATGACGGCCGCAACATCTACTTCGGCGTACGCGAGTTCGGTATGGCTGCAGCGATGAACGGGATTGCCCTGCATAGCGGTCTCAAAGTATTCGGCGGTACCTTCTTCGTATTCACCGATTACCTGCGTCCTGCGGTTCGTCTGGCTTCGATCATGAAGCTGCCGGTAACCTATGTGCTGACACATGACAGTATTGCTGTCGGCGAAGACGGCCCTACCCATGAGCCGATTGAACAACTGGCTTCCCTGCGCATTATTCCAGGTCTTACTGTGATTCGTCCGGCGGATGCCAACGAAACTTCCGCGGCTTGGGCCTACGCAGTGGAGAACACCTCGAATCCGGTAGCGCTGGTGCTTACCCGCCAGAACCTGCCAATCCTGCCTGGTACAGTTGAAGGAGTGCGCGATAATATCAAACGCGGCGGATATGTTGTCTCCGACTCCAAGAATGGCACACCGCAAGCACAAATCATTGCTACCGGTTCTGAAGTGCAGCTGGCTGTAAAAGCACAAGCAGCGCTTGCTGAAGAAGGTGTTGATGTGCGTGTTATCAGCTTGCCGAGCTGGGACCTGTTCGAGAAACAGGATAAAGCCTACCGTGATTCCGTCATTCTGCCTGAAGTAAAAGCTCGTCTGGCGATCGAAATGGCGCAAACCTTCGGCTGGGAACGTTACACAGGTGACCAAGGCGACATTCTGGGCATCACAACCTTCGGAGCTTCTGCACCTGGCGATACTGTAATTAAAGAATATGGGTTCACTGTGGAAAATGTAGTCAGCCGCGTAAAAGCCCTGCTATAATATACGCATTAAGGACAAGGGGGAGAATGAGCACATGAGTCAGTTCACCAACGCGACAATTCAAAAAGCAGCCAATATTTATTACGATGGAAAAGTTACCAGCCGTACAGTCATTTTGGAGGACGGAACTAAGGTGACACTCGGCATTATGCTCCCTGGTGTGTATGAATTCGGCACGGATGGTCCCGAGACCATGGAAATTTTGTCCGGTGATCTGAAGGTGCTGCTTCCCGGCACTGAGGTGTGGAAGGAAATTAAAGGAGCGGAAACGTTCCACGTTCCCGGCAACTCCAAGTTTGCACTGGAAGTATTCGGCTTAACTGATTATTGCTGTTCTTACCCGATTCTGTAACAATAGTGTTTCAACCTGGAAGTCCCGCGTTTATGGCGGGGCTTCTTTTTTTGTCTTCACTGGAAAAATGATAGGGACCCTCATGCCGCTTTTGCCGTATTGGATCGTTCAAGGGATGATTTATGCTGTTACATTGGAGCTGATCCGCTCGTACTCAAAAAATGCGTCTTGACTGTCAGGATCCCCGATTACTCCGGTCTGAACGAATCCCATTTTCTTATAGAAGTGATGATTTCTGACGGCCCAGGAAGGGGTGTCAAGTGTCCATCTCCTCGCGCTTGGGTAGCTGGCAAAGAGGAAATGAAATGCTTCCTGTCCGAATCCGCGATTCTGCTGGAGGGGGTCAATAAAGATCCGGAGGAGAAGGAATTCGTCTTCCCTTGAAGCAGGAAACACGATCATTCCGCCGATAATAACGCCGTCAGCAAGAAGCTTAAAATAATGGCCTTTCTTCATCATTTCTGACTGCCAAGCAATGGAATCGTAACCTGGCGGTCCGTCTTCCGCTTTATTCCGATACTTAAGTGCATCTTCGTCGAATGTTCTTTTCTGTATTTCAGCCAATACCGGAGCATCCGAAGGGTCAGCGGGATGAATGTTCAGCATGGGTTCCTCCTTGAAATGATATGTACTTATTTTCACAATCAATATTCGTCAATGGATGGATAGAATCCTGCGTGGATGCTTTTTACAATAGTAAAAAAACGGCTTCACAGAGAGTGGTGCGACAACCCCGGTCATACAGCAAAAAAAGACGCAGCCTGTACTTCCGGCTGCGTCTGAAAATTCAGGCTATATAGAATGAACTTAATCACTACACAAAAGGGCAAAAGTAACGGAGGGGGAATTTGGAACTGTAGGAGCGAAAGCGACCCGCCTGAAAGCTTTCCATAGGAAAGCTCGCTTCGGAAGCAGCGTGCCCAGAAAAGCACGCTACCTCTAACCGGTGAAAGTCCGGTCGCGGGAGGGGCCAAGCCCCCGCGTAGCTAGGATGCCTGCGCATGGCGAAATCTGTGCGTAGAAGCGCATCGACAAAAGTACCGGTG
>NZ_JBOFBG010000074.1:0-8922 GCF_051594305.1 Paenibacillus sp. IHBB 3054 | reverse complement strand
CGCAAATGAGCAGCTATGGTTACGACCCGCTGAATCGTCTGGTGTCCATTACCCGTCCGGATGGAAGCAGGATTGCATATACGTACGATGTGCGAGGAAATCGTCAGACCTTATCCGATACGAGTAATGGCAGTCCTGATACTACTGATACGAGTTATACGTATGATTTGCAGAATACCTTAACGGGAGTGACCAAGGGAGGTAAAGCGACAAGCTTTCAGTACTATGCCGATGGCATGCGCTACCTAAAGACCAATGGCAATACCCAGACGCAGGTGAACTATAATTTCCAGGGTCAGGTCATTTCGGAAGAGAAGATCGTCAGCGGAGTCTTTGTGGAACAAGCGAACTTTGTGCGTGGCGACCGGGTATTGGTGAAGAAGGATAAGAAGGCCTCGAAGGATTATTATTACCTGTATAATGGTCATGGTGACGTGGTGCAGATTGTCAATACGAGCGGAGAGGTCGTCAACAACTACACCTATGATGAGTGGGGTAATATTACCAGCCAAGTGGAAGGCACCTCTAACTCTTTCAAGTACACCGGAGAAGTATACGATACCGAAACCGGCCTTTACTATCTGCGTGCACGGTATTATGATCCGAGTATCGGGCGATTTATAAATGAGGATACGTATGAAGGGCAGATTGATAACCCGCTGAGTTTGAATTTGTATACGTATGTGAGTAATAATCCGTTGATTTATACGGACCCGACAGGACATTTTCAAACTGATGATTTTTGGTTGTTATCATCAAAGAATTTTGATGATATCATGTTCTGGTCGCAAGCGTACAAAAACGCAAAGAAAAAGGGTAGCGAATCGGGAATGGCATTTGCTCATGAACAAGCGGATTTGGTAAGAGACCAAAACTTGCTGGAAATGGCAGATGCAGTTGAGGCTCAAATTCAGCAAGAGATAGAGGAAGCTTATGCAGTAGCTGATATGGTAATAGAAAATATGTCTATTCAAGTTACAAAGGTTATAAAACAAAAGGGTAAGTACAAAGATGTGGGTGGTCATCATGTTCACGCAAAAGCTGGCTTCAAGGGTACAACTTATGATTCAAAAGAGGGGTTTGCAATAAGTCAACAATTCATTAAAGATAATGGTTGGGACCATCAATCAATGACAAATGAACAACGTAGGCTCTTTAAAGAGTTGAAGAGTAGCGGTCGACCTAATACGATGAGAGAACACTCAAGGATAGCGGTCGAAGCCTTAATGGCTGGTGGAGCAACTCGGCTAGAGGCTCGTTCATTTGTTGCAGAATCATTGCTAAACCTAAGAAATCAATATGTTAGAAATCCGTCGGGTATACCTTGGTACAAATGATAAGGAGGATATGAGGAATGACAGAATCAGATATGTTAAATAAGTTTGGTAAAATGCTGATAAGTCAGGTTAGAGATGAAACCATTGAACAATGGGAGAGAATTTTATCTGGACAAGTTAAGAGTAAACGAGCATTGAAAATTTACTCTGAAATCCAATTGGAATTTGATGAGCAAGCAAAGACTCTGGTTACTAACTTGCTAACTCAAGCAGTTGATTCTACATTGCATAATTTTCTATACATGTGTGAACAAGAAGATAATATAGATATTATATTCAAAGATGATGAGGATGGTGGGAATGTAGAAGAAATAAACATAAAGGAAGTGAGCGATGGATTAAGTGGCGAACTATATACTGAAGATGGTTGGATATTAAGTTACTCAACAAAGCCCTACGTAGAGCCCTGATAACTATCAGAGCGGTGATTTATAAATGAAGTTGAAATGTCGGGCATCCCTATAAATGTGCTCATTTTAATAAGTTAAAGTTTGAACCACATGTGAGTATATACTCCATGTGGTTTTTTTGTTGTTTAGGAGTAACTATTCAGGTGCCCGTCATAAAGTCAACACAAATAAGGGGTGCAGTGCACCCCATAGGAAAAAAATTAAATGGGAAGAGCAACATCCCCTTTTAAGCACAGACTGAATACTTTCGAGCACTGGAAGGGAATGTTTTTTAGAGTGGATAGGAAGCCTCGTATACGGCAAGTTTATTTGCTTCACATGTAAAAGTCGATTTTGTCATGGATGCGGGAAGAAATATACGGATGAATGGGCAGAGAAGCAGCAAGAGCGAATCCTGAATGTACCTCATCGCCATATGGTATTTACGGTGCCACAAGAATTGCGTAACGTGTTCTTTCAAGACCGGAGGAAGCTAAATGAACTCAGCAACCAAGTCGCAAAAGTGATTCAGTATTACTACCGACGAAAGAATAAGAGCAAGAAATATGAGGTTGGGGTGATCACGGTCATCCATACATTTGGACGTGACTTGAAGTTTAATCCGCACATTCACGCCCTAATCACAGAAGGTGCGCTGGATGTGCATAAAGAATGGAAAATCATGGTATAAGCTACTGCTAGATTTAATGATGAAGTGGTTTCCGAAGGAAGAACGGGTAAACGCACTGGTGAATGAGCTCTACCAAAGATATACGCAGGGGTTCTATGTGAATGCGGAGCAGCGGATGAAGGATGCACGAGGAGCGGCAAAATACATTGGGCGATACTTGGCGCGTCCGGCGATTGCAGAATACCGGGTGGTGAGCTACGACTACCACAAGGTGCATTACTGATACGAGGATCACCGAACGGGCAAACGGGTAGATGTGGTGTCACCGGTAATGAAGTTTATTTACGATCTGGTACAACATATTCCACCGAAGCATTTTCGGATGGTGGGACGGTATGGGTTATACAGCCGTGGGAAGAATAAAGAGTCGCAGCAGGTGATTAACCTATGGCGGTACATGGTACATAAGCAGATTGAGATGACATTTCCAATGGCACCCAGGAAGAAAAAAACGTATCGTCAGCGGATGATAGAGACGTATGAACGAGATCCACTAAGATGTCCCTGCTGCAAGCACCAGATGCTGCTTGTGGTGATTTGGCATGCAGAATATGGGCGAATCTATTATTATGATGAACAGCGAGAGTATGAAAACCAAAAGAAATGGGGAATGAGGAAACATGAAAAAAACACAAGATCCAGAGAACGAGCAGGATAAACTAAGTGAAGTGGATCTGTGGAATCCATGGGAAGAAGAGGAGCCAGAGGTATGGATAGACTACGTTTGTGTGGAATGTGGGATGATGGACCCTGTGCCTGAATTTATAGTGGCCGAGTGTTCGTATGAACTGGAGGCCAGAGAATCCCCGGAGTTTTTCTGTCCAGCTTGTAATGGAACCTTAGTGAGAAAAGAAGAGCCAGCGGACAAATGACCGCTGGCTAGAAAGCTTATTCACCCGTTAGGGTGATTTTGTTCTTAGGATCGCCTGCAGCTATGTGCAGGCGACCTTACATTATAGAAAGCAAAGCTGCTACCAATCGATTACACAAACTTGCGCTGCACCTTTTTACCGTCATAGGTAAAAAGGGCTTTTTTGTCTTCCACCACGGTTTGGAGATTCACGGTCCGGCCCCACAGTGCATAGATATGCGGGAGCGTGCGTTCCAGGTATTTCAGGTCCAGCTCGATGCTCTCGTAACGGTGGGCGATCAACAGCTCGCCATTGCGCTCATAGTCGGCATCCTGGACAACAAGGTAGGGAGAGCCGCCGTTGACCCGGGCAAGCACAAGCTGGTCGTGCACATTTTCCCAGGCCTTGTCGGTGATTTTCCATTCCGGGCCTTTTTTCTCAAAGACATAGAGGTCGAGGTCATTGACCAGCTCTTTGGACAGGTAGCTGCGGATAAATGAAATGTCCGAATCCAGTTCGCGCACCTCAAACATTTTGTCGCGGTCCCAGCGGTGTTCGATGTCTTCAAAGATTTTGAGCCCCAGATAGTAAGGGTTCAGGCTCTGGCGCGAAGGCTGCACGACTGAGGAATTGAGCTTCGAGTATTCAATGGTTTCCTCCGGAGTCAGGTCCAGCTCGCGCATGATCCGCTGATGCCAGTAGGAGGCCCAGCCTTCGTATTGCTAAGGTGCTAGCTGGGGTATATAGAAAATTTTATGAAGGAGTGTGATTTCTCGAAGTAAAAATATTCAATTCTTGTTATAATCTCATTGGGTAGGAGGAAAAAAAGGGAAGAGGTGAGTTAACTTGGATGCTAAGAAAAGTGTCACTATCTATCAAGAGTTACATAAGAAGTTTAGATCGAATTTTACCAAAGCTTTAGAAAATGAATCAGAGCTTGTTGCTCGTGTTGAAATTAAGGCAAGATCATTTGCAATATTTGGGCAAATTATTAGTCAAGAGAATTCACTTGAATTACATCAAATAGAGATAATCTCTATATTCGACGAGCTTTTTTCTGATATTTCCATAGGAATTTATTTTGCCGCTTGTTCTTTAGAAAACCCTGCAAAAATACAACTCAGACGTGTTCTCGAACTTGGAATAGCTGTGGTTTACCTTTGGGATATGCCACATGTGTTTTGGGGGTGGAAAAATCACGATAATGACTTGAACTTTAATGACATGTTAGAACATTTTTCAAAGGAGGGTTACAAGGCATTTATTAAGACATTAAACACAAGTTATAATGATGAAGATATAATTCATTACAAAAGTGCAAAGAGACTATATAGAGTTTTGAGTAATACTGTACATGGGAAAATTACTACATTTGAATCTAATTTACCTAAGAGATACGCTCACCAAACGGAAGATTGGCGATTATTTCTGGAGATGGCTGAAGAGGTTGAAGATATATTGTTGGATCTATGGAATAAAAGACTAAATAACTTTATTCCAGAGCTACATAAACAAGTACCAGTACTCCCAACTTTAATATAGCAGGTGAAAAGATGACTAATGCAATTCAAGACACAGATTTACTTCAAGCAGCTCGTTGCGAGGACCTAATATATGATCAAATTGAGGATTTGACAGTTCTTGGAGAATTCGAAAGAAAAACAGTCGATACTTTAAAACAAAGTGGCGCTCACTTATTAATGGGAGCCAGAGGTGTCGGAAAATCAATGCTTTTAAAACAAGCAGAAATTGAATTGGATAATGATTTTCATAACTCTAGAAAAATTGCTGTATACGTAACATTCAAAACTAGTACATTACTAGAAGGTGTTAAGGCTGAGGAAAGGGATGCTTTTCAGGTTTGGGTTGGTGCTAAAATACTCCAAGCACTTCATGACAAGCTTACCTTACTAAATTTAATTGGGCATGAAGGAAGTACGGACCCCTATTACAGAATATTTGGAATTGAATCAGCCCTTGGTACTAAAACAATGCTTCAGGAGAAAATCCATCAATTACAAAAACTATCTGTTGCAGTAGATAAGGAAAAAGTTATAAGCGCTATAGGTGATAACTTTCTGGATAGAGTTAATGATGTAAGCTTTATCAATGAAATAATTAGAGATGTTATCGGTGAATTTAATATTGAAAAATTAATCTTCTTGTTTGATGAAGCAGCACATACATTTATTCCTTCACAGCAAGAAATTTTCTTTGAGATATTTAAGTTACTACACGGAGGGCCGATTGCAGTAAAAGCGGCTGTTTATCCTAGCGTAACATCATATGGAAGGAATTTTGAAGTGGGGCATGATGCAATTGTGCTACCCATGGATAGATATGAAACAGGTGAGATCGGACGAAGGAACAATAGGAAGTTATTTAGAGAGCTTCTGGACAAGCGGCTTCCGCATCAAAGTCAGTTAAGAAAGAAAATTTATCAGAAGGGAGAAATTCTAGATAACTGCATTGATTTATCAACGGGTAATCCTAGAGCGTTTTTACATTTATTGGTTAGAACTTTAGATAAGGGCTTTACAGATCGAGCTTTGTTACTCTCAACGCAAGAGTTTGTCGATCAAGAGTTACTTCCGTATCACAACAGTTTAACAGTTCGTTTGCCAAAGTATTCAAATCATATAAAAATTGGTATTGATCTGTTGCGCTCATATATTATTCAAGAAATCAGGGAAAAAAACTTGCGTGAAAGAAAAAATAAATACCAATCTGCATTTTTTACGTTTCCTAGAGATATATCACCAAATTTAAAACTTGCATTGGATATTCTTTGCTATTCAGGCGTTCTAACAAATAAAGGTACTATAAAAATTGCAGATAGAAAAACTGGTCAACGGTACATGGTGCATTTAGCTTTGCTGACAACAGAAAAAGTATTTACATCTTCAAACATTAATGAATCACTTGGAAGTATAAGTTTAACCGACTATCGAGAATTCAATTCAAATGATTCCATAATTGATAACTATTTACTTCAACTTAAAGAGTTGTCCGAGAAGTGTTCTGGTTGTAATAGAGATTTACCACCGAATGCAAAATTTTGCTCCGAGTGTGGAAAAAAAGTTGAGCCTACATCGATAATAAGTAGTTTACTTGAGGAGCCTGTCTTTAAACTGCCTATCGCAAATTTTTTGTGTACTTTAGTAAGACCATATTATCCAAGGGTAGGGGATATTATTCAAGCTTCCCGTGAAGAGTTGATGACAATAAAGTGGATTAAGGATGTGCGTTCAAGGATTATAAAGAATGCTGCGGATGAGTTTGTATCTGGATGATAATACATTAATTAAAATAATGGAGTATAAATTGGAGCTGCCAGTTGATGGTGGCTCTAAATCTTTTAAGTATCTCGCTTTTATAGTTGATTCCAAATCCAACCTATATTCAACTCCCCCTCCCCCGAACCAACACCTTCGAAACCAACGTCCTAAGCAACCCTGGCTCAAGCATTACTTTCAGCTCTTCCACCTGTATCTTCTCTACCTGTTCATTTGAACTCTGATTCTCCTGAATTATCTTTTCCATCCGCTACTCCTCCTCGGTAAGATCCTGCAATTCAATCAGTCCAGCAGTATAGGCTTGGACCTTTCGCTAATAATGGTTTTTGACTGTGGGGATTTGTTGATCACCACGGCTGCTGTGGTTGCTAAGTGCTTTTTCAACGAGATAAGGAACTAGGTCACGGCTAAGTGAATCAGACAATCCTGCTAAACCATGCAAAAACCAGGACTCCATTTCGTCTGCTTTGTACTGCTTACTTGTACATGTTCCTTTGTTCTTATTCGCAGACCAATGGTATTCGCGGTGACGTCTGTCGCGGGACCCTGACCATCCATTACTCATCCCCGATCCGCATTCCACATTTCAGTATGCCCCCTAGCAGATGAGTGCTGGTCTGAGCGCGGAGGGCTATGCTCGGTCTGTTAAGTTTGCTCTCCCGCACCCTTTTCCAAGTGTTCTTGTCGATAATGGCGGGTAGGCAATCGTCAATGACAATCCAAGCTTTATCGTCCATTAGTTCTTTTTTTTGCTTGAATGCACGCGATTCCATACAAAAGTGCCTTTATATACAGGATTAGTCAGCAACAGTTTAACGGAACGAATTGACCATTCCTTGTTGTGCCTGGAAGGGATATTTTCTTCGTTCAATTTTTTTTACGATAGCGAAGAATCCCAGACCCTGAGAGAGGTATAAATTATACACTTGACGTAGCATTCAAATATTATGTGTAAAATTTAGATATTGCTTAACAAACAAGGTAGGGGAGGTATAACCGAAAGGGAAAGCCAAGCCGAAGGGCTGCGAGATGGCGGATCGTTCCGTAGTAGTGAGTAAGTCCGCCAATGAAAGCTGGTAACAGACTGGAGGAGAAAATCCGGATGAGTATGCGCCTGGAATTTTTTTCTATAAACTAGGATGCGTATGAAGGGCAGATTGATAATCCGCTGAGTTTGAATTTGTATACGTATGTGAGTAATAATCCGTTGATTTATGCAGACCCTAGTGGGAACAAAGCTTGGTTAATTCATGGTACTTGGTCATTGAGTTATACTTTTCTAAGATCAATATTGAACGGAGAAATACTCCATGTCTTTTGTTTCAAAAAAGAATCGCTAATGCTCACGGATGTTGAACGCGAAACGTTAAAGCGTATTAGCAGTGCTCGTTCGAGGAATTCCGTAGAGTCGAGCGAGCACGCATGCTTCTGGCTTACTCTGATGGGAGGAGCATCCCCAAGACTGCACAGTTGCTCGGCACAACGGTGTCCAAAGTAAGTCGATGTATTGAAGAGCAACACCTAACAAAATTATAATAAATTCAGAAGAGCTGCATTTGCGCAGCTCTTTTGTTGTTCATACATAAGGCATTCTAGGATATGCTTTATAGAGGCTTTGGAGAAATACATACTTTTTTAGCACGTTCTTCGAACGATTTACGTGCCCAAAGAGTGTAGGATCATATTGTAAGAAAATTAAAAAGGGAGGTAGGGCATCATTGCATATTGTACTTTTAGGGATCAAACCTGAACTTAGTGATCCGTGTTTCAGATTTCATGAGTGCGGAACGTGCGAGGAAGCACAAGAAGTATCATCTATTATTAAGCCCAAAATAATCCTGGTGTATGAAGATTTGGCCCAGGAATTCCTACCGTTCGCCCTGAGTTTAGCTGTGAAGATGGTGGTGATTAGTGAGGCTTATCCGTTGTCACTGACAGCGGTGCGGAGCTGGACTGCACTCGGAGCGGCAGATGTGTGGTCTAACCGGGAATGGCCAGCACGGCTCCGGGATTCCGTGGATGAGCAGAAGGTCAACGCTTCCGGGACGACGATTCATGAACACAGCGAAATGAATAGAGCTGGGGAACGAACGGTGATTGCGGTAGGGAGTGTCTTTGAAGGCGCTGGAAGCACCCATACCGCCTTGCTCATTGCGGAGTACCTGGCACGGGTCTCCAAAACGAAAGTGGCCGTGTGGGAAGGCGGAAGCCATCCTTGCTTTTCTTTTTTGGAGTATATCAGGCAAGGAGAATTTTCGAGTAGCCCCCGTTATGAAGTCAACTCGTTGTCCCTGTTCAAGGGAGAGTTATCGGAGCATTGGGTACACTCACTGATGAATGAATATCGGTTTACGGTTT
>NZ_JBOFBG010000073.1:0-10820 GCF_051594305.1 Paenibacillus sp. IHBB 3054 | reverse complement strand
GCCATGGCTGATTCTGCCGACACCAATAACTCCTTACAAGCCTCCACAGCTACATCATTACGCCATTTTTGAATGTCTCTTTGAAGACCTTCAATGTAACCATCCAGCGCTGACTCAAGAGCATATTTTTCTTTGGCGGTGAATTTCATCTGTTTATTTCCTCCTTTAGAGGGGCCGTAGCCTCGCAATAGTCAATTAATCCACTGGAGCCATCATCAGGCAGGCAAATTCTCGTCAACAAATTCAGAGAGATTATCGACGAGCCGGAGTGCTTCCTCAGCTCTTGCAATCCAATTTTTCATATGCGGCTCTTTTTCGATTGTTTCTTTAATCTGCAAATTCAGCAGTTCGGAAACAAATTCAATCGCTTCCTGGGCTTCCTCTTTTGAGTTAATCAAGCTTGAACGCATGGCCTTGCGAATTAATTCTTCCATAAGTATCCTCCCAGGTTAAAGCCCTTCGGCTGTTGGATATGGGGCTGTAGTCCCTAACACTGCTGGCTTGCTTGACCTTCGCCTTCCCTTAAGAGTTCTGAAGAGCTAGCCCTCACGCCTCACAGGGATCGCATCGGCCCATTCCCATACTTCCGATTGCTCCAGATCTGGAGTCCGTTCGTAAATGTTATGGTAATCTGCTTCAGCCACAGCCTCTACACGATATTCCATCCGTCTTCCGATCTGATCCTTGCCTCTGAAATAGAGATGCTTCCTGTCGTCCGACACTACCTTCACAATCGCAGAGATGTGCAGCCAGTCCTGCAGATATTCCGCAGCAGCTCTGCCAGTGATCATCGGCAGTGAACTTGTATTCCCCACACATATTAACTCCTTTCGTTGTTAGCAGATTTTCTTTATTTCAATTACGAGAATATCCCTCGCTCCATGCCACCAAGCCGATTAATCAAATGATCTTTCATACAGTTGGGTAGCTTCTCCAATGGTCTTGAAGTCAAATTCATAATACACGGCATGTGTGACTTCATTAATCTGTTCTTTGGACCAGCCTTTTCGTTCCAATGCTGCCTGGATATACCCAAGGCACGCATTATTGCTCCACTCTTGCATATGGCCTTCCTCCTTTGATTTGTGGGACATTCACATTTCCTCATGAATCCCACTATTAAAAACAACCTCTCGAAACCGGCCTCTATCTATCTCGCTGAATCTATGACCCTTTCATCGCTCAAGAAGATATAGGGATAGTCATGGGATACCACCCTGAACCCTGGATAACCTCGTGCAAAATACACTTCAAGCTCCCGCGCAAATGCCTCAGAATCAACCGACTTCAAGGCCCAAATCCTTTCTCCAACCATACTTTTGGTTAATGGCTTATCGTTAACTAAGGATTTCATATCTACATCCCCGTTCTCATGATTTGGCTTAACGCAATTTTGCGTTGAGTGGTTAGGCGCGGAGATCCTCTCCTTACTTCGAACTGAGCGCAAAATTGCGTTCAGTATAAATCCGGGGCTTGTCCCATATCCCTACAAGGAAATACGCTGCCTCACTAAGTTAAGAATGTCTTCCGGAAGATCCAGAATGATGGTCCGTAGTAGGTGAAGTTCTTCCTCCGCCTTTTGACGCTCTGGATCTTCAGTAAAGAACTTTGTTACATCGGCCAAAATCATGAGCTGCATATATCTGGTGGACAGTGCTTCTGCAAATTCCAATTTATTGGCCTCACTCATCTGATTCTCTCCAAATGAAGGATCATTAGTGAACAAATTCACCTTGAATCACACCCTTTTAATGCGAAATAATTGGACTGGCTGTTATGTATTCCTACACAAGCCCACGCCTTTTCAATTCCTGGCCGTAACCTCCTTCAAAAAGCCTTTTGAGTATGGACGAAATACACCGGTTTGTGATGGCTTCCAGACGTTCGAGTTGCTGCTGATATACTTGTGGGTTGTAAACATCCGTATGATTTTTCAATTCCTTGATCTGCTCTTGCTTCAAGTACATGCATTCAAGCCGTTTAAACTCCATTTCGTAATGCATTTGAATGATCTGCTCTTTATTTGCCTCTACTTCTGAAAACAAAGGTCGCCGCCAATCTCTAATTGCGTCAATCTCCTTTGACTTCTTCGCCAGTCGCTGAGCAACACTTAATAACTTCCCCATAGCCCCTACTCCTGTTCTTGTTTAATGAGCCCAAAGCGCTGCTTCGGGACGTTGAGGCAACTCAGCAGGAAACAAATCTTGGTATTCTCCGTAAAATCCATAATTGAAAAGGAGAAAAGCTTTTGCTAAGGACTCCTTCCAATCCGAAGTAATCCTTCTACCCGGTGATCCTCCTCATCCTGAATAATGCACATCTCGCTTATAAACGCAGGACCATCACCACATTTAATGAGACACACTATTCCAAAAGCATCTGCAGCAAAATCCCTTAAACCAAGTGCCGCCAGTGCATCCCGTGAATAAGCCATTCTCGGCTGTTGCACGCCTGAAATATCCCACATAGCTGATACAATCTTTTCTTCTATTTGTGTTCCAACTGGCAACTTCATAATTTGTTCGTCCATGTTTTCTCCCTAAAACCAAATTGGGTAATCTCAATATTTGATGTTGAATGAGTTCAGATTATGAATTAGTTCCTTATATAAACACTGAGTTAAGGCTATAATGATAATGTTTGCTTCATTCCAGCTCTGCTTTGTCTTGCAGGCATGCCCAGGCGGCATCAGCAATAGCAATTTCCACTCTCTCCCGTTCATCCGGGTCTGTAACAAGATGGTCATCGCAGATATGAACCTTTGTCTCACCAAAAGTGTAGGTTGCAACAATCATGCCAGCATCCCCCCTGGCATTATGTGTATGCCGGGATGATCGAGGGACAACCATGATTTCCACCTCGCTTTCGTACCTTTTTTATATAAAGAACACTTCGAGAAATTCGTACATAACTTGAGTTATATAATTTACAATCTACCCAGCATCATCCGCTGATCCTCCGTAACACACTTGAGACAATTTTTCCAAAAAAAATATATCTTCAAATGATTTATCGGGGAAATTCTTAAGTATTTTTGCCATTACATCTTGTCCTAGAGAGAATCTATTGTCGTCCACAGGGAGCTTGGCTCTCCATAGTGAAGATCTTGATGCGCCTAAGAAGTCTGCAAATTCCTGTTCAGACATTTTTTTATCTTCTTGAAGTTTATTAAGAATTCCGGGCTTTGGAATGACTCTCATTGTTTCTCACCTCCTGTATCAACCTTGTTACAAAAACAATATACCACTACCGTAACACGCTTGCAACAATAAATTTCAAGGGTGATACACATTGATTGTTTCATACTTGAAACACTTTCTGTTAAAATGGGAATGGGTGATACAGAATGAACTTAAAAGAGTTTGGCATTTATTTTGCAAAGTTAAGAGAACAGAGTGGCTATAGAAGTCAAAGAGAACTTGCATTGAAATCTGGTGTTAGTCACTCTACTGTAAATCGAATAGAATCAGGCACACATAAAGTTACTCCTGAGAATTTAAAAGCATTAGCTCCACATTTAAAGGATGTGGACACCGATGATTTGATGAGGGCTATGGGATATTTAGAGAATGAAGAACCCATTAAGCCATCATCTGGATCTAAATACTACAATCTCACAAATAAAGATGAAAAAGACATCGGTAAAGACCTTGAACGTATGCTTGCCGATCTTGAATCAAATGAGGCATTGGCCTTTAACGGCGAACCTATGGACGAGGAAACCAAACGATTATTTGCCATATCACTTGAAAACTCTCTACGGTTGGCCAGAGAACTCTCCAAGAAAAAGTTCACTCCAAATAAATACAGAGATTAATCAGGAAAGGGATACAGGATGATCAAAACCACTGTAGCCCAACTGATCAAGAAACACAGAACCAATGACCCATTTGAGATTGCATCCCAGAAAAACATCCTGGTTCTTTTTGAATTGTTGGGTGACATGTTAGGCTATTATAATTCCAGTCGTCGATTGCAAATGATACATATTAACAGTGATGCCTCTCTGCAGGACCAGCGTTTCACATGTGCTCATGAATTAGGACATGTCATTTTACATCCGAACGTGAATACTCCATTCCTACGAAGACATACTCTTTATTCTGTTGATCGTATTGAAAGGGAAGCGAATCAATTCGCTGTAGAGTTGTTGATGCCTGATGAGTTCCTGTATGAATTTAGGCATAAGAATTTCACAATGCAGGAGACTGGGGCTATTTACGGAGTACCCTCTGGGCTTGAAAGGCTAAAAAAGCTGTCTGATTTAGAAATATAAAATTATGACTGTCACCACTTGGAAATACATAATTCTTTTAAAAACAGGCGATGCACTGTGCTAGAATGCACAATGCATCGCCTGTTTTTTTGCGGAATCAAATTATTTTCTATACTATTTACTTCTATTATTATTTCCTTAAATGTAAGATTGCAAAAAAAAGTGAACCTGCTCAGTGCCCAGCACAGTAGGCCGTCGCTAATTCGAAGTAGCAGAAAACCGTAATCTGAGGTATAAGCGATTTTTTTCAAAGCTCGTAAAAAGAAGAAACCGACAAGTAACGCTCGTACGTTACTTCTCCCTTCCATAATTCGCGTGAGTGGCGCCGTGACGAATTCATCAGTCAGCACGATTACTAATTGGTTATTACTATTGTAGAAATAAGTAAAGAAACTAGCTTCTCTTAAATTTAGAGATACTTCATCAACATTCCCCAATGTGAATGTTTTCAACTCAACTACTTTTAGATTTCTAATTCATAAATTTGCAAGTCCGCCCACTTACCGTTACGTCACCGCGGGCACTTCTCGTTCTTTTCGGCGTGCCGGGTTTTTGCGGTCTCCAGCACTCTAGACGTGTCTATAAAAGACGCGCCTAGTTGCTCCGGCAACCACATGGAGTGTGTACACACATGTGGTTAATTTGATTTTTAATAATAATTGAGGTTGTTTCCAATATAAATCTAATCTTTAGAATGCCTTTTTAACCAGTTAGGCATGAAAGCCTCGCTAGTCGGAATTCCTTTGTAATATTTATGATATTTATCATTTTCCCATAATTTCTCAATTTCATCAGTTTCAGTTGATGGAAATAATTGATTATTATTGCGTTCAAAAATGTAGCTGTTGTTGCATAAATTACATTTTACTGCAAACTTATTTGATGAGAATGTAGAATAGATAGAAAGTTCATGTCCACAGTTAGGACAGTAAACTCCGTAACGGCGTGTAATAAGTCTTTTTAAATTCATATTTAGTCACCTACACCAAATAATTTTTTAATCATTACTGTCTGTTCTGGTGTTGGTTGTGCCCAGTTTTTAGCTACTGCATACCCAGAACCACGAACAGTCCACTGTCCATTATAATAAGATAACCCAAATCCTAAGTCTCCCTTTGTTAGTCCCAATTGCTCATGACTTAAAAATGCACCATAATTTTTTAGAGTTGTTCTGTTCAGCATATTACACTAAAGAATAATTCAACCGGACATTAAGGTCGTATTTAGTGGTTTTTTAATGCTCATCCCCGTATAATACATCCATAAATCTTTTCTTATAACCTAAAGGGGATGTACATATTGGATGTAGCACTATACTTGCGAAAATCCAGAGCCGATGAAGACGCCGAACGGCGCGGCGAAGGTGAAACTCTGACCAAACATAAGACAGCTCTACTCAAACTTGCCAAACAATTAAAATTAGATATTATCCGTATCCGTGAAGAGATTGTCAGTGGTGAAACCTTAGTCCATCGCCCAGAAATGCTGCAGTTGTTAAAAGAGGTTGAATCTGGTGAATATGATGCCGTCCTTGTTATGGATATTGACCGCTTTGGACGTGGCAATATGCAAGAGCAAGGATTGATTCTGGAGACGTTCCGCTCAGCCAAGACTAAGATTATAACTCCACGGAAGACCTATGACTTAATGGATGAATTTGATGAGGAATACAGTGAATTTGAGGCCTTTATGGCCCGTAAGGAGCTCAAAATCATTACCCGCCGTATGCAAGGTGGACGGAAACGCGCTGCGGAAGAAGGTAATTTTATAGGTACACGTCCGCCATTCGGTTACTTAATCGAGAATCTCCCTGATGGTCGTGGTCGTACTCTAAAGTTTCATCCGGAACAAGCTGATATCGTAAGACAAATTTTCGCTTGGTATACACATGAAGATCCGGAACAACAAAAGGGAGGCGGCAAAATCGCATCAGAATTGGAACGGCTTAAAATCCCTTCTTACAAAGGTGGTAGTTGGTCAGCCTCTTCTGTCTTAACCATGCTAAAAAACGAAGTATACATTGGAAGAATCCAATGGGGAAAGAAAGAACTAAAAAAAAGCAAGGACGGAAGCAAACACCGCACCTCTCGCCATAGGAGCCGAGATGAGTGGGTTGATGTCAAAGGGAAGCACGAACCCCTCGTCGACAACGAAACCTTCCTGAAGGCAAGCCAGAGGCTCTCAGAACATCACCACTCCCCTCACCAGCTCAATGATGATGGGAAACCACGGATGACATCAGCCTTAGCCGGACTTGTTAAGTGCTCCGAATGCGGACTGACAATGGTCTACCGGTCATATTCATATAACAATCAACCCGCCCATTTTCGTTGCAATACCGTTGGTTGTCCTTCGCGCAGCAGCCGTTATGATGCTGTGGAGGCCAGAATCGTTGAAGGGCTTGAGGTTTGGCTTAACGATTACAAAATCAAATGGGGAAAACGAAATCACTCTACACCTCAGAGCGAGATCAAGCTAAAAGAACGCGCAATAGCCTCATTACAAAATGAAATAAAAGAACTAGAAAACCAAAGAGGAAAATTATTCGACTTCTTAGAAAGAGAAATTTATACCGAAGAGGTGTTTATAGAGAGATCACAAAATGTCTCCAGACGAATTACAGAAGCCAGCGAAGAAATCGGCAAGATTCAAAACGATTTGGATTTGGAATTGACCCGTAAAGAAGCAAGAAGCAAAATTATCCCTATAGCAGAATCTGTAGTTAAGTCGTACTACCAGACAGATAATCCCATGAGCAGAAATGCGTTATTGAAATCCGTGCTTAATAAAGTGGTTTATAAAAAGGGACCCGGCCAGTATAAAGAGCAGTTTGAACTGTTTCTGTATCCACGTCTATGATGAATGTGTAATTGTATTCACCCCCGCAGATGTGAATCCCGGTAAAGAGTTGATCCATGCAATGGTCTACGATCCGGGGAGCGGCAAATGGTCGCGCAAATGGCGGCCATTCCCGAATATGATCTATGACCGCTGCCGGATCCAGCGCAACGCCCGCTTTCAGCAGCTGCTCAAATTCCGCTCCCGCTATAATCATCTTACCTTTCTGAACCGGCCGCTGCGCAATAAATGGACGGTTCACCAGACCTTTTCGCAGAAAAGCCGCTTCCGCCAGCATATGCCGGAAACTTTGCTATATCAGTCTTCCGCCGATCTGCACCGGATGCTGAAATTCAGCCCTGTCGTCTACGTCAAACCAGCTAACGGCACCGGTGGACGCGGCATCCTGCGGATTGAACGGCAGCGGGACGGCAAGCAGCTCTACGATATCCAGGGACGCCGCCAGAACCGGCAGATTATTGCCCCCCGCAAGGTGTCGCTCACCCGTCTGGAGTCCATTGTGCGCCAATGGTGCCTTGGCGGACGCTTCCTCGTCCAGCAGGGCATCCCGCTGCGTCTGCCCAGCGGGCGCTACCACGACTACCGCATGCTCGTGCAAAAGAACGGCCAAGGCGTGTGGGAGCTGACCGGCATGGCCGGCCGGGTGGGAGCAGCCCGCAGCGTAACGTCTAACCTTCACGGCGGCGGACATGCGGTACGTGCGGAAGTCCTGCTGAAGAAATGGCTCGGCAGCGAAGAAAAAGCGTCCAAAGCCATGAAAACGGCTGAAAAACTGGGGCTTGAAGCCGCAGCCTTCCTTGAGGACAGCTTCGGCGCCCTGTGCGAGCTGGCGCTGGACCTCGCCATCGACCGCGAGGGAAAGATTTATGTGCTGGAGGTCAATCCCAAGCCGGCACGCGAAGTCTTCGCCCGTTCCGGCGACAGCGGCACCTACCGCAAAGCGCTGGTCCGCCCGCTGGAGTATGCGATGTGGGTGCATAAGAACAAGAACACGCCGAGTCCGGTGAAGACAACTGATGAGTAAATCTGTTACTCAAAGCCAAACAACCGCCTCTCTGAGTGATTCAGAAGGGGCGGTTATATATTAATTTAACTGTAGTAGGCTACTGGGGGTTTTCTGTCATCAAAACTCCAATTGAACTACCAGTAGACCACTAGTTGTTTTTTGGAAATTTCAATATCCATAACGCTATAACTAGAACTAATTGTATTAACAAGTACGAAAGAGGAAACAAAATCATCAATTCAATAAAGCCATCGTCAAATTTAAAATCAATAAAACCAGATCCAATGGCCTTATTCCCTTGAATTTTATTAAGGAAAAACAGAATACTAATACTAGGAATAGTACTTATACAAAACCAAATTAAATTATATCTAAACTTTCTGGTTACTAATGACATCATGCAAGTTACGTACAGTAGAATTATTAGAACAGAATAAACTATTAATATTTGCCTTATCCCTTCTTCCCCCCACTTCCCTACTTTTAAATCCATAATATGAATAACAAATAAATGCAAAATCACAATAAATATCACTTGTGAAATTGCTCTTATCCTAGTAATAAATTTGTTTTTCAATTATCTACACCTCACAGTTATGCAGTATGAATCTGATAGATACTCCTGCTGCAACGCAACCATACACAAAACACTATGATGCTTGAAATGATTTAACTTCTTTTCTTATTTTGATGAGATAATATAAAGCCAAAATAAATTGGATTACTAAAATACTCCCAGGAAGCAGAATGAACATTTCCACCTGATATTTTGGGAATAATTCAATAGAAACGACAACTGCATACTCACTATCTCCACTAGTTTGTATTGCTTTGAAAATTAACAAAAGTAAAAAATTCGGGAGCGTAGTTAACAGAAACCAGATGACATGGTACTTTATCCTCTGTGTCCTTATAAACAAAAAGGAATTAATAAAACATAAAAATAGCGGCACAAAGTATACCTTAAATGAGAATTTTAATAATCCTGTCCCCCACCCTTCTATTCTTATCTCAAGTAAATAGATTAAAATTAGATGTAATCCAACAACTATTAGTACATAAAGAATGGCTTGGAGTAATGTCTTTATCAATTTCTCCATTTGTCTCCCCTTTTAGGACAAAATTACATACAGATCATCCTTTTAAAGTAATTATCGGAACAATTATCACAATCTTCAATAGACTAACAGACTTTGTAGCCTTTAAATAATCCTTAAAGTTGTTGACGGGTTCATTATGTTTTTCATTGAAAAATAAGGAGATATTCGAGTAAACCTTATCATATGCACGAATGTTGTACTATTAGAGGGTAAGTTGATTTCTTGAAATACATTAGACTCTCAGGAGGTTCGAAACTTGTCAACAATCAGTAACGGCGGGACAACAATCCCTATATTTCCTTGCAGCTCCATAGACGAACAGTTGAATTTCTACCAAGCATTAGGTTTTGAAATAACTTATCGGCAAGCCAAACCAAACCTTTACGCTTGTGTCCGTCACCGGATTGCGGAATTACATTTTTTTGTACTCAAAAAACTGGAACCCGCAAACTCTTACAGTATGTGCTATGTAAATGTTCCAGACGTGGATGCTGTGTACAACGAATTTTGCGGGAATCTAAAAAAAGCCTATCACAAGGTCCCTTCCAAAGGTTTGCCTAGGATCACCAAGGTCAATAATCTTGCAGAGGATCGGAGATTCAACCTCATCGACCCTGCCGGCAATCGATTGATAATTGGACAAAAGCATGCCTCATCCATGCCAACTGAACAAGAACCTCCGTCAAGATTTGCCACTGCCTTCGAAACCGCATACCAATTGGCCTATGCCAAAGATAAACCCGCTGACGCAGCGAAAGTGCTTGACCTTGTGTTCTCGAAAGATGAAGAAGCAACATTAACACTACAGTACAAAGCTTTTGTATTACGAGCCGATATTGCTGCCTCCATGGATGAAATCGAACTTATGAGTAGTTATATTGAAAAAGTCGACAGTTTATCTTTGACAGGTGCAGAGCTTGAAGAAGTGGTAGAAGCAACCGCAAGATTAGATGAACTCAAAGCCAAACAACCGCCTCTCTGAATGAGTCAGAAGGGGCGGCTGTTTTAGAAATAACAACAGGCCATTTATTCATTCTCTGTTATTTCCATTTCATCACACTCATCATTTGGATAGCAGTATGTAATACCTTTCTTATATTTCATATATATTTCTATAGAATTCGCTTTAGATCTATCATAAAATAATAAACTCACTTTTTTAAATTTTTTGCTTTTAGCCACATCCACAAAAAATCTGACCTCATCTTTTGTAATGGCTCCCTCACTTTGTTTCACTAGTACTACAACATAATATGTTTTTAATTCCTTTACTCTTTCCTCGCTTGTTTTCGAATCGATTAGATATGGAATATGTTTATTGTTAATATCCGCTTGGATTTTGTTTATGAATTTATCATTACTTTCTATACTCACTTTATGGAGATAATCGTCTATATTAGATATCCACCCTAAACCCCGAGGTCCAAAAAGAGAGAAGAATATAGTAATAATAAAACAGACTATCATCAGGTTTTGATTATTTTTTTTTATTGAGTGTATTATGAATAATAGATAGTAGATCACAATTACCAATAAGATGAGACTGGGAATTACAGCATTTTCATATTGAGGCTCAATA
>NZ_JBOFBG010000072.1:0-11624 GCF_051594305.1 Paenibacillus sp. IHBB 3054 | reverse complement strand
GAATCGTCTTCTGTCAATCAAACGGCCGAATGGTCAAAGCACACAGTACACGTATGATGTGCGTGGCAATCGTCTAACCTCAAGCGAGAGCGTCAGCACCAGCTTGGATCTGAGCGATACAAGCTACACCTATGATTTACAAAACACCTTGACCGGATTGACCAAAAATGGGAATACGACCAGCTTTACCTACTATGCAGACGGCCTTCGGTATTTGAAGAGCACTGGAACGAGCCATACACAAGTCAACTATGATTTTAGTGGTCAAGTTATCGCAGAGGAGAAATTAAGCGGCAGCACTGTAATACAAAAATCCTCCTTTGTCCGTGGAGACCGGGTATTGGTGAAAAAGGACAAGACGGCAGCAAAGGATTACTACTATTTGTACAATGGTCATGGTGATGTGGTGCAAATCGTCAATACCAGCGGAACACCGGTTAACACCTACAGCTATGACGAATGGGGAAATATCACCAGCCAGACGGAAGGGATACCAAACTCCTTTAAATATGCTGGTGAGATTTACGATGAAGAAACAGGACTTTACTATCTGCGTGCACGGTATTATGATCCGAGTATCGGGCGGTTTTTAAATGAGGATACGGTTGAGGGGCAGATTGATAATCCGCTGAGCCAGAATCTATATACGTATGTGCATAATAATCCTTTACTTTATACTGATCCCACAGGTAATTGTATCTGGGACGCGTGTGTAGCTGAATCCATTAGTGTAGTAATATTGATAGGTGGAGCTGTAGTTGCAACAATTGGGGCTGGAATTACAACAGGAGTTGCTATGGATAAAGCAGGTATTAACATTTTTGACACTTATGATCAGGGTGTTACAGTTATTCAGCAGCCTGGCCAGCAGCAAAGCGTTATTGTACTTCAACAGCCATGGTTTCAAGGAAGGCAAACGATAATACAACAACCTAAAATTAATGTAATAACACAAGAACAATTTGATATTTTACCCTTTGATTTTCAGCAGCGGATATTCAATTCAGGGACATTAATTTTTGATGTTGGATCATTTGAGAAAAGTATTGTTAACCTGTCACCAAGCGAAAGAGTGGCTAGTGTCCGGGCAACTGCGGCTACCATGGCAACAAATTATGGTTTTAAAAAGGACTCAAGGTTATCCAAATTAAATGGTAGAGATGTTTACATTGATCCTGCAACAGGGAGCCTATATTCTGTTGACACACAACACGGTAGATTTGAGGTTACTAATAGTCGTGGTATACATCAAGGTGAAGTTAATTTTGATCTAAAATCGACTAAGCCAGCTGACAAATCTGGTAAACATAATATAAGAACCAATTAAGGAGGGTTTTAATGAATAATATGATTAAAGAGTATATAGATAAGTATTTAGTGGAGAAAAAAAATATTCAGGAATATTTAAATAAATGCAGAAGTGAAGGTTTAATTCCGAACAAAGTGCTTGAGTTCATTAAGAAAAATGGATTTGATTATACTCAAGTAAATGTAGGAGAAGTTTGGCCAGCTACTGAATGGTTGCTAGATTTTGGAGATATTAAAGAAGACGACTTTGAGATTAGCTATAAATGCCGACTGATGGTTTCTAAGCTTGTCCCTCTTTATTACTTGCAACATGAATATGAGACAAAGAATTTGGATAAAAATGCGGTTAGCCCAATTCTAGATGGATTTGATACCCAGCCATATACTAGAGTTCAAGCAGAGTTTGAAGATATCGTTAATAGTATCTACAATCCCCTGGGCTATATGCGACTCTCATATGGAGAGCTGTCATATGTAATTTGTGGTTTAGAAAAAAACACTGATATCTTTGGTTCGCAAGTAACTATTGAATCAATATTTTTTAGGGATTTTCTAGAATTATGTTAATTTCTGAAAATATTTTCTGGAATCAATATCCCTCTGGTGCATCAGGAAAGAGCTCAAATGCAATTTTGTTAAAGGCAAGAGTGTCGAGAAATACTGTGCAGGGGGGATACAGAAGAATCGTAAAACAATGCTATACATTAGGACAATCGAACAGCCTGACGGGATAAGAGCTCTTGACCATTCGCGGGGCAATTCTCATAATCGCTAAGCAGCGGACGGTCGTGAAGGACAAGCGCGCAAGCAACTTCGTAAACCTTAGAGCACTTGAATGCTGCCATTATGGTAGGTTCAGGTGCTTTTTTTCACTTGTGGAGATTAGTCTATAAGTCGGAAGTCGGTATTTTACTATTATGATTAGAGTGAAAAAAAAGATCAAAATGAAGTAAAAAAATAGACATAAATTTTGTTATAAATTGTGTTGTTTTGACAAAAAAATAAAGAGATGGATTCCTGTAAATTCAAGCTTAGTGTAATTGAGGCACCAGAGTCAATTGAGTTAATAGTTACAGAAATTAGACAAGGAGATTTTCAGGAACTACTTATTAACAGATTGAATAATTTCCTCGAAAAGGGAGTTAAAGTTCTAACGGAGGAAAAATACAATAACATGGTTGAAGAACAGTTTTCGAGAAATCAATGGGTATTTGAAAAAAATAATATATTCTAAGATGACAAAAGTTATAATCTTAATCACATGGAATAAGAAGAGCCATGTGGTTTTTTCGTTCTGATAATTCCGTATCAATTAACCTGAAATTATTGTAGTCATCTTCTTTTCAAGATTTGATATGTAAAACCTATAATGAACCGAGTCAGCTTGTCGGACCGACGCTTCCTCGCAGAATGAAAGCATGCTGTACAACAGCCTAGGACTGTTTTCGAGTAAGAGCGACCGGAATAGGACTGTGTCGAATTACCAGTATGACGAGCACAATCAGCTCATCAATGCATCCCTTTGCGTGACTATTGGGGGCACTCCGCAGACACAGAAGACTCTCAGTTGATTTGCAGAAACTGTCAGATCAAGAATATGAAGCGGCAAAAAATAGGATAACACAGCTCGATAACGATAGATTTGCTGCAGATCAATAAAATTTGTGATGAGGATTGAATTTGTTCTTACAAGGAGAGATGTGGAGTTTATGCATAATTATTCTATAAAAAAAATTGGGATAGGGATATTATTTCTTGCTTTCTTAACGTTAATAATATCAAGCTGTCAAAAGGAGAAATCTTTAAATGATCAAATTATGCGCATCATAGACGACAAATGCAATTTGGGTGAGATTTGTGATATTTCACTTAACGAAATTACTACATTTAAATGGGATAAGGTGGTTGTTTTTCAGGTGGGAAGTTCAAGTAAGGAAATTAGTAATGCTTTAGGTGTTAAATATGAAGGTTCAACTGATTTAATGAGCGGACTTATTTTTGTGTTAGATAACAAAATAGTTTATGAAGAGATGATCCCATATCAAACAGAACACCCTACTAACTTACAAATATTTATAGACAAAAAAGCTAATGAACCCAACAATGTAGTTCTGAGCTTCGATGATGCTATATTAAAAGGGAATAAGGAACGGTTGGACGATGTTGCTTATTATTCTATTAATGTAAATTATTAACAATAAAGAAAAGCCACACGTGATGATATAATCCATGTGGTTTTTTCTTGTGAAAATACATTTGACATTCTTAGTAAGGCATTATACAGTCAAACTTTTGAGACATACTAGGTATGGCGGTGAATGAAATGATAGGATTACAATTTATAGCACACGTTTCACATGGAGTACAAATCGGTAGCAGAAGCAATCGGAGTTTCTAAACAAACATTTCAAGACTGGATCAAAGAAAGACGTAAGATACCTGAGCCACGTCTGGAGCAATTGTCCGAGTTATTTGGGATCGACGATAAAACTTTGTTCCAGAAGGAGTTGCTTCCATCTGAAAAGTCGGAAATCCTGATGGTTTACTTAACTATATAAGTTGAACTAAAGGAATTCATTTCCACATCGTCGAATATAGGAAACATAACTTAAAAGCGACGGTGAAATCATGGAAATGACACAAGCCTTTATTGAAATTGAAACCTTGATGAAAAAAGAAAAAGAACGACGCATGTTTGAGCGTTACCAAGCCGTTGTTCTGCATTTGAAAGGGAAGAATGCGCAGGAGATCGCAGAGATCATCGGCAGAACGGAACGAACGGTCTATAAATATATGCGTGCCTATCGCGAAGGCGGTATAACTGGACTGCAAATAAACTATTCAACGGGAGCACCCGAGCGACTGACAAAGGAACAACAAGAGCAGTTAAAAACGACGATCGTATCCTCGGTCCCGCACGAAGTAGGCTTTGAAAGTAAATACAGTTGGACCCTCTATCTCATTGGCGAATATATCAAGCGGGAGTTCGATCAGTCCTATTCGCTTCGTGGCATTTCCAAAATGGCGCACCGTCTTGGACTCAGCTACACGAAACCCACCTATACGTTAGCTGCTGCGGATGAAGCCAAGCAACAAGTCTTTACAGAAGTGACGTTTCCTGCTTTGAAAAAAGATTAATGGACGAAAACATTGCTCATTTGCTTTTCGAAGATGAGTCCATGATCCGGGATTACCAAGCGCTTCAGCATACGTGGTTTCTCAAAGGCAAACAACGCATCATCCAGACCACAGGTAAACATCGCGGTGTCAAATTGTTAGCCGTACTGAATTATATGACGGGTCAAATTCTCTGGAAAGAAGATGAGCAGTATAACGCAGAGACGTTTCTGTCCTTCCTACAAATGGTGGTCGAGGCGTACCCACAAGGAAAGATTGTCATGGTACTGGATAATGCTCGTATTCATCATGCGAAGTTACTTCAGCCTTTTCTGGAAGATCACAAAGAGCATCTTGAATTGGTTTTCTTACCACCGTATAGCCCGCAATTGAACCTGGTGGAGGGACTTTGGAAATGGCTAAAATCTGATGTCATTAACAACGTGTTTTTCCATACCGTCTTAGAGATCCGTAAGAAAGTTACTGCGTTTATGCAAAACATAGCTCTCGATGCTCAGACGATTATTGATCGTCTTTGTCTTCGTTTGGAAGACAACCAGCTCACTGAATATATCTAGTTCAACTTATATAGAACAGATGAGCATGAGAAAATTGAGGTCACAAACGTTGATGATGAAGGAAACGAATACACTACAACGCAGCACTATTCACCGCATCTTAACCTTCTTGAGTATGGTCAAGCGGGGCAGAAAAGAGTAAAACTAATCGAACAGATAAGCGCCTTGCTGAACGCTGATCTAATCAACGAAAACGAAAATTCCAGCCTTTTGGAAGATGTAGTTACGGTAATGCAAGGTCAGAATCGTAGTAAAAGCACAGCGGTGTATAACCGTCAGGCTTTGCTCTGATCCGCAAGCGAGTAATGAAGGAAACTTTGTTCCCCTACCGCCTTGGGCTTTGTCCTCCCCCCCTTCCACGAGTTGCGTACCGACCTTGTTATTATTTTTTACACCTTAATGATATCAAATTCTCTGTCTTGACATCGTGTAGCACCATATCTGCATTTGGTCTAATAATTGATCGTCTACTAATTTGGTATTATCAAAATTGCGGAATATATGGCGAAAATTTTGCAAGCAAAAAGAGACGCTCCGCTTTTACACCGGATGTGTCTCTTTTTGTAGTCTACTTATGAATGGATTGCGTGAAATCTTCCCTTCATTTTACCATTGTCTTCAACAATCAAGAGGGATCATCAACCACACCCATCAGCGCGTATCCTGGGGTACTATGCGTGCTTGCTCTAGCACCATAGGAATGGTTTTTATTGGGGTTTGTAAGATACATTTTTCGCCCTGCCGACAAGTTATTTGCCCACCCTACATCATATTGATCGGTGAGATCTGCATAGCCAGCATTATAACTTGTCCCTGGCAAAGAATCTGCGACCATTGAAACTCTATTGGCATTTGTATTGAAGGCATAGAATATGGGTGATCCCCCACTCGTCGGCGGGGCTTGCAAATAGACATTTCCTGCATAATTGGCAGCCATAATTGTAAATATGGGGTCACCAAGCGTTGTTGAATTTTCGTTGCTTTTAGAAACATTTGCTTTTGGAACATCCCAGTCTGGAAACAAATCAGAAAATTCAGGAAGCTCTTCAATTGTTCCATCTGGTTGCTCAATAGCAACTTGGCCATCAACCGTCCAAGATTTACTATAAATAATAGAATTCCGTGCAGCCGAAATAGCGCTTTTCCATTCTTCAGGTGCTGTTTTAAGATCAGAATATGCCAGTTTCTCTATGGACAGAGTAGCATAATTCGGCTGATTTGATGCAAGTGCAAAGCCCGGTGTAATTAGGGAGAGGGACAATAAGAGAGCTGCGGTAACTTTAAAAGCTATTCGTTTCATAAATTAGAGACCTCCATTATTAATGATTTCATAAAAATAAACGCACCTGATAATTCACGAATCTAAGGTTACCTTGCCGGCACATTTTAGGACAGAAATTATTAGCCCAATGGAATCACCTTCCTTCAATATGAATCTGCGATAATATCTTTTCATACCATATATGTATCCATGTTGAATTTTGGGGACAAATTACATTTTTTTTGACGAATCAATTGTAAAATTTTTTAAAATCATTGACGTTCATTTAAGACAAATGTAGAATACAGTAGTAAGACAATTGTCTTGGGAGGGTGATATGTTGGGCACAATTAAAAAACTGCCAGATGCAGAGTTTGACATTATGAAAGTGATATGGGCAAATAAGGCGCCAGTAACAACCAATATCATTATGCAACAACTGGGAAGTGAAAGAAGTTGGAAGGCTCAGACAGTCGTCTCACTTATGTTGAGGTTGGCTAAACGAGGTTTTGTCAGATCGGAGAAGAACGGCAAGGAAAACCTCTACTTTCCGCTTATTGAAAAAAATGACTACCTGAATTTTGAAACTAGCGACTTTATCGAACGCTTTCATGGAAATTCTTTTACAAGTCTGGTAGCAAGATTATATGACGGAAACAAGATAAAAGACATTGACCTTGACCAACTGACAACGTGGCTGAAAGAAAAGAAGGAATAGTATGCAGGAGTTTTTTAGCACTTTACTTCAGAATTCAGTTACTATGTCGTTAGTGACACTTATTTATGCGGCAATACTACCCGTTTTATCGAAACGATATGCAGCAAAGTGGTGTTACATAGGTTGGATTATAATTGCAGTCGGGTGGGTGTTTCCGCTTGGCCCTCAATTTGACTTCTTGTTGAAACCTATGCAATTTTCAGATATACCGCTAACGTCTGTACACACAATTATTAGTGCCAATCCAACTATGCCCGTGCAAGATGTTATAAACACTCCAGCTTCTATTTTATTATGGTGGATATTTCTGGTAATTTGGGTTCTAGGTTCTATAAGTATCGCGGCTTATCATATTTGGCGATATAGATATTTTTTAAAGTTGGTAAGCCGTTGGAGCATTCCTATAGCTCATTTCAAATGCTTGGAAATTTTAGATGGATTAAAGTTAGAGATGAATATTAAAAAAAATGTCGAGTTACGTGAGTGTCAGATTATTACAAGCCCCATGCTGGTCGGTTTTTTTCGTCCAGTGATTTTGCTGCCATCTGAACAATTTTCTGATGATGAATTATCAATGATACTGAAGCATGAGTTGGTTCATTTAAAAAGGCATGATCTTTGGTATAAGGCATTGATTTTAGTGGCAACCGTGCTTCATTGGTTCAATCCGATAGTCTATCTAATGTCAAGATCCGCAGCAGCACAGTGTGAAATCTCCTGTGACGCAATAGTTATACAGGGAGCGGATTTACAGCGGAGAAAGCAATATGCTGAAGCAATTATTAATGTTGTAAAGAACGGGGCAAAGCTCCAAACAGCATTTTCAACAAATTTTTATGGAGGAAGAAATATGAAAAGTCGCATTCTTTCAATAATGGACACAAAGCAGAAGAAGACAGGCATTATTATTCTTTGTATGACGATGTTAGGTGTTCTAATGACTGGTGCAGCTATGGCTGCGGCAACTGACTCGCAAGAATCCATTCGTCCTGAAGTAGTTGTCGCATCTCCTAACAGTAATAAAGATACGGATAATGAAGTAACCCAACTCCTAAAGTTGTTACGCCGCCCCTACGGCGACAAGACGAACGCAATTAACTCACAAGGACCGACTCGTCCTGAAGTAGCTGCCGCTTCTCCTAACAGCGATAACAATAGTGATAATGCAGTGACCCACCTTCTAGAGTTGTTAAAGCAGTCGCGATAATGTTTTTCTTCTATGCAAGATGACGAAGTATTAGAGTTATTTGTGGGTAATCTTATTTGAAAAATCGAGATAGCTCGTATATGTAATAGTTGTTCCTTGATCCACAAACAAACTTAGTAGGGGTCAGCACTTCTGCAGATAATTAGTGCTGGCTTCTGTTTATTTGTTTATGTCAGAATGCATTATTCAAGTTTATCTTTAAGCTGATTTTTTAAACTTTTTTTTGCTCGTTGAATTCGTTTTTTACACGCCTCAACTGATATTCCAAGTTCTTGCGCCGCCTCCAGCACTGAATACTTGTCCAAGGCAATTCTTTTAAGCAATTTATATTCTGCAACGTCGATTAAGTCGGAGTACAAAAAATCAACATCAAGTCTATCTTCACCCACGGATATGATATTCTCATTAAAATCGACGGAAGAAACTACAATGCTATTAAGATATGTTCGGCTGCGAATTATGTTCTTAATGACATTCTTAAGGGTAATTAATAGCCATCCCTTCCTATTTGGACTAGACAATAATATGTAGGCTTTTGTGCAGGCAATCCTGAATGTCTCCTGAACAGCATCTTCAGCTAGTGAGTAGTTATGAAGTGCATTATTTGCATAAGCCGATAAGGGATATAGCATATCTCGAAATAATTCTTCAATAGCGTGGCGCTGGTCATCGTCAAGACCCATCTCATCACCGCCTTAACTGTTTGATAGAACCTTCCTGAGAATTTGTATGCTATGAAAACGTTGAAGCAAAGCAGCCCTCCGTTTTGAAATTGTGAGAAGAATGCTTAAATAAACAGGAATTTACAATTGTCAATCCAGTATACCATCAAAAAACTTTTGTTCCCATATATTATATTATATGTATAATTTGTAATGATTCATTTAGAGATGGAGTCGGTGGCATCCTGCTTTAGTTAATATATTAAAACGTGAACAAGCCATCCGACGGATGGCAATGAGATGTAAACTACCAATTTGACAGTCAGCGGCTGATCAACGTCCAAACCAATGGCAGCGCGTCCCTAAGCAAAGCCGCATCCGACAATGTACAGTACAGCTACTATGCAAATGGCCGAGTCAAGACAATTACGTACCCGCCGTTGACGGATGGAAGTATCTTAAAAACAGAGTACACGTACAACAAAGCACTCGGTTGGATTGAAAGCATGAAGAATACAAAAGGAAGCTCCGTGCTTTCGGGATACAACTACAGCTATGATAATAATGGAAATATTACAGCGGTAACTGAAGTCCTCAATAATGGAGCAGCAAAAACGACAAGTTACGGATACGATGCTTTAAATCGTCTACTGTCAATCAAACGGCCGAATGGTCAAAGCACACAGTACACGTATGATGTGCGTGGCAATCGTCTAACCTCAAGCGAGAGCGTCAGCTCCAGTGTGGATCTGAGCGATACAAGCTACACCTATGATTTACAAAACACCTTGACCGGATTGACCAAAAATGGGAATACGACCAGCTTTACCTACTATGCAGACGGCCTTCGGTATTTGAAGAGCACTGGAACGACCCATACACAAGTCAACTATGATTTTAGTGGCCAAGTCATCACAGAGGAGAAACTAAGCGGCAGCACTGTAATACAAAAGTCCTCCTTTGTCCGTGGAGACCGGGTATTGGTGAAAAAGGACAAAACGGCAGCAAAGGATTACTACTATTTGTACAATGGTCATGGCGATGTGGTGCAAATCGTCAATACCAGCGGAACACCGGTCAACACCTACAGCTATGACGAATGGGGGAATATCACCAGCCAGACGGAAGGGATACCAAACTCCTTTAAATATGCTGGTGAGATTTACGACGAAGAAACGGGACTTTACTATCTGCGTGCACGGTATTATGATCCGAGTATCGGGCGGTTCTTAAATGAGGATACGGTTGAAGGGCAGATTGATAATCCGCTGAGCCAGAATTTGTATACGTATGTGCATAATAATCCTTTGATTTACACTGACCCGACTGGACATCGTATTGCTGAGGATAAATATTGGAGCAAGGCAGACCAAAAATTAATTGATATGTATACGGCTGATTTTAATAAAGCCAAGGCTGCAGGTAATTCTGCTGCTATGCAAGCTGCACACGATAAAGCCAATGCAATAAGAGTAGCAAACGGTGCTGAAGTTATTGCAAGAACTAACTATTCAACTGGCAAAACTACATCCATACGTACACAAAACGGAGGAGCTCATGAGGACTATCTTACACAAGCCCTTGCTGTTCCTGCTCTAGCTGCTGGAATATTCTACGGACCTGTTATAGCGCCCACAGCACTAGCCACTTCGGATATATTAACAATGGGAACAACATTTTCAACAGGGACAGTTATAGCAGCTCAAGCAGTAAATACGGGGTCCAAAATGGTCAATTTGTACAGGTCAATGAGTGATGCCGAAGTGGCTTCTATTGCTAATTTAAAAGCATTTGATGCTGGAGTCAATATGGAGGGGAAATGGTTTGCTACCACACTTAAGGATGCAAAAGAGTGGTCGAAGATGCCTGGTAATTCACGAATTGTATCTGTAACTGTTAATGAAAGTATCTTAAATGGAGCGTTTTACAAGCCCATGCTTGATGGTATTGGTCCTGCATATTATTTTGAGCTAGAAGCTCTAAACGCTGGTTTTGGAAAGGTGACATTGGTGAAATGACATGGATAATAAGGTTATAGCTAGGATTAACTGGGTTCCGACAGAAGAAGGTGGAAAAAAGAGGTTTCCTTTGACGAAATATTCAACAGCTGCGCATTTCCAGGCTGATATGGAAGGACAGGATTGGAGTGTTGTACTGAGTATTATTTCAAACCATGATAATTATGAAACACTTTGTAGTATAAAATTTTTGTTTCCTGAAAAAGCACCCAGAAATTTGCTTGTCGTAGGAAGCAAATTTGTACTTTATGAATTTGGAAAAGTTGCAGATGGAGAAATAATTGAATCATAAGGGAGATATTACATGCCACATGGACTTACTAGCTCCATGTGGTTTTTTTTATGAAAAAAACATTTGACAACGAGCCGAGTAGATTACATTGGAAGCTGTCTTGTGGTAGTGTTATCAACGGTCCCCTCTATTGCCCTATTTCAAAGTGTCAGTACCCATGGTTGGACGAATCAAACGAAGCTGTTGACCGGAGATCAGTTTAATAATCCTGCAATCAAACAGCATTATACAACCACCTATCAGTATGAACCTAAGTATCATTTGCTGGAAACGCAGTCCTGGTATAACAATGAAAATGATGCTGCGCCGCAAAGTGAACGTTATACCTATACTGCTGAGGGACGGCCGGCAACGGTAACCAATGCGTTAGGAGACAGGACGGTATACAGTTATAGTTATTTTAACAGTACGGGAGGGATCTCCCAGGCAACGGCGGAGAAGACCGCCCAAGGCCAACTAGTGA
>NZ_JBOFBG010000071.1:0-11676 GCF_051594305.1 Paenibacillus sp. IHBB 3054 | reverse complement strand
GCTTCGTGCGGCCGTTCGCACTGGGTCAGGCGCCGCTGCTGCGTGTTGAACTGCTGCGGCTGGCAGAGGAGCGCCATTGGCTGGTGTGGGACATGCATCATATCGTGTCGGACGGCGTGTCGATGAACCTTCTGGTGTCGGACTTCATGGCGGCGTATGCCGGCGGGGAGCTGGGGCCGCTGCGGATCCAGTACAAGGACTACGCTGTCTGGCAGCAGAGCACGCTCGGGGTGGAGCGGATGCAAGGGCATGAGGCGTATTGGCTGTCGGCTTATGCGGAGGAAGCGCCGGTGCTGGAGCTGCCGACCGATCGGACGCGTCCGGTGGTGCCAAGCAGTGAAGGCGGACGGGTTCATGCGGAGATTAGCATGGACGTGGTAGAAGGGCTGAAGAAGGTCGCAGCTGAAACCGGAGCCACGCTGTACATGGTGCTGCTGGCCGCCTATAATGTGTGGCTGCACAAGTACACGGGGCAGAGCGACATTGTGGTCGGGACGCCGGTGTCGGGACGGACGCATGCGGATACGGAGCCGATGATCGGGATGTTCGTAAACACGCTGGCGCTGCGCAACGCCCCGTCCGGGGACAAGCGGTTTATGGACTTCCTGCGCGAAGTGAAGGAGCGGACGCTGGCGGCATTTGAGCATCAGGACTATCCGTTCGAGGAACTGGTCGAGAAGCTGAACGTGCGGCGCGATATGAGCCGCAACCCCTTGTTTGACACGATGCTGGTGCTGCAGAACATGGAGCAGGCGCGCTTTGGCCTGGCGGATGTTGACGTTCGTCCGGTCGAGCTAAACCACCGGGCGACGAAGTTCGATCTGACGCTAAATGTGTGGGAAGCCGAGAACAATCTTCTCCTGGCGCTGGAATACAGTTGCGCGCTGTTCAACGAGGAGACGGCCGGGCGGTGCCTGGTGCACTTCGTGCAGCTCTTGACCCAAATCGCCGGGCAGCCGGAAGCAAGCATCGGCTCGTATGAGCTCGTGACAGCGGAGGAGAAGCAACAGCTGCTGCATGCGTTCAATGACACAGCGGCGGCGTATCCGCAGGAAGCGACGATCCACGGTCTGTTCGAGGCGCAGGTGGAGAAGACGCCGGATGCGGTGGCGGCCGTGTACGGGGATCAGCAGCTGACCTATGCGGAGCTGAACGCGCGGGCGAACCAGCTGGCGTGGAAGCTGCGCGGGCAAGGTGTAGGGCCAGAAACGATTGTAGCGATTATGGCGGAACGCTCGCTGGAGCTGATGGTAGGACTCTATGGCATCCTGAAGGCAGGCGGCGCGTACTTGCCGATCGATCCGGCATACCCGGCAGAGCGCATCCAATACATGCTCGGGGACAGCGGCGCGGCGGTACTGCTGATTCAGCCCGGCCAGGATTCATGCGGATTTGAGGGGACGGTCATCGAGTTGACGCATGGAGGGCGGGTGCAATCCGAGGCCAATCCGCCGCTAGAGCCGGATTCCCGGCGTTTGGCGTATGTGATCTATACCTCGGGGACCACTGGCAACCCTAAAGGGGTCATGATTGAGCATCGCGCGGTGGTCAACCGTCTGCAATGGATGCAGAACCGCTACCCGATCGGAGAAGGGGACGTCATTCTGCAGAAGACGCCGATAACGTTCGACGTTTCGGTGTGGGAGTTGTTCTGGTGGGGCATGACCGGGGCCAAGGTCTGCATGCTTCCGCCGCAGGGAGAGAAAGATCCGGCGGTGCTGGCCGAAACGATAGAACTTCACGGCATCACGGTTATGCATTTTGTGCCGTCGATGCTGAGCGTCTTCCTGGAGCAGGCCGGACAAGCGTTTAGTCCGGAGAAACTCGGGAGCTTGCGCCGGGTATTAGCCAGCGGGGAAGCGCTGAAGACGCAGCATGTGACCGGCTTCTACAAGTTAATGGAGGGAATCGGAGCGACTCTTCACAACCTGTACGGGCCAACGGAGGCCACGGTGGATGTCGCGTATTACGATAGTGCTTCGACCTTCGCGGAAGCGGCGGTGCCGATCGGGGGGCCGATTGCCAATACACAACTGTACATTGTGGATGAAAACCGGCAGCTGCAGCCGATGGGCGTCGCGGGTGAACTGTGTATCGCGGGAGACGGCTTAGCGCGGGGTTACTTCAACCGGCCGGAGCTGACGGCGGAGAAATTCGTAGACAACCCGTTCGAGCCGGGTGCGCGGATGTACCGGAGCGGGGATTTGGCGAGATGGCTGCCGGGCGGCAACCTGGAGTACCTGGGCCGGATCGACCATCAGGTGAAGATCCGCGGCTACCGGATCGAGTGCGGGGAGATTGAGGCGCGGCTCATGGCGCATGCGCATATCCGCGAAGCGGTGGTCTTGGCCCGTGAGGACGAGCAAGGGCAGGCGTACTTGTGCGCGTATCTTGTAAGCAACGAAGCTGTTCCGGTAACGGAGCTGCGTGCGCACCTGACGGTACAGCTGCCGGATTACATGATTCCGTCCTACTTTGTGGCCATGGATGGAATCCCGTTGACTGCCAACGGCAAACTGGACCGCAAGGCGCTGCCGGCACCGGAAGCGGCTCATACCGGCAGCGTATACGAAGCGCCAAGCACGCCGACGCAACGGCAACTGGCAGAGATTTGGCAGGAAGTGCTGGGGGCGGAGCAGGTCGGCGTCCACGATAACTTCTTTGTGCTGGGCGGCGACTCGATCAAGGCGATCCGTCTGGTCAGCCGGATGAATCGTGACATGGAGGCGGATCTCCCGCTAAAAGAGCTTTACCTGCATCAGACCATCGGAGAGCTGGCCGAGCTTTTGGCGCAGGAGTATGAGCCGAACCGGCAGCTGGAATCGGGGCGGGAGATGCTGGAGCAGATGAAGCGGCGCATCATGGTGGACCCCGAGCATTTGAAGCACCTGCCAGAAGATTGCGAGGATGTGTATCCGCTTAGCAAAATTCAGCAGAGCATGGTGTTCTACTCGAGATTGCGGCCGGAGGAGCCGATCTACCACGACCAGTTTGTGTATCATTTCAAAATCGTGTCAGTGGAACAGTTTGCCGAAGCACTGCAGCGGTTATCCGACAAGCATCCGATTCTGCGCACCACCTTCGATCTTAACCATTTCGAGGAAGAGGTCCAGATCGTGCACGCCCGGATCGTGCCAGCGCTTTCGGCGGAGGATGTCTCTTCACTTGGCCTGAAAGAGCAGGAGCACGTTATCCGCGCGTATATCGAGCAGGACCAGCGCCACTTGTTCCGCTTCGACGGCGAGGTGCTGTGGCGAGTTCGGTTGTTCCGGCTGAATAGCCAGCATGATTATTGCATGGTGTTTACGTTCCACCATGCGATTCTGGACGGCTGGAGCGTGGCTTCCTTCCAGCAGGAGTTTGCAAACATTTATCAGCAGCTGCTACAGGGAAACCCGGCGGAGATTAAGCCGCTGCAAAGCAGCTATAAGGATTATGTGGCCATCAACCGGTTCCGGGAGAGCGACGAGGAGAGCCGACAATATTGGATCAACGAATTGGCGGGGTATACCCGCAATAAGCTGCCGTTTAACTACGCAGGCAAGAAGAGGGACCGTGGGGCAGTCAGCAAAATTTATCGCAGGCCACTGAGCAGCACGCTGCTGGGAGCCTTGAAGCGGCAGGCGAAGCGGTACGGTTGTACCGTCAAGGAACTGTGCTTGAGCGCGCACGTATATTTGCTGGGCATCCTGACGACGGAGGAAGAGATTGTCACGGGCGTGGTCAGCCATGACCGGCCGCCAATCGAGGATGCAGACAAAGTGCTGGGCTGCTTCCTGAATACGGTGCCGATCCGCATGGGGGTAGCGCGTGAAGTGTCCAAGTCGGAATTGGTGAACCGTACCAAGCAGCAGCTTGCACACATGAAGGCGCATGAACTGTTTTTGGTCGATATCGCCCATGCGATCGGCGATGTATCGAGCCCGTCGGTCAACCCGATCTTCGATACGCTGTTTAACTATACGGATTTCCATGTGCTGGAGGAGATGGGGCCGAGACAAGAGTTGGCATCGGAGACGGCGGCGCTGAGCTTGGAAGCAAACGAAATGACAAATACGTGGTTTGATCTGGAAGTATCGCAGTACTTTGACAGGCTGAACATGCAGATCAAATATGCACCGGCTTATTTTGAGGACCGGGAGATCGAAACGGCGTTTGCCTGGTACGAACGAATCCTTGAGGCCTTGTGTGACGAGGAGAACGATCTCTTGTCGATGGAGCATCTGATGACGGCTGCGGAGCGGCAAGAGATCGTGTACGAATGGAACCGAACGGATACGCCGTACGCAGTAGAGAAGACGCTGCATCAACTGTTCGGGGAACAAGCAGCGAGGACGCCGGAGCGACCGGCTGTAAGCTGGAACGGCCAGCAGCTGACCTACCGGGAGCTGGACGAGCGGTCGAACCGGTTGGCGAGGCGGCTGCAGGCCCAGGGGGTGAACGTCAATGATCATGTCGGGCTGATGACTGGCCGGGGCTTTGAGATGATCATTGGCATGCTGGCGATTCTGAAAGCTGGCGCGGCGTATGTACCGATGGATCCGGACTATCCGCAAAGCCGGATCGCGCATATGATCAGCCATGCAGGAGTAAGCGTCGTTGTCGCCGATCAGGCGTATGCAGAAATGCCTGCGCAAATCATCGACAGCCGGGACCCTTCGCTGAACGGGCATTCCGGTGAGGCGCTTCACCTGGCCAAAGATTCGCACGAGCTGGCATACATTATTTACACCTCGGGTTCCACCGGAGAGCCGAAGGGCGTCATGATTGAGCATCATTCAGCCGTGAACTTGGTCAGCTGGGTCAATCAGGAATTTGGCGTTCATGAGGAAGATCGGCTGCTGTTCATCACGTCGATGTGCTTTGACTTGTCGGTGTATGACATTTTCGGACCGCTGGCGGCAGGCGCCCGGATTGTGATTGCAGGCCGGGAGCAGGTGCAGGATCCTAAGCAGATGCAGCAGCTGCTGGAACAGGAAGCCATTACGATTTGGGACTCGGTGCCGACGACACTGAACCATGTGCTGCATGGCCTGGAGGAACAGGAGAAGGGCATCCGCCAGCAGGCGTTGCGTCTGGCGCTGGTAAGCGGGGACTGGATCCCGGTGAATTTGGCGGAGCGAGCGAAGGCAGCCTTCCCGAACGTCCAGGTGGTTGGACTTGGGGGTGCGACGGAAGCCACCGTATGGTCCAACTACTATCCGATCCGGGAAGTAACGGCGGATCAAACAAGCATTCCGTACGGCAAGCCGCTGGATAACAACACCTTCTACATACTGGACGCCGATCGGCATCCGGTGCCGTACGGGGTGGCCGGCGAGCTGTATATCGGGGGAGTAGCTGTAGCCAAAGGATATATGAACGATACGGCGAAGACCAGCGCATCGTTTATGGCGAATCCGTTTGTGCCGCAGGGACGGATGTACCGGACGGGTGACATGGGTCGGATGCTGCCGGACGGCAATATGGAATTTCTGGGGCGCCGAGATCATCAGGTGAAGATCCGCGGCTACCGTGTGGAGCTGGGCGAAATCGAGAGCCAGCTGCTGAAGCATGAGGCGGTCCGCGAAGCGGTGGTGATCGACCGGGAGGATGCCGCGGGCGGGAAATACTTGTGCGCGTACGTGGTACTGCAGGAGAAGACAGCATCGGCGGACATTCGGGAGCATCTCGGGCGGGCGCTGCCGTCCTATATGATACCGGGATACATGATGCCGATGGAGCGCTTGCCGCTGACCCCTAACGGCAAGCTGAACCGCAAAGCGTTGCCGGAGCCGGATGCCCGAGTTCATTCGGAAGAACGGTATGAGGCAGCGAGTACCGAGACGGAACGGAAGCTGCTTGGGATTTGGCAGGACGTGCTTGGCGTAGAGAACATTGGGATGCGCGACGACTTTTTTGCAATCGGAGGGCACTCCTTGCGGGCAAGCGCGCTGGTGTCCAAAATCCAGAAGACGATGAACGTAGAGCTGACGCTGCAGGACGTATTCCGACTGCCGACGATCAAGGAGCAGTCGCGGAAGATCGAGGGGATGTCGAAGATGGCATACAGCGCCATCGAACCGGTGAAGCCGGGCAAAAATTATCCGCTGTCTTCGGCGCAGCGGCGGCTATATGTGCTGCATGAGGTGGAGCCGGAGAGCACGCGTTACAACATGCCGGGCGTCGTGGAACTGGCCGGGAAGGTGGATGCGGATCGGCTGGAACAAGCGATTCGCTCGATTATTGCCCGTCACGAATCGCTGCGCACGTCGTTCACGTGGATCGACGGCGAACCGAGACAACAGGTACACGAAGACGTGGCGTTGGAATGGGTATACCGGGCTGCAGATGAAGCGCATGCCCGGGAACTCACCCGGAGCTTCGTGCGGCCGTTCGAACTGAGTCAGGCGCCGCTGCTGCGGGCCGGGCTGCTGCGGCTGGCGGAGGAGCGCCATTGGCTGGTGTGGGACATGCATCATATCGTGTCGGACGGCGTGTCGATGAACCTACTGGTGTCGGACTTCATGGCGGCTTATGGCGGCGTGGAACTGGCGCCGCTCCGGATTCAGTACAAGGACTACGCGGTCTGGCAGCAGGGTACGCTCGAGGTGGAGCAGATGAGAGCGCATGAGGCGTACTGGCTGTCGGCCTATGCGGAGGAAGCGCCGGTGCTGGAACTGCCGACCGACCGGATGCGTCCAGCGGTGCCCAGCAGTGAAGGCGGGCAGGTTCATGCGCAGATCAGCGCGGACGTAGCCGAGGGGCTGAAGCAGATTGCCGCAGAGACCGGAGCGACGCTGTACATGGTGCTGCTGGCGGCCTATAACGTGTGGCTGCACAAGTACACGAGGCAGAGCGACATTGTGGTCGGGACGCCGGTGTCGGGGCGGACGCATGGGGATACGGAGCCGATGATCGGGATGTTCGTGAACACGCTGGCGCTGCGGAATGCCCCGTCCGGAGACAAGCGGTTTATGGACTTCCTGCGCGAAGTGAAGGAGCGGACGCTGGCGGCATTCGAGCACCAGGACTATCCGTTCGAGGAACTGGTCGAGAAGCTGAACGTACGGCGCGATATGAGCCGTAACCCCTTGTTTGACACGATGCTGGTGCTGCAGAACATGGAGCAAGCGATTCTCTATTTAATTGATATTGAGGTTCGCTCCGTTGAACAAGATATTTCGACAACGAAGATGGATCTGACGATGATTGTTGCCGAAGTCGAACAAGGCCTTCAATTATCTTTGGAGTATAGAAGGGATTTATTTGAGCATGGGACGGCAGCGAGACTGCTTCAAGGATTCTGTGAACTTATCAAAGCCACGGTAACCGATCCTTCCGTTTGCATTAAAGAATTAAAGATGGAAATCTTTCAACATGAAAAAGAAGAGGAGGAAGACGAATTATTCGATATTATTCATTTTGAATAACAGGGTCTGTTGTATTACTAGGGTTAATCTTCGGTAACAATGGCCAAGTCGGTTTATATGAATCTAGTTTCTGTGCTGATCGATAGTGTGTACTCTTTCATCTGAATTGGTTACAGAATTCTAGTTCCAGCCACGGAAAACTTCGGATCCACTGGTTTGACAGTTGATCTGGAAAGAAGCTGGAACTAGAATTCACAAAAATCAATTTCTAATTTTGACATATTTATTGCTTTTATAAGTAAAAAAGTAAATATATAAACTTTATTGATATTGTTAGATTCAATATAATGAGGTGTTGCATTTGTATAAAATGGCATTTATATTTCCGGGCCAAGGCTCGCAATATGTTGGGATGGGTCAAGCTTGGCATTCAGCGTATCCAATTGCACGGGAATTGTTCGAAATGGCCAACGATGCTCTTGGTTTCGATCTTAAAAAAATTTGTTTCGAGGGAAATCCGCAAGAACTTAAAAAGACGGAAATTGCCCAACCCGCAATTTTAACCGTAAGTTTGATTGCCTATCGAATCATACTTCAAGAGGTTGAAATTCAGCAGCCCGTCCTTGCGGGTCATAGTCTTGGAGAGATATCGGCATTATGCGCAGCGGGAGCTATATCGTTTGCCGACGCAGTCAAGCTAGTGCATGCCAGAGGGAAATATATGCAGGAAGCGGTGCCGGAAGGCCGAGGTTTGATGTATGCCGTGGTTGGACTTTCATCAGAGCAAGTGAAAGAGATATGCAGGGAGATTTCACTAAATACAGGGACCGTCGTGCCATCTAACTATAATGCTAGCAATCAAACGGTAATATCAGGGGTAAAAGGCGCGGTGGAAGAAGCGGTGATTTCCATGAAACATGCAGGCGCGCAAGTAATACCGTTAAAAGTCAGTGCTCCCTTTCACAGTCCGCTCATGGAACCGGCCGTTGCTCCGTTTCGTGCATTTTTGAACGGACTTACACTTCAGCCTTTGCGGCATACAGTTGTGTCGAATGTTACGGGGGACTTTTACAGCAGTGAACAGGATATTATTCCATTGCTCTCTGACCAATTAATAAAACCGGTTTTGTGGACGGCTTGCATGAACAGGATGGCCGCTCTGCCCGTTCAAGCATTTATCGATACGGGGCCTCGTGAAACACTTGGGCCGCTTTTGAAGGAAGCTTTTCCAGAAGCGAAGGTGTATGCAATAGACTCCGTCCATTCGGCTATGCAGGATTGTCTTGACAACCTGAGGTCAGATCGGGAGAGAAGCCGTCTAAGAGGCAGGGGGAATGTGATAGATAAATGCTTATCTATTGCCGTATGCACCCAAAATCACAATTCAAATGCGGATGAATATCAAAAAAATGTGATCGAGCCTTATAAGATGATTCAGAGAATGAAGGAAGAAGTAACGGTTGCCGGAAAGGAACTGACATTAAAGCAAACGGAGAATGTTCTACATCTGCTTGAGACTATTCTTAAGGGTAAGAAGCTGCCTGCCGATGAACTGAATCTGCGTATGGAGCAGGCGATTAACGAAACAGGTATGCCCGGTTTATTTCAAGGAATTGCTGAGGTTACTCAATGATTGGAGGTTCAACAATGGATTCTTTAACCGTTAGGCTTATGGCTTCCAGCGGTAAATACTCGGAGGCCGTTGATTATTGGCTGGAGCAGCTTGCGGAATCTTCCGCACCGACAACCCTCTCGCTAGGCAGAGAGAACGGTATAGCCGGCCCGTCGTTCCGGCAGGTGGAGCAGCAGCTTTCGAAGGAGACCTTACATCAAGTAGAGTTGCTATCTAAAAACTCGGAACAGGCAATGTTCATGGTCTTAATGTCCGGAACGCTGTTGTTTCTTTCCCGGTATCTGAATCTTGCGGATTTATTAGTAGGTATGCCTCCACTGAAAAAAAAAGGAAGCGAAGAAGTGGCTTCGGCTGTATTGCCGATTCGAATTCAAGCGGACTCTGAGAGTACTTTCAGGGACGTACTGCTCCAGGTGCGCAACGGCTTAACGGAAGCCGCCAAACATCAGAAATTCCCCCATCCTTACATAGCCGAGAAAACCGGGCTACCTATGAACGGTAACGATTTATTGCGTTTCGGTACGATTGTTTCACTTAACAGCATTCACCAAACGATAGACCCTCTTCTCTCTGAATGTCTCATACACATATTTTTTCAAAAGAAGGACGACACCCTTTCCTTTGTACTGCATTATGATGCAAGCCGCTATGCCCATGAGAGTCTGATCAGGTTAAAGCAGCAGCTTGCTTACTTCCTTGAATTAATAATGGAACAGATGAACACGCCGCTTACCCAGATCGATATGGTTTCGGATCAGGAGAGGCAAGAGCTGCTGCACGGGTTCAACGACACAGCGGCGGCGTATCCGCGGGAAGCGACGATCCACGGGCTGTTCGAGGAGCAGGTGAAGAAGACGCCGGATGCTGTGGCAGTCGTGTACGGGGAACAGAAGCTGACCTATGCAGAGCTGAATGCGCAGGCGAATCAGCTGGCGTGGACGCTGCGCGGGCAAGGTGTGGGGCCGGAGTGTATCGTGGCCATCCTGATGGAGCGCTCTTTGGAGATGATCGTCGGGATGCTCGGCATTCTGAAGGCCGGCGGGGCGTATTTGCCGATCGATCCGACCTATCCAGCCGAGCGCATCGCCTATACACTGGCGGACAGCGGGACGCAGTGGCTGGTGACGACCCGTGCCGCCGAGCTTCGGACCCCGGCGTTACCGTTCGCGGGATGCCGGGTATATGCCGGAGAAACAGCCTTGGAAACGGAGCCGGTGCAGGCGGAGAACCCGCTGCAGGCGACGAAGCCGAACGATCTGGCGTACGTGATTTACACCTCAGGAACGACGGGAAATCCGAAAGGGACAATGATCACACACCGGAACGTGGTGCGGCTGTTGTTTAATGACCGCATGGCTTTTGATTTCAACGAACGGGACGTGTGGACGTTGTTCCACTCGTATTGCTTCGATTTCTCGGTATGGGAAATGTACGGAGCGCTGCTTTATGGGGGCAAGCTGGTTGTTGTGCCGCTGATGACGGCGAGGGACCCGGAGCAGATGGTGCGGCTGCTGCGGCAGGAGCGGGTGACGGTGCTCAACCAGACGCCGAGCGCATTCTGTGCGTTGTCAGAGCGGGAAATGGAAGAGGCGGACGCGGAGCTCTGCGTGCGGGCCGTGATCTTTGGCGGAGAAGCGCTGGCGCCGGGCCAATTGCGGGAATGGCGACGGAAGTATCCCCATACGGAATTGATCAACATGTACGGGATCACGGAAACGACCGTGCATGTGACGTACAAGAAGCTGACAGAAGTGGAGATCACAAGCGGCATCAGCAACATCGGCAAGCCGCTTCCAACGCTGCGGGCCTATATTCTCGGCGAAGGGCAGCAGCTGCAGCCGATGGGCGTCGCGGGTGAATTGTGTATCGCGGGGGACGGTCTGGCGCGGGGGTATTTAAACCGGCCGGAGCTGACGGCGGATAAATTCGTCGACAACCCCTTTGAGCCGGGGACGCGGATGTACAGGAGCGGGGATTTGGCGCGATGGCTGCCGGACGGCAACCTGGAATATTTGGGCCGGATCGACCAGCAAGTGAAGATCCGCGGCTACCGGATTGAGTGCGGGGAGATCGAGGGGCGGCTTCTGGCGCATACGCATATCCGCGAAGCGGTGGTCATGGCCCGCGAGGACGAGCAAGGGCAGGCGTACTTGTGTGCGTATCTCGTAAGTGACGCGGCTGTTCCGGTTACAGAACTACGGGAGCACCTGGCGGCACACCTGCCGGATTACATGATTCCGTCCTACTTTATGGAGCTGGAGAAGCTGCCGCTAACGCCTAACGGCAAGGTGGACCGTAAGGCGCTGCCGACGCCGGACCGGGAGACGTACAGCAAAAGCTATGAAGCACCGCGGACAGCCCAGGAAGCCTTGATGGTATCGGTTTGGCAGGAGGTTCTGGGCATCAAGCGGATGGGTGTCAAGGATTCCTTCTTCGAGCTGGGCGGGGATTCAATCAAAGCCGTTCAGATCGCTGCGCGGCTGCGGGGGCACAGGCTGCATCTTGGGATCCGCGATCTGTTCAGGTATCCAACGATCCTGGAGCTGTGCCCTTATGTGCAAACGTTGGCGCACAAGATCGATCAGCGTCCGGTAGAAGGCGAAGTGCGAGTAACTCCGATCCAGCAAAGGTTGTTTGAGCGGTCGCGGCAGCTGCCGCACCATTATAACCAGGCGGTCATGCTGCATCGCC
>NZ_JBOFBG010000070.1:0-11960 GCF_051594305.1 Paenibacillus sp. IHBB 3054 | reverse complement strand
GTCGCTCAAATGTATGAGCGACTTAAAAAGTATAATAGTGATTACAATCTATTCTGTCAGAACACATACATTATTGTTAAGTTACTCACATTAATGTTTAGTAACTAACTTTAATGTCATTCTACACAAAGAATTCTTATCAAACCCTCTATTATTCCACCGTAACGCTCTTCGCCAGGTTACGTGGTTTATCCACATCGTGGCCCAGGGCCAGCGAAGCATAGTAAGCCAGCAATTGCAGCGTTACTACGGACAAAGCAGATGTCAGCAGCGGCAGGGACTTAGGAATCACGAATGCCTGATCTACCGATCTCAGCAGGTCGGTTACATGCTCTTCATGAGTGATTGCCAGCACGTCTGCGCCGCGGGCTTTCACTTCTTTGATGTTGCTGACGGTTTTCTCCAGAACAGATTCCTGGGTGGCCAAGGCAATGACTGGAACGCCTTCTTCGATCAGTGCCAGGGTACCATGCTTCAGTTCACCCGCAGCATAAGCTTCGGAGTGAATGTAGGAGATTTCTTTCAGCTTCAGCGAGCCTTCCTGAGCTACCGCATAGTCTACGCCGCGGCCGATGAAGAACAGGTGTTTGTGCTCGGAGATTTGCTCAGCATAGGTTTTGATGGCTTCTTTCTGTGCCAGAATCTCTTCCACTTGCTCAGGCAGTGACTGCATAGCGGCGAGAATCTCGGCAACCTGTGCTTCACTTTGTGTTTCGCGTACTTCAGCCAGATACAGACCAAACAAAGTGAACGCGATAATCTGCGAAGTATATGCCTTAGTGGACGCTACAGCGATTTCCGGTCCAGCCAGTGTCACAAGCACGTCATTGGCTTCACGGGCGATGGAGCTGCCCACTACGTTGGTGATTGCCAGTACATGCGCACCGTTTGCTTGACCTTCACGCAAAGCAGCCAGTGTATCAGCAGTCTCACCAGATTGGCTGACTACGATGACCAGTGTTTCCGGTGTTACGATTGGTGAACGGTAACGGTATTCCGATGCGATATCGTTCTCTACCGGGATACGCACCAGGGATTCAATCAGGCTGCGTCCAACCAGACCCGCATTGTAGGCTGTACCGCAAGCAACGATCTGGATGTTGCGGATATTCTTGATTTGCTCAACGGTCAGGTTCAGCTCCGGCAGAATAACCTTGTTGCCTTCGGCATTCATGCGGCCACGCATAGTGTCGCGGTAAGCCTTAGGCTGCTCGTGAATTTCTTTCAGCATGAAATGCTCATAACCGCCTTTTTCTGCGGTAACTGCATCCCAATCGACAGTAATCATTTCCCGAGAAATAAAATTGCCTTCAATCGTCATCAGTTCGACAGCATCCCGTGTCAATACAGCCATTTCGCCGTCGTTCAAAATATATACGTTGCGGGTGTATTCCAGCAGTGCCGGAATATCAGACCCGATAAAGTTTTCGCCTTCGCCAAGGCCGATAATCAGCGGGCTGGCTTGACGCACAGCTACCAATTTATCCGGCTCATATTCAGTCAGAACACCCAGTGCAAACGCACCGCGCATGAAAGTGATCGCTTTTTGAACAGCTTTTACGATATCTCCTTCATATTCACGGGCGATCAGGTGGGAAATAACCTCTGTATCTGTTTCGGAAGTGAAGTGGCATCCGCCGGCAATCAGCTCTTCTTTAAGGTCCAGGTAGTTTTCGACAATCCCGTTGTGAACTACCGAGAACTTCTGGCTTTCATCGGTGTGAGGATGGGAGTTCTCATCAGAAGGTTTACCATGAGTCGCCCAGCGGGTGTGCCCGATTCCGGCACTTCCTGTCAGCGGAGTGGTTTCAAGTCTCGACTCCAGGTTTGCCATACGGCCCTGAGCCTTCACGACCTGCAGTCCTTCCTTGGTAAATACGGCAATACCTGCCGAATCATAACCACGGTACTCCAGCTTCTTCAATCCTTCAACCAAGATCCCCTGCGAATTCTGATTACCAATATATCCTACAATACCACACATTATATTTTCCTCCGTCCATTTTATCGTAATGTGGGCGGCATAAGGAAAGAAACGTGCCGTGCGGCATGTTACTTGAGAAAAAGCAAATATTCTGTTGTAGTCATAAGTCCAACAAAATAAACCTGTCACCTGCTAGGTGTTCATGAAATGCACAGTCTTCTCCTCTGCCGCAGCAGACCTCTATTTACTTTCCAGATAGCGCATACCCATGAAATAACATTTCTAATTTGCACCCATAGTCGCGTTGTAAGAGTGGTCGCCCGCTCATTTTCCGCTTCCATTTACGGCTCTGGTGCATCACCGGGAGGTCCCCGCCGAACATTTCGAACGCCTCCACCTCGTCAGCTTACATCTGCCGTGATCCGTTCAAGCCTTGCCCTGATTGGCATCTTGCAGGCTTTCCCTTCTCCCCCGCGCAAGATCAAGCTCTGGCGCTTGCTATTGCTGTAACCTTACTATCCCCGCTTTCCTTCTGGAATGACACTTAATCATTATATGCACCTTACATCACTTTGGCAATGCTATAACTCGTGAAACCTTTTGGAACGCTTCAACAAACTGGGTATATTGATCAGGAAGCCGGTGAATAAATCTGTCGATTGCATCCACCAGCTGCCAGTAGAAATAACAAATTAGACCAATTCGCGCTGTACTACATCAACAATCTGACCGACAAAAAGATCCAGTTCAGCCTTATTCGGTCCTTCCGCCATTACACGGATCAGCGGTTCGGTTCCGGAAGGACGTACCAGCACACGGCCATTATCGCCAAGCTTGCCTTCCACCTCATTTATCGCTGCTTCAATTGCCGGATTGTTAGGGTAGTTGGTCTTATCCTGCACACGTACATTCACAAGCACCTGCGGATATTTGGTCATCATCGATTTCAGCGCACTCAGCTTCTTCCCTGAGGCCTTCATCGTATCCACCAGCTGAATCGCCGTGAGAATGCCGTCTCCGGTTGTATTATAATCGAGGAAAATGACATGCCCGGACTGCTCTCCGCCCAGGTTGTATCCTCCGCGGCGCATTTCTTCCATCACGTAACGGTCGCCGACAGCTGTCTTGGCTGTATTCAGCGATAATTTCTCAGTCGCTTTGTAGAAACCGATGTTACTCATTACTGTAGAGACAATAGTTCCATCCTTCAGCTTACCTGCACGGTTCATGGCATCTCCACAGATGCAAAGGATAAAATCACCGTCAACCTCGTCGCCCTTCTCGTCGATGGCAATCAAGCGGTCGGCATCGCCGTCAAAGGCAAGTCCTAAATCCGCACCTTGGCGCAGTACTTCCTCACGCAAAGTTTCAGGGTGGGTGGAACCGAAGCCATCATTAATGTTCAGCCCGTCAGGCTCTGCTCCAATGGCAATGACCTCGGCGCCAAGCTCTCTGAATAGCCGCGGGGCCAGCTCATACGCTGCACCGTGTGCGCAATCAAGCACCACTTTGATTCCTTTGAAGCTTTGGGAAATGGTTGTCTTCAAATATTCCAGATAAAGATATTTAGCATCGTTATCTACCGTAACTGTACCTAAGCCAGATCCAACAGGACGGGGCAGCTCATCCTTCTCCGCATCCATCAGTTCTTCAATCCGCAGTTCCGTCTCGTCAGTCAGCTTGAAGCCGTCTCCGCCAAAAAATTTAATGCCGTTATCCTCCACCGGATTATGTGACGCAGAGATCATGACGCCCGCATCGGCCTTAAGCAATCTTGTAATATATGCAACAGCAGGTGTACTCACTACACCCAGACGTATAACATGGGCCCCAATGGACAACAGGCCGGCTACAAGCGCCGATTCAAGCAATGGACCGGAAATCCGTGTATCCATCCCTATGACTACCTTAGGCTTCTCTACGTTACCCGCAAGCACATACCCTCCGCAGCGGCCAATACTGTAGGCCATTTCTGCTGTTAATTCCCGGTTTGCAACTCCGCGTACACCATCTGTTCCGAAATACTTACCCATCTTTATTTCTCCTTTGATTACGCTGGTTCAGCTTAATGAATTATTGTATGAAAGTTTAATTATTCCGTGTACCAAAATACATCTAAATAGACGTATTCCAGTTTAAAAAGTTACGTTCCGCCTGTGCTTCCGGCATTATTGCTATTCCCGTTGCCAGTGGGGATACTGCTGCTCTCTGCCGTACTCTCAGTCGGGGAAGGTGTGGGCGTGGCTGCACTATCGCCGTTGTGAGAGGGGGAGGGCTCGGCAGTAATTTCTTCACCGGCAGCGGGCTCAGAACTCGGCTCAGGGGTGACTGCCGTCTCGGTAGCTGGCGCCTCCGAACTTTCTGGCGTTGAAGGTACTTGCAGATCCACTGTTGCTGTAAGCGGCTGAGCGGAATTCACCAGCGCGATGAACCTTGGCAGTGAGACCTGAAGGGATACCTGATGAATGCCGGCGGCATAACCGCCGACATCCGCGACCACACTGATATTGTCCTTATCTAGTTGATCCAGCAGGGTAGGTGCCCCGGATACAGTCAATGATACAGTTTTGTTGGATGGATCCGTCATCAGGGCTGTAAGTCCGTTGGCCACCCCTTCCAGCTTAATGGGAACCGCCTCAATCGTCCGCTGGGCAATTTCTGCGGTCGTCACCGACACCTTCACCGTTCCCGGCTCGACCTTCGTGGCTCCCTCAGGAGGCTTAAGCTCGAGTGGCAGCTGCTGTGTACCCGCAGAAGTGATAGAACTTAAATCCAGGGTCGCCTCATAGGAGGACAACCCTGCCAGCACCTCCTTGTTCCCAAACACATTCACCGCATCGACCTCAGGAGTTACCCTGGATACGACGAGGGAGCCCGGAAGCTGACCGCTGAAGCTGATATCCAGCGGCAAGCTTTTGAAAGGCAGGGTGATCGGCAGTTCCACAGATACGGAAGCAGGCTCGATCACTGCATCTTCTATTTCCTTACCGCTGCTGTCATAGGCATACAACTTTAGTTTCTTCTCTTTGAAGGTTTCACTTTCGCCATCCAGCTCGATGATCCCCTGCACCTTAGCCACCCTGCTCAGCTCGCTGTCAGCCAGCGTAACCTCAGCCGTCTCCGGCTGAATCACCGGGGTGCCGACCTGATAGCCCGCCGCCGGCTCGCCCTTCGTACTTATTGTGACCGGAAATGACTTTGTAGTCCGCAGTTCCACATGCACGTTCACTTGTTTAGGCTCCATGGATTCATACATCACCCCGCTGGGCAGCGAATAATTTAGCGGCAGCGTTGTATCCCCGGGCTGTAATCCGCTTAAATCCACCGAAACCTTATAGGCATCCGACAACTTAAAGTTAAGGTCGGATCTTTTGCCCCGAACCTCCAGCCTTACGCTGTCAACGTCCATGGTGTAGATATACTTTTCGTCATCAAATCCGCTTCTCGCTATCTTAACATTCTCAATGATTTTCGATTCAGTATTAACCGTAGTCTGGTTCGTAGGCTCCGTATCCACATGTACAATGGTCCATAAAATCACACCGAAGACAAGTGCAAGAATTTTGTTGAAGTTGTTGTTCTTCATCCACTTATCCATTGCTCTTGCCCCCTCTCCGTTTCCAGAAGGCAGAACTTTTCTCCTTCAGCGGGGAAGTCGCACTAAGCTCCTGGTGCAGCTTTGAGATGAGCGATTCTTCCTTAATGTCTCTCACAATTTGCCCGTTAATCGCCAGTGAAATTTGCCCGGTCTCTTCGGAGACCACAACAGACACAGAATCCGCGACTTCGCTGATCCCAATGGCCGCCCGGTGACGTGTCCCCAGTTCCTTGCTGATGAACGGATTCTCCGACAACGGCAAATAACAGGCAGCGGCGGCGATTTGACCATCCTGCATAATCAGCGCACCGTCATGCAGCGGGGTGTTGGGAATGAAAATATTGATCAGCAGCTCAGAGCTGACAACAGAACGCATCGGAATGCCAGATTCAGTAAATTCATTAAGTCCAGTCGCCCTTTCGAAGACAATTAAGGCCCCTATCTTTCGCTGGGATAAATAATTCATGGCTTTAATGACTTCGCCGATTAATTTACTGACTTCCTCATCATTCTCCGAGGTTCGTCCAAAAAATTTCCCCCGTCCAAGCTGCTCCAGTCCCCTTCGCAGTTCAGGCTGAAAGATAATAAAGATCGCAAAGATCCCAAAGGTATAAATCTGATTCATCAGCCATTTCAGGGTATACAAATCCAGCAGGGTGCTCAGCGCCCAAATAATAACCAGCACCAATATTCCCTTCAGGAGTTGAACCGCCCGCGTTCCGCGAACCATATTGAGCACTTTATAAATAATATAACTGACAATCAGGATATCGATTATATCTTTAATGGACTCTTTCCATGTAAGGTCAGTAAAATAACTCATTGCCTAAAACCCCCGTCATTTCATATTAGCTGGGTTTATGTAAAATGTCTGTAAGTTCTGTATCAATATCTAGGTTATAACGTTCACGCTCAGGTTGCAAGTTTAGGTCGTTGGGGTTTTATGTTTTAGACGTTTAAAGACAACAAAAAAGCGCCATCTTTCCGGAAAAAGAGGCGCAAATGAGTTTTCTGCTAAAAGCAACCATATCTAATTAACGGTAGGCAACTTCAGAGAACATGTTCGTCACTTTATACCAGAGCCAACTTACCGCTTGGTCTATGCTTTTGACTTGCCCGGAAATATGAGCGGTTGAAGCCTTGTACAGAGTGCCGTCGATCACAGTCACATTGCCGTTGACTTCCCCATATACTTGAGTTTTACCGTTCTCCACCGTAAGATCGCCGGAAATGATTTTGCCGGAAGGTACGATAACCGTATCTCCTTTGATGACAACCTGGTCGAGGTCGCTTCCTCTGACTACAAGCTGTCTATCCTGATTCCAAAAAGTAACGGAGCTCATCAACATCACAAAAATAAACAAGGACGCCGCAGTAAGCGCGGGATGTCGCTTGATCCAGGTGATAAACGCTCTTTCCTTCTTGGATTTCGGTAATGAATTCATAATCCGGCCTACAAGATCCTCCGAGGCAACAGGGTTCTGGTGCATCAGCGAGAACATCAGCATATCGGTCTGTTCCAATTCTTTGAACTTCGCACGGCAATCCGGACAGGATAGAAGATGCTCCTTCAATTCCCTCTGCTGCAGTTCGGGCAAGTCGTCATCCAGGTAGTCGTGCATCATAGAGACGGCCAGTTTGCATTCCATAGGAGCCAATCCTTTCATGAGTGCTATTTAATTATTTCAAAACAAAGAGACAGGGCGCATAAGACTTGCTTAACTTACATACGTCGCTCCCTGAAGGACGTTTCATAAAAATAAATCTATTTTTACATTTTAGGGCCTAATTTTTTACGTAAAAATTCACGTCCGCGGTGAACCCGTGTCTTGATCGTCGTTACGGGCATATCCAGCACATCACTGATCTCCTGAAGCGACAAATCCTGCAAATAACGCAAAATCATCACGGACCTGTATTTGACGGGCAAACTGTCGATGGCCTCATAAATCAGCGACTGTGTTTCAGAGAGCAAAAGCTCTGTCTCCGGTGTTACATTGTCGCTGGGGATCATCGAATAGCCGTCAATACCTTCCTGATCGTTCATCTCGGCATCCAGCGAATACGTTGGTTTGCGCTTGCGCAGCCTATCAATGCAGAGGTTCGTGCCAATCCGGTAAATCCAGGTTGAGAACTTCTGTTTATCATCATAACGGTCTAAATTTCGATACACACGCAAAAAAGTCTCCTGAACGATATCCTCCGCTTCATGGCGGTTGTTCAGCATCCGGTAAGCCAGATGATATATCTTGTCTTTATATAGTTCCACAAGCTCGGCAAATGCCCTTTGGTCGCCTTTCAAGGCGAGCTTTGTCAATCTGCCTTCCAAATTCTCCACCTGTTAACTCCCCCAGACTTGCCGCCCTTGGTATTTCATCTCTTGAATGTCCACGGTACAAGCATTTAAATCGTAATTCATGTTCCGGCAAAAATCAAGGATTGTATTGTTACCTATAGGTATATTGGGCAAAATCCACGCATTGCTAAGCGGTGATTAATCGCAGCTGCGAGAAACATTTGGACTTCCGGTCGCTGTTATTGTCAGATTCCCTGATTTGAACCGCTGGCAGCGGTAGGAATCTGACAATAAAGGCGATCGCTACCGCTCCTACAGTTCCAAATTTTCTCTTCGCTGCTCCATCATCGGTATTAGCATGCCATGTAATTCAGCCCAAATTACATTTCGGCAACAAAGGCTGAGAGGCATAAGGCCGGAAGCTCAATAACGGCAGCTTCAGCTAATGCAAAGGGAACAAGATCCGGTTCTCTTGCCGGGCCCTTAAGGCCGGCTACATAGAAACACAAAAACCCGTCCGGCCTCCATACCAGAGGCGGACGGGTTTGAAGGAAGCGGCTTTGCCGGCTTCGAAAGATCAACGACTAAGAGATTGACATCATGAATATTAACTACAGTAGATCAACTTCAAAGATATGCTTCTTGAAGATCAAATATTGCAAACCATCAAGTCAGATCAGAGTATCAGCCCGTGTTCCGCAGACCGGCGGCAATACCATTGATCGTGAGCAGCACCTCACGCAGCAGCTCGGCGTCATCGCCTTCAACCTCGCGAAGAGCTCTCAGCTCGGACAACAACTGCACCTGCAGATAGCTGAGTGGGTCAACGTATGGATTGCGCAGCCGGATAGATTCCTGGATCACAGGAACGTTATCCAAAATATCCTGCTGGCCGGTGATTTTGAGAATGAGTTCTGAGGTCAGCTTGAATTCGGCTTCGATCTGGCCGAATATCCGCTGGCGCGCTTCCTCATTCTTACCCATGCTTGCGTATTCCTTGGCGATAATCAGATCGGCCTTGGCAATAGCCATTTGCAGGGTGTCAATCAGCGTAGTAAAGAAGGAGAAGTTCTCATACATATGCTGCATGATCTTCAGGTTCTCTTCCTTATCCTCATAGAAGCTCTGGAGCCCTGTTCCAGCAGCATACCAGGCCGGGAGCAGATAACGGCTCTGCGTCCACGCAAACACCCATGGAATGGCGCGCAGATCCTCAAAACGGTCACTATTCTTACGCTTCGAAGGACGGGAACCGATATTGAGTTCTCCAACCTCAGGCAGCGGTGTTGATTCTTTGAAATAAGCAAAGAAATCCGGATCACGGAAGATCAGATCCTGATATTTGTTAAGCGAAACTTCGGAAATCCGGGCCACAATCTCTTCCCACTTGCTTTCGTACAGATCAGCCTCAGGCATTCTGGCATTAATAGCTGCCGTCACAAGCGCCGAGGTTGCCTGCTCCAAGCTGCGGTAAGCAATACCTTGCATCGAATACCGGGAAGAAATAACCTCACCCTGTTCCGTAATCTTGATGCCACCGCCAATGGTTGAGGCCGGTTGAGCAAGAATACTGCGGTTCAGCGGCATCCCGCCGCGTCCGAGCGCACCACCACGTCCGTGGAAGAATTTCAGCTTAATCCCGAATTCCTCTGCAGTAGCCGTAATTTGCTTCAATGCAACGCGCAATTCCCAGTTCGCGGTAACTACCCCGCCGTCTTTGTTGCTGTCCGAATAGCCAAGCATAATTTCCTGCACATCGCTCATCGCACTAACGGCATCACGGTAGATCGGCATACTAAGCAGTGTATGCATAATTTGTGGCGCATCATGTAAATCATCAATGGTCTCAAACAGCGGCACTGCCTGCAGTGTACATACGACAGTTCCATCATTATCTTTGCGGAACAAGCCGACTTCCTTCGCGAACACCATAACCTCTAAGATGTCGCTCGCTGCTTCAGCCATACTGATCAGATAACTGGTGATGCACTGCTTGCCGTATTCCTCCTGCGCAGTGAAGATCGTGCGGTACACCGCAAGACATTCCTCTGTGCTCTCACTGTAAGTCTGGTAAGGTGAAGTCAGCGGACGCGGATCATTCAGCAGATTCTCCAGAATTCGAATTTTTTCATTTTCCTCTAGTTTAGCGTAATCCTGCGTGATGTTCATTTTGGCCAAAATTTCTGTCATCGCATTTTCATGCTCCTGACTGTGCTGGCGAACATCCAGTGTAGCCGTGTGGAAGCCAAACAGCTCCACCTGGCGTATCAGCTTCTTAATGTAGGTATCCGCTACATAATCCGCATAGTGATGACGCAGACTGCGGTCTATCACGTTCAAATCATCTATGAATCGTTCTGGTGAGGAGTAGCGCTCAGGCGTACCCTTTTTCTCATCATCCAGCACGTTCTGTATCTTGGAGATCATGTAACTGAGTTTAATCCGGTAAGGCTCGTTGTCATTGCGCCAGGCATCAACCCGGTTAAGATTGATAATGTTGCGGTCCTGTTCAATGGAATCCACCAGTTCCTGCGTCACCTCAACGATGCTTGTACTAAAACTCAGGTACTGCATGAGTTCGCGCATGATACGCTGATATTCCCGGATAGCCAGCTTGCGCTGCAAGCGCAGCGTCTGCAGCGTAACCGCAGCAGTCACCGAAGGATTGCCGTCACGGTCCCCGCCGATCCATGAGCCAAAACGCAGATACGTCGGTACATGCCAGTTCTGGCCTGGATAGTATTTGCTCAGACATCGCTCAAGCTCTTGGTACACATCCGGCAATACTTGAAAAATCGTCTCATGGAAATAATACATTCCATTACGCACTTCATCGAGTACCGTAGGCTTGCGGTCACGCAGCTCATCGGTCTGCCACAACGTGATGACCTCGTTCAGCAGCTTCTCGCGTAACTGTTCGCGTTCCCGGAAGGTCAAGGTAGGATTATCCAATCCCATTACATCGTCGGAAATCCGTTTATGAATATCAAGGATCGCCCGGCGCATAGCTTCCGTAGGGTGAGCCGTCATGACCAGCTCTAGTGAGAGGCCATTCATGATTTCATGGACATCCTCATGGGAGAAGTCACGCTCGCGTAGTTCCTGAATAGCGCTTTCTATGGACCCGGGCTGTACAGTCTCCCCGGCTGAACGTTCATAGTCGCGTTTTCGGCGAATGCGGTGATTCTGTTCGGCGATATTCACCAATTGAAAATAGATGGCGAATGCCCGTATCACCAGGTGGCGATTCTCCGGATCCAGTGAATTAATTAGCTCCTTAAATTCATTGTGCAGTTCAGGCAAAAACAATGAGCGCAGCGATTTACTGGTCTCGCGGATCTTCTCCACGATTTCCAGCAATTCGTTACCGCCTTGATGAACCAAGACTTCGCCCAGAATATTCCCCAGGAACCGTACGTCCCGCCGCAGCAGATTGTTGGAGTTGCTTTTGCTAACGGTAGTCGTAAGTTCGGTCATGCTGCTCCCCCCATCCTCTTCCGGATCAATGTTCTTAACATTGTCTATTTGAAGCTTTCCACATATCATACAATAAAACCGCCCGGAAATCTTCAACTTATTGCGCTGTAAAGCGTCGCAGTAATTACGATTATACACCAATTTGGCGTTTTATACAGTCATAAAATACTTATTATATTGGCTGACTAACAGGGTATTTATGTAAAGACAATGGCTGGCATAAATTTATATAATCTATTCATATAAAGGACCATTAAAAATGGGGGTTTTCATTTCGTGGCATTATGAGGATTTCCTGACGCCCCAGCATTCTAATAACCAGACCCTGTTCAATCGAAACAGAACGGCTTGGATTGCCTAACCTTCCAAATACCTAAACCTATCATAAAGCACGGTCAGAAAGCCTTGAGCGAGTTCTCCTGCCACATCAAGCGGATGTTAGGTCCTTCCCGTCCCACAGCGCGTATAAACCCACTTGGGTTATGGAGAGCTTCACTATCACTCTATCATTCCCTTAAGTAAACAAAAAACTCCTACCGGAGTAAGAGTTAAATGTCAGCTGGTTAGCTGAGTATCGGGATGACACGATTTGAACATGCGACCCCCTGGTCCCAAACCAGGTGCTCTACCAAGCTGAGCTACATCCCGAAACTATGAAATTATGG
>NZ_JBOFBG010000069.1:0-12026 GCF_051594305.1 Paenibacillus sp. IHBB 3054 | reverse complement strand
CCACCAGCCAGAGCCAGTGGGTATAATCTTAAACACAGAGGATTTAGTATTCAAGAACTTTATTTATCCTCGATTAATCTAATTAAATGAAGGGATTCAGGACCAATTTCAATGTTTTTATTATTATCTAATTTAACTAGCATTTTTTCACCATCGTATTGATGTACAATTCCATCCCCTAATCTTTTATGATTTATTCTTATTCCTGCTAACCTCTCTCCTGATCTCATAGCTTCCATCAGTTTAGCATCAAATTCATTATAGACTGGATAATAAATATCTGGTCTCAATTCTTCAAGGTATTGTTTTTCTGTAAAGATAATCCCTTTGGGCTTCGTTTTCGAAAAGGGAGGGTTGTTTAATTGCAATTTCAAATTCTTTATCTCGTCAAGAATTATTGATGTTTCTATACTTACCTCTCGCTTTTCTGGTATTTTTGCCGCCTCAATTCCTAAGAGAGAAATAAGAGAATGTGTGTCATTATCTTTGTGTTTTTCTGTTTCAATGAGAGTAGCCGACAGTTTTGAAATAGCAATTGAGACAGTATCAATCCGCAGTGAATGGTCGTACGGAATGTCTCTTAGATGTGAAGTATCAAAAACCCTGTTTGTCAGTTCATCTTTTAAGAGAACCACTGGTAAATTAAACGCCTGTCTTATCCCGAGCTCATACATAACATTCGGATTACGAGAACTCAAATCACAAATAGCCATATCTGCATTCACAATTTGCTTTAAAATATCTAATATTATTGTATTTGTTTGAATTGAATCGTCTGCTCTCTTTGGTTCAAAACCAGCTTTTTCACATGCTGGTTTAATAATATGTTGGTATACTCTGTCAAAATGCCCGGAATCATAACCGGGAGTATCTGCAATAGGCATAATTACAAAACAAGTTTTAAGCGGTTCGATTCCTGCATTTTCATCAGAGATCTTTTTAGTTTCATTTTTATTAGACACGCATAATCGCCTCCTGCAAAATAAAAACAGCTCTATCAGCCAAGGCTATCAGGGCTATTTGCCATTACTTTCCGACTACACTCTTCGGTGCTTCCGATTTGTGCAACGAAAGAATATCATGTCTGGGACATTCTGTAAACGACAAAATACCCACCAGCCGCAGCCGGTGGGCAATACTCTATTCTTTGGTCAATACAGCCCCGCTTTGTACTTGAGATATGCCTCCTCGACCGCTGCCTGGATCTTCAGGAGCAGCTAAGATCTCCTTGTTTACTAGTTAGAAACGTACGCCAATGCCTGCTGTAACTTGTCTTCGCCTCCCTGATCTTAGAATTCGGTCTGGGCATAAGCAAATCCCTCAGTGGCAATCTTATGCAGCAGTTCCGGCTGTGTCGCCGACAAACGCGCATCAAACAGGAGTCTTCCTTTGCTGCAGCAATGCCACGGCTCGCAATATCACAGTAGACAATACTCCGGTAATAATCAGGACGATTGCCGTTATGTACGGCTGAACTTGATCAATAACAGTTTGCGCAGTGTATCATCAAGCATCGTCGGCGCCTCCAAAAAAACAAGAACATTTGTTCTCTCTATAACCATGATAGGGACATCTAGCAATGAAAGGATTAGGATGATTTATATCGAATTATATATTTTAGAGAAAAACAATACAACGAAATGAGGGGATTTTTTTGAATGATACTTCTGGTGAAGAAATTAAACCGACAATAGATGAAGGGGAAAAGCTTGCCGCAGAGGCACTATCTTCAGACTTAGAGATTTATATAAAGGGCATTAATGAATCACTTAACTTAATCTCATTCGCCATTGATTTAGCGCCTGAAAAAAAACTTTTAGATGTTAGAAGTTCCTTAAAAGTAACCATTTCACTATTAATGAAAATGATAAATGATTTGAGAACGATGATTATACTTGCGCCAAGAGGATATTCCGTACAGACCGCAACCATTGCATCATCCCTATACGAGACTGCCTATACACTTACTTACATTGGTGGAAACGATAGTTTAGCAGACGAGTGGATATCACACACTGATGAGAGACATACTCCATTTGCATCAATAAAAAAAATAACAGAAGAAGTAATTTCTCAACTGTTTCCAGAAGATTATGATAGTTTGTTCAAAGGTGAATACCATAAATACACTCAACTTTGCATGGCCAAACATAGCAACCCATTAAACCAAATGCTTCACGTTTATAAATATGAAAGCAATGTGGTCATTGCTGAACCAGGACCAGAAACCAGCGAACACTCCATAAGACTTACATGTTTTTCGCTTGTTAACGGGATTTCTTTCGCTTCACTTGCTTTGGGCTCTTATATTAATCATCATCATCAAGACATAAATTCTGAATTTATAAAACAGTTCAACGAGTTACGCTCATATTATGAAGAGTTACAAAATACATCTTTCTTACGATGGGGAAATACTGAATAAGAAAATTCTTTAAACGAAAATATCCCGCCAGCCGAAGTTGGTGGGATATTTTTTATTGCTTTGTGAGGACGTTGCCTTGAACTTAAGATAAGCATCTTCAATAGCCGCCCGGATCTCTTCATTCGACACTCAGCTAGGAAGTCTGTATCGCTCTCCAGGACTTTTTATGTAGTGCTTATATAACGTAATCCTCGCCATCTTCCATTGACTCTTCACTTACTTTAGGTACTCTTAAATAATTGATTGTATGCTCAAGTACTTTTTTTCTTTCTATTATTCTAAATTCAGTTGCCTCTTCAGCCGACTCCTTATTGCCTAATAATACATTGTCTTTGTCCGTGGGGTGATAAATATACCATTTCTTGTCGCTGTTCGCCTCAACAATATAAAACCCTTCACTTAAATACTTGTTAAATTTCCGAATAAATTCTTTAAATGTATTACGAGCACTTGATAATAAGAACAAATTAACACCACAATTAATTGCGAAGAAAATAGCCATCATGGTCCAGAACCCTGCAGAAATTTTTTCATCCTCACTAAAATTGCTGGAACTCACTACAGCAGCAAAGAAGCTTGGTAACGCTGTAAATATTGATGATGTATGTACTAATAAAAATAATATAGATATGATAATGTTTAGACCATTAGGAAGATGTTTATCAAGCAGGGATTTCTCCGTGCTAATTATGTATTGAAGTGTCATATATGTAAAAGAAGCTACGATAATAATACATGTTACAACAATAAAAGAAATATCGAGTGTATACAGAAAAAAGGCGAACAAGATTGCGAAAGTAGAACTAATGATCCATTGCAAAAAGAAATATGCTAATTTTACGGAAGCTCTCCTTTCTTTAGTGAACAATACTTTTTCTAATTTGGTGGAGGTCAGCGCTGTAATCGGCTGCGCCTTTAGCAAAGGTAAAATAATTGTTCCTAATATGGCAACTATACCGCCCAATCCAATTATTTTACTATTTATGACTTTTACAATCTGATCCAACAACGTAACATCTCTCCAATCATCTAATCTTATAAATTGGAGTAATTATAATCCATCTGGAACATTATGTATGTGACGATAAGAAAAACTATCCTCCATACAATGAAATCCCCTACTAAAAATAGCAGAGGATTGAGCAATGCAAAAAAAAGTTTCCAGTAAATTAAGTATTTACAGCTATTTTAATTTATTCTCGCAACCGTTTTATGTACAGCTGACATAAATTTGTTTATCCTATTTACAACACTAGTCATATTTTCATATTCGATTTTTAATTTCTCCCCAACTACGAGGCTCGAATTGTGACTATATATCTCCAAAAATTTCGAATCTATCTCACAGTTTTTGTGGGCGATCAGATTTCTTAAAGCATAAATATCTCTAACATCAGATTCATGTACTGAAATTAATCCCAAATCTACATTTAGCGTTTTTAAAACACTGCTAATAGCATCATACATATTTTTATTAGACATTTTTTCAAAGACGCTTCTGTTAATATAGCCTTGTATCAACTTATCTATGTCCCCATCGATCAAGGTGGTTAAAGGAATTGAAATTCCTTTTAGAAAAATTGAAGTATTCTCATTGATTATCAATGAAACAACCTTTTGAATGTATACCTCTAACGTTCCATAAGCTCTTACAATAACATTTTCATATAACTTATTTGTGATTGTCCCATTAGAAATTTGTTCAATTAACTCTTCTACGCTTACTCCATAATTTACGTTAGGTTTAATCTCAACATCGCGAATATCCTCAGCAGTTGAGGTGAAATGTTGATAAATGTATTTAGATGCTTCCGCAAATATTGCTAATTCTTTAATTTCATTCACTGCTTGAGTACTAATCGCATTCAGTTCTATTCTCATATTCCAACTCGCCCCAGTATCTTTTTGTAATTTCAATATAATCGATTTGGAACATTATGTATATGAATTTTGTATCTTCGGTAAGGAGAATTTTCCAGTTTTTTTAATTATGTAATCCCACATATCGCCAAAATAATACTTTTATAGTAAAATAGCCTCATCTGGAAGACCTATAGCCAATACTCCAGCCTACGGAGAAACTTGCGGATGTGAGAAAAAGTGCTCGATAAAAGACATTATGTACCGATTTTAAAGTGGAAACAGGGAGAACAAACTGCACTCAACCTCTTGCCAAAGTTTATAAAAGAAACTATTACTCCGCTTATCGAGTTGCCGCCAATTGAGTGGGATTATGAGAAAGAACAACCTAAAAAAACAATAGATAAACATTTAAACGGGATAGGAGATTTAATTGATAAATATTGGGGACAGAAGCAAACTTTCTTTATAGATCTATTATACATTAATGGGAATGATCGGTTGCAAAATGGAGAACATCCTCTTAAATTCGTACTAGGTGATCTTCGTCAAAAAAAAGTTGTTGGAATACCAATTACTAGCGTAGATAGAGATGTAGATTTCCAAACTGAAATTATCGAAGCCAATCGAATTGATAATCATGGTGTGGGAATTAGATTGAGAGAGGAAGATTTCGGTGATCTTAAAGCGAGAATTGATTATTTACTTGCCATACTTAATATCGCCAAAAGAAACATTGATTTAATTGTAGATTTTGAATATATTGATCCCAATACCAATGTAAGAACAACCTTATTTTTAAAAGAATTTTTAAATAATATCCCTTATTTGAATGATTGGAGAAATATTATTTTTTGTGCCACCTCTTTTCCAAAAGATCTTTCGGAAGTTCAAAGAGACTCCATTGAAGTGTTACCTCGATCCGAATGGACCATTTGGAAAGATCTAATACAAACAGAGCGTCTTATAAGAAAACCAGTTTTTGGAGACTATACTATTGCAAATCCTTCACCTTTTGAGGCGGATCCCCGAGTTATAAAGATTCCAGCTAGTATTCGTTACACGGGAGACGATCAATTTGTAGTCTTCAAAGGAAAGAATTTACGGAAATTTGGATACGAACAATATTATGATTTAGCTGCTCAATTAGTAGACCATGATGAATACAAAGGACCAACATTTTCAGCCGGAGATCAGTATGCTTACGTTGTTGCAAGTAAATCAGATAAACCAGGGAGCCCAACTACTTGGAGGAGAGCAGGAACCAATCACCATATTGTTCAAGTGGCTACTGAACTCTCCAACCTTCTCTTGCCTTAAGATGTTTTCTGACTTCATATTTTAAATCATCTAAAGAAAGAGACATCGCAAGTGCTTCCCATAAAACTTTTCTTGGCTTGCTTAAAAGTCCTTTTTGCAAGCCTCTTTGTTTTAAAATAGAAATAGCCTCTTCTCTCCACAGCAGTTGTGCAACAGAAATTGAGTCGATATCTGGATTTTCTAAAGGCGTACGAACTGGGAATAAATAAACAACTCCATCTTCATCCATTTCAGCTCTTGTAATTCCCCACCAACTTGGAACAATATCGATTATTCCATCTATGTATTTTGAAGCAGTTAGAATTGTGATAGTATCAAAAACTTTATTATAAGTTTCACATTGTTTAGGAAGCCTCTCCAATGTGTCACTCTCACTTTTGATCTCGTATCCACTTATAGCACCGTTTACAACAGCCACATCAATCCTCGCATCTCCCTGACAAAGTGAAAGTTCGTTTAAAATTAATGTATTTTCAATTTCATCGGCATGTTCCGCCTGTAAACTTCGATGTAAAGAGGCTCGAATGTCAATATCTCTCGTTTTCATGCCGTCATTCCTTTCGTTAAAACTGAAAAAGCATCGGTCGGTATTGTAGCATAATGAAATTTATTTGTCATTATTAATTGTTCGAAATAAGAATTGAGAAGATAAAATTATCTTATTTGTTTTGGGACAATTTGTAAATACAAACTACCCACCAGCCGAAGCTAGTGGGCATGAACTTTTAATGAAATCTATGCATAAAAAAAGCCACTCCGTTGAGCGACCGTCACTAATGCTTCATTTTGACTAATGCTTCTAAGATGTTTTCTTTTAAATACAAGTGTTTCACAGGTAAAACAACATCATTAACACCTAACACTTGAACGCCCTGAGTACGCGCCGCTGTTTCTACTGCCTCAACAAATGACATCCTGTTATCTTCAACATTTACTCGGATGTTATGAACATCCCATAGATCGAGAACCAGAGTATTGTTTGTTTGTTCCATAGCAGATAGCCCCTTTCAGCATTTTCTCTATTGTGTCATAATACGTCAGGTTTTGCTATATATACTATTTCACAAAAATCCTCAAGATTCGATACTTTAGAGTTACTGAAATCATTTCCCCCCTGAGTTAGCGTCCATATAGCATCAGCCAACATAGAAAAAAAGCCCACCAGCAGAAGCTAGGTTGACGTGCTTTCCGATTAGTTTTTCAAAACGTCACAGGATAACAACAATTAACCCCAGGCTGAGAAACGGTGCCAACGGCACGGAACGCTGGACCGCTAAAGACAGCAGTCTTCTTCCCCCCAGGTATAGAAACACAAGAATGCACATCAAAAATAGTACTACTACCGCTCGTTCCACCCCGATACCCAATCCAATCAATGTCACCAGTTTCACATCACCGGCTCCCAGAGATGAGGGGCTGATCATAAAGATCAGGAATAACACTATGCCTGGGATTAACCCCCATAAATATTCTGGACTACACAGAGTCCTGAATACAAACAAAAATATAATAGCAGGATAAGTTAGTTTATTAGAAATCCGCCGCTCCGTTATATCGGTGTAACTGAACCAGCAACAAAGGATGAGTAGACTTGTTGTCAGTAGCATATTTACTATGGCCATCCTTTATACCCCTAGCTCAGGAAACATCAATTGCAAGCCACAGAGAATTATCGCTTCCAACAGAGTGAATAAGTTAGATATCATGATTTCCTCCTTTATGAGAGCCTTCACAGTGCTCATAAGCAAAACCCCACCACGAATGATGAGGTTAGCTAGTTTATTTTAATCTGTCCGTCTCAAATTCTGCACATCATCATACATACTGCCGAAAATTTCTACTTGCTTGGTGATGCAAGTGACCAGGTTATTCATGCCGGACGGATCGGTGGAGATCTTGATCCGATAGTATCCATCGGTAGCATTGACCGAGGTCATATACTTTCGGCCTTGATAAGTCTTTCCTGAATCGGATGTGATCGTCTGCAGAGGCAACTCCCAGGTAGCTGTGTTCCGATTCCCACTGGTTTTCTCCAGTTTGATTTTGCGTTCCATCTTCCAGTTCGGGTCGTAGAATGTGGCATAGACCTCTACTGGACCGTAATACTGTCCTCCAATTGGATAGGCCGTCCCTTCCAGACCGGCTGGGACTTTGGTTTCCCAATTCGTGTTATATACAGTCTTCACTTTTAGTTCGATCCCGTAACCGGCACGAGTAATTTCATTTGCATTCTTCCCTGTTCTATTCGCATAAGGAATGATTTCCCAAGACCCCCGGCTCTCGCGATCTGATTCTTTTGCCCTCTTCAGATCTGTAGCAATACCTTGCTTCGTGTTTACTTCTGCTGATATGGTCAGCTTCTCATTGTAAGAGACAAGTTTATTCTCCCAGATGGGATCGCTGTAATCTGTGTAATACTCCGTATAGAACTGAGTGAGTCCATCTGCTCTGGTGTAGCTTGCAGTGTACGATTTAGTGGGATAGCCTGTAATGACCGGATAAGTTACGTTCCAATCAGCTGCTGCTTCGGGCTGGTTGCATTCGCTGCCGTTTCCGGATGCGCTAGAGGTCACGGTGCAGCCGGTAGTCGCCACATTATTACTCCGGTCCTGATCAACCTTCTCCTTTTCTGGATCTACAGAAACGGTAAGATTATGCGCTCCTGTTGAATGGCCTGTCCACTGAAAAGGTCCAACGGTCAAGCTCTGGCCAGCGGCAAAAGATTTTCTCGTTTCATAGATTTTGTTCGCATTATCAAAAAAACGAATGAGCACATTACTCTGACCATCCGCACTATTATTCTTTACTGCAGCTGTAATACTGCTCTGTCCACCCTTCTGAATCGCCGATGGGGAAGCCGTGATCGATACCGCGATCAAATCCGCTTCCGGAGCTTTGCGTTCAACGGTCCAATAACCCTGAATGGTATTATTCTGATACGCTGCAGACGGCGATTCAAGTGCGCGGTCCGGATGATTCGGGTTGTTGACGATACCGTCCACTTTGATATAGTACTTGCCCGGAGCTTGCCCAATATCAATTTTACCCAGCATGTAATTATATTCCTGACCATTCTTAAGATTTGCCGGTAAGTTAGTGAACATAGATGGCAACGCAAACTCAGCTGCCAGTGGTCCACCGATCTTCACGTTCGCCGTCATTGGCATTCCCCGGTTATTTGTATAATCCGATGTAAATCCGTCAGCACCGTTATAGCGGAACCTCAACCACAACTGCCCGGCTTCGGTCAGCGTCAGCTTCATAGGTACATAGTCCATAGGCTCATCCACAGCAAGATTAATAGATTGTATCGCTGTACGTCCATAGCCATCATCCATGATAATGTCCACGTTCTCCCCAAGCACATCGGCAATTTCCTTGGCGCTAATGGAGATCGATCCTGCTTCTTTCTCCTGAGATGCGTTTGCCCGGATATATTTCCCATCGGTCAGACTGACAACATTGCTTAGATCGGGAAAAGCGCCTTTGGGCGCAGCGATCAGGCGGATGTCCCTGTCCGTGTATCCATAACCGGCATATGAAATTGTGAGGTTCTGTCCATTCATGACTTTAAGTTCCGGCCATGCGCTGACCACATACATCGCCCGGTTCACACCCTCACTGACCTTCTGGGTCTTGTCGAACTTGATACCCATACGCGGAACAATCCCCGAAGTCCGCAAGAAGGGATACCTTCTCTCCAAACGATAATAAAATTCATGTCCCTCTTGAAATAGAGGATCATTGGCGTTCTCGCTGAACCGCTCTTTAAAAAAAGCTCGCTGTTCAGCCGTGAGGGATTGACCTCCCCATACGGCATCGAACAAGCTTGCCAGCGAAGCTTTGCTTTTATAGACTAGACCGAACCCATTCTCCTTGTTAAAATCCTCGTCATCAGGCGTTTGCTTGACGCTGAAAGCATCATAGTTGGGGACGATCCGTGTCTGGCCACTTGAGAAGGTATACAGTCCAGCCCATTGGTGTAGTTGCCACGGATTCTGCGATACACTCTTTTCCAGAGCCGGGACATAGCCAGCAAACTGCCCCCCTTCTTTCCCGTAATTCCAGTCTACATACTTGTTTAACAACGGGCTGACTGAGTCCGCTGCTGCTACCGCTGATACCATTAATGACAAGGCAATACTGAGTACACAAGTCCACCCTTTTTTCTTCATTTAGTTTTCCCCCTTTCAAGTTTCAGACAGCAAAAAGAGCCTGCGCATTCAGCAGACTCTTTTAGTTAATTAGTTGTTGAGCTCTTGCGATCAATCTAATTTCCGCGCTAACTTTTGCACCTCTGATAAAGTAGCAGTTGTATCTTTCACACCCCCAATGACGATAGCATCATCAGTTATTTCTCCGTACAATTCTCCTAAATCAGGAGTACCGTTGCTATCCAACTCAATCACGTACCCTTCCTGCTCATCACGGCCAGGATAGACTTGCGCGAGGGAGAGAAAACCGCTACCCTTGCCAATCGCATAGGTGTAGCTCTTGCCAGGTACAAGATCAACGGAAGAACCATCAGCTTCATAATACTGACCATAGGCTTCCTTCGGCAGGGTGAAGGATAGTTTCCCGTTCTCTACCTTCATATTGTTCGCAAACAAGGTCTTGGCCAGCTTAATATAACCCGGCTTCCAGGCAAAATCAGTACTGTACATGTTATTCCCGTTTGCCGTTCCCGGAGTTGGTGATGGACTAGGCGAAGGAGAGACCGTGCCGCCGCTTGCTGTCGTAATGGTCACAAGCTTCGTCTGCTGGTTCCAGTCCACTGCCGCCCCCAGAGCCTCAGAGACAAACCGCAACGGAACATAGGTCCGATTCTGCTGTGCTCTTGCTGGTACATCCAGCTTAAAAATGACCGTATCCACGGTCACGGTATCACTGTTTACTTTCATTACAATGTTCTTGCTGTCTTGCTTAATAGTCACGATCCGATTGCTATACCCTACAGTAGCTCCCAGCGCCTCACTCACAAAGCGAATCGGGATCATTACCCGGTTGCCTTCATCATATGGCCGGGCATCTGGAAACTGAACGATTTTACCGTTCACCTGGACCGAGACAGCCGCTTGAGCCGCACTGCCTACACTGGCCAACATACCGAGCATGATCACTGCTGTGAGCACACTACTTAACACTTTATGACTCCTTTTCATTCTGATCACTCCCCATTTTCGAATTCATTCTTGCGGACATACCTTGAATTAATTGCAATAAATCTTGTACGATCCGGTACAGCTCTGCTTCACCATTGCGGAGACCCTGCTCATTGTCTAACAGCCGCTGCCGCCATTCCGGACTCCAGAAATACTCATGCTCGTCCTGATCCAGTCGGTGAATTGCCTCACGAATCGCTTCAGACCGGCTGGTTTTGTGCTTCTCGCAATATCGCTCAAGGATTTCTTCTGTCGACTTGTCCAGCCGTGTAGGGATCGACTTACTTTTAGGATTATATGATTTAGGACGACCCGCCTGTTTGATATCCGAGGGGGTAGATGGATTAGATGATTGCAAAAATATCGCCTCCATTATTTTGTTATACTTTTATAGTATGATTAAGTGTAACAAAAGTAAAGAAATATTTTCCAAATCCTTCTCCCCTACTCTCACCTCTTCCTCCCCTACTGAAAAAAAGACAAAATAAAAAGCCCCATCTCGGCGCTTGTGAACTTGCTTATTCGTAAAACTTCCCCAATACATTTAATAAATCCTCATCATGCAGCGTTCCCAGATATTTGCCGATCTTATCGTGATGCAAAGGAACAAACTGCGAGCAGCGTGCGACGGATGGTTGACTAAGCCCGGCTCTTTGCCAATACTTAAGTACTAAATCCTTCGGATCACCTGCCCGCTCAGCATGCGAGGTCACCTTAATGACGATGGATTGATTCTCCCGGGTATCCAGCACAATGCCAGGCCGCAATTTCTCAACCTCTCCATCATCAAAAGGGTACAGGACAAGATATACGTCTCCACGGTTATGATTCATCATCTGCTAAACTAATACGGTATATTAGCCTATTTCTCTCCTTTTTCACGTTTAAATTCTGCTTCTGCTTTTTGAAGATTCGCTTCAGCAGCTGCCCACAATTCCGGGAGCCTTTTATCCACTTTACGATTCGCTTCTTTCAATGGGTTCGGACTGTTCGTAATCAAATCGTTCTCCTCCTCATTCATGCAACAACATACCTCCAATCTTTGTAGAGATTATGAGTATGCTATTAGATCAAGATTTTATACCTTATTGTCTGCATGTGTAGCTATTATAACACATTGTCTAAGATGTGAAGCGCATGTCCAGCATGTTCTCTCCCTCCTTTGTATTCATTTCTCACAAGACAAGCATATCCCAATTATTCAATCCAAACGTATTAAAAAAGTATGGATTTTGATTCCCTCGTACAAAGAGAATAAT
>NZ_JBOFBG010000068.1:0-12337 GCF_051594305.1 Paenibacillus sp. IHBB 3054 | reverse complement strand
TAACTATATTAACGCGGATAATAAAATTAAAATTAATGGTTCATATTTTACCATCAACGACTCCTATGTAGCCGAATCAATTAAAAAATATTTTGGCTTAACTATTAAGCATCAAAAAACTGACAGATACACTTATTCTAATGGTATTTACAAATGGCCTGCTGCTTCTGGTGAGCCGTTCCCTAACTTCTCCCAGGCTGTGACAATGTATAAAAATAAAGATGGTTCATACTCAGTGTCTTTAGAAATTTATAACGCTGGTACTGACTATGAAGGAAATAAAATGATTTATAAACCAAAGAGTTTATGGGAGAAGGGTTTTAAACCTGAACTTATTGGCAAAGCAACAGCGATGATAAAAACAGTAAAAATAAATGACAAGCAGACATATCAGCTCATACAATATAATTTGAATAAAAATGTGAGTGGTGGGCTTAGTGGAAAGCTTAAGTATGTTGATCCAAAAAATTCACTTAATGAAATTATTATTAATATCAATGCTAATAATAAGGCTAGCGTTGAAATAAATATTAACACCATCGATGATAAGTCGGCTTATGTTGAATTTACAGGTACGATAAAGAATAATGTACTTCAAGGCTCGTTTGATGATGATGGCTGGGGAGAAACAGGGACGATAACATTAACACTCAACGGAAACAGTGCTTCATTAAAAATAGCAGTAAAGCCAAATCAAAACTCATCGGGGTGGGGACTCGCTTCTGGAACGTACACTTTTAAAAAATCTATTTGATAAAGTAACCTGAAGAGGATCGCATCCTCTTCTTTTTTTAATTATAAAATTGAAACAGCTTTAATGTAGTTTACAACGCTTAAGTGATTCTACATAATTAAATCTATAAAAGTATGAAATTAATAGTAATGAATAATAGAGGAGGAGAACATAATTGATACTGTAATCAGCGAAGCTGAGAAAATAGTAATTAACTACTTTGGTTTCGAGCTCAAGAATTCAAAGAAGCTCACTAATTATAAAAACACAATCGAATCAATTAATTTAGGACCAGTATTTGATGAAATCTGCACATACCTTGAGATGAATGCAGATTTTTTAAGCAGAGCAGTTAAGGAATACGCCTTGCATATTCTTTATGAAGAAGTAACAAGTTTTTCAAAACAAGAGCTAACATTAATTGAGAAGCATGATGAACTGTGGTCTCTTAATAATAGCTTAATCGCTGGTAATGAATACTTTGAAGATCCAAATGCATTCATTGAATATTATACAGAGCAATACCTATATGATTTATGCAATATTAAATATAATTTGAGCGATGATGAGGAAGGGAGTAATAAATTACGATCCGACATAACAAAATTTATTTCCCCTAAGTTGGTAAATAAAAAGAAGTCTTCTGAGGAGCTTGGGCAGGTCTGGCATCAGTATTCAAAGAAATCTGGTTCGTTATATCGTAATATATTTGATCGTAAGTTTAACAAAGGTAAAATGACTTTGACAAGGCAGCTAAATCGTATAGTGAATAAAGCTAAAGGTAAAGACGATTCTAAGGTATTTTCTAAATACGCATTTGAAAGTACAGACTTATTTTTGAAAAAAATGACTGAACAAGCGAGCGAACACGATCCTAAAGAAGAACTGAATATGTTTGAAAGAGATACCGATATGTTGCTCATATTTGATGCAGTTCATAAAATATTATCTAATCCTAGTTCTAAACCAAGTAAATATAATAAAAAGGGGCTAAAGATTATTTCATCCTTTGCTCTTATTGATGATTACAAAATAAGGAGTGCTTTTCTTTTAGCGTTCCACAGAAATGATGGGCTGCACAGCAAATACATATATATGCAAGGGTATAAGTATTTTTTTCTCTTTAACTTCATGCTTATTCCATTTCTAATTATTTTTTTGCGCAATATGATGTATTCGCTAGTCCCTCTTATGAAAGATTCAAGGCTTATAAACCTTAATGTAGATCCCAACTCATATGATGAGCTGAAGAAAATACATATGAAGTTAAGTTTAAATAAATTGACTAAACGACCTAGAAAAGAAGCTTTGGTTAATAAAATTAAGATAATGGATAGTGTTGGTAAAATTAAATCTACAGAAGATTATAAAGAGGTTTTTATGAGTCTTTACTCTGAAATTAAGGGTATTCGTATTGAAGTTAATAGAAATATAAAAGACGGAGATAATTTCTTCTCATTAATTGATTCTAAGTCCAAAGAATGGATTGAGGAGAATATTGAAGAAATACGAAACGATACAAATTGTGCGATGCACTGGTTGACTAAAAATATGGCAGATGATTTCATGGAGATTTCTAGATTGCATACGAATAAAGAGAAAAAGATAACTTTCAAGAAATTAGTTAATACGTTTGAAGCATATTTTAGGAAATTTGATGAAGAGGAGGGAGGGAAAGAGTACACCAAGTTTCTTAATGAAATTAGAAATAGAGGATGGAATCTTTAAATAAAAGCCACAGTTCTGAAATTGAACTGCGGCTTTTATTTTTTTTGGGAATTTATTCTATAGTGATTCTATTATTTACCAATTATACCCTCTGATAAGCTATGTTCAAGTCGATGATCGCATTAAGAATACTCAAAGTGTTCGGAATGAATCATCACAAAATTAGAGGGAAGTGTGAAAAAATGATAACAAAAGCAGTAGATGTACTTAATGAATTTTCAGAGACTGAAGAGAAGCTGGCATATCAGATGATACGTAAAAAAAAGGATATTCAACTGTTCGCTAGTGATGGAATCGAGCCATATGTCTATCTAGGCAATACGAGACTTGAACAATTTAATTTAATTTTTGGATATATTGGTAGGGGAAATAAAGCATATAAGGCATGCCACGTAAGTCATGTTGACCAGCACGTTCCTTTCGTACAGACTCCAGGCTCTTTTCCTTTTAGAGTTTGGGTGGATTGTAGGGATAAGTCAGATGTGAGTTTCCATATTACTATTGGTAACGACTCTATTGATTTATCTAATAGCCAAGAGAATGGCGAAACTAGTGAGTTATTAGTGGTGTTCCTTGAATGTCCTGATTTTGTTCAATTCTCATTATTTGATGGAAGAGTAGCATATCAGAAAGTAAGTCATATCTTCACTGCTTCTAAACAAATAATGGAGAAAATGAGGACTATTGCTCTGAGTATGTTGGAGGAGTCTTTTCCGGGATTAAATGAATTTTTACTTAAAATAGAGGATGATCTCAATGAAGAAGTCTAGAAAGCTTAAATATACTGGGAATCATTCAAAGGAGGCAGCGAACTTAGTAACATTGGAGGAACTGATTCAGTTAGTTCCAGGTTCTTTAGAGAGAGATTACATTCAATCTAAGAGTATGGGAGTTGTATCCTTGGATTCATCTAATGATTTTGAAGAGTATGGACTACCAAGTAGTTCATATACTTTGTCTCATGAAACTAATTTCGAAATTTTTCAGGATCAAATCAATTCTCTGCCTTCAAAGAAAGAGATAAGTAGTGATTTCATAGCTGAGAATGATGAAAATTTTGAGAGTGAAACTAGTAGAAATCCGGAGATGCAAAAAAGAACACTAGCCTCTTCCAAACAAGAAGGAGAGCACGCAGAGAAAGATTCTGGAGCTGAGGAAAAAAAGATTCCATTGGACTATATAGTCAAAACTAAGTTTCTTGAAGAGTGCTTCGTACGTTGTTGTGGAGGAGTTATATTCCTTTACGATGAGGAAACAGGATGTTATGAAGAGCAAACTGAAGCTAGTATCCATGTTGCTATAAGAAGATCTCTTACACCTGAGATGGATATAAGGTTAAGTAAAATTAAAATAATAGAAGTAGTGCATCGGATCATTAGCAGTCCTGAACTTCAGATCAAGCATGAGGGTTTCGACCCTCATGTCGATTTGATAAATTTCAAGGATATTGTCCTGAATACAAGAACAGGTGAAAAGCATACTCATAGTCCCCACTTTCTATTTACAAGCTATATTGATGCGGATTATGGGAAGCTTGGCAATCTTACACGTATTCATCGGGATAATAGAAGTAGGCTTGAAAATAATTATTTTGATGATTTTTTGGAAGATTGTACGCAGGGTGATATTCAAAAAATTAGGTCACTTCAAGAATTGACTGGATATATCATAAGTAATGAATGGCGAGCTAAGAAATTTTTTGTATTGCTTGGTCTACCTCATACTGGTAAGAGTATTTGGCTGTCGCTATGGCGATCCCTTATCGGCCCTAAACATACAACTGCTATGTCATTAAAACAATTAAGTGAGAGTCGGTTCATGACAGCAGAACTGTTCCGATCAAAGCTAAATGTTACAGCCGAGATGGATGAGAATGGTCCTATAAAAGCCACGGATATAATCAAAATGATTACAGGGGGAGACTTGATAACTGCTGAGAAAAAGGGAAAAGATCCGTTCCAATTTTATGGAAAGACAAAGCTTGTTGCTGCTGGAAATCATATGCCATTACTGAATAAGTTAGATGGTACCGCTGCTTTTACTGATCGTATTCTATTCTTAATGTTTAACAATACAATCCCTGAAGAACGTAGGGATAAAAATTTAATGGATAAGCTGCTAGCAGAAAAATCATATATCGTTAATTGGGCACTAGAGGGGCTGCGTAAACTTAAAGAAAATGAGCTTGTATTTACTGAGAGTGATGACGCACAGAAGTTTAAACAGCAATATATTAGCGAGCTAAATAATGTACCTGGTTTTCTGGTAGATAGATGCGTGGTAGAAGTTAATAACCATCAACTGAAGGTACAAAGAAGACAGCTGTACCCTACGTATCTTATTTACTGTAAGGATAATGGTGAGAGGGCCGTAACCAAAGAAGAATTTTACGTTGAGATTAAAAAGACTGGTGCACTTCCAGCTAAAATACGAATAGATGGCTCGTCACCACTATGGGGCTTTAGAGGCATTGAATTACGCTCTAGGTATAGTGAGATTATTACTTAAGAGATTGCTCTATAATGTCTACATTGTCTACAGACTTCGTAAACGCTTGTAAACTTTGGATTTTTAGGCCTATTAGGTGTAGACCTTGAGGTCTACCCTTAAGCTACTATTGGCTACAATCAATCGTTAATTCAAAAAATGAACTTCCATATTATAAAATTGAGGAGGTAAATAGATGTCGGACAATAATCAATTGTTGTTCTATACCATTACTGATTTATTAGATTTACTGCCGCTCGGAAGGAATTCTATTTATCGTTTAGTGAGTAGAGATGATTTTCCTAAGATTCGTATCGGGAAAAAAATTATCATTCCGGCCAAGAGATTTGAAGAGTGGTTAGAGGCCAATATAGGAACTGAGATTACTATGGATAGTGCAATGAAGTAAGCGGAAGTGGAGGAGCGTATATGGCTGGAAGTATCCAAAAGATCGGAAAGAAATTCCGAGTTACTAAAGAACTTGGTAAAGACAACGCTGGAAAAAGGCTTAGGGAATATGTTTATGCAGCAACAGAAGCCGAGGCAAAGAAACTTTTAGCTGAATTTGAATACAATCAGCAAAGGCATACACTAGTTGAAAGCAGCAGAATTACGGTTTCAGAGTTCTTTAATCATTGGATGGACAACTATGTGAAGTATAACTGTGAAGAGACAACCGCATACGGCTACAGAAATATACTCAATAAGCACATAACTCCATACCTAGGGGAGATTGAGTTACAAAAGTTACAGCCATCTCATATACAGCAGTACTATAAATACTTGATGGATGAAAAAGGCTTGTCGCCAAATACCGTTCATAAACATCATGCCAACATTCGTAAGGCATTGGATTATGGATTGAAACAACAGTTTCTTTACAGAAATGTTGCTGACGCTGTTTCGTTGCCTCGAAAGAAAAATTTTGAGGGGAAATCTTATACAAAGGAACAATTAAACGTATTACTGAAAAAGTTGAAGGATAGCAAAATAGAATTGCCAATAAGTCTCTCGGTGTTTCTAGGTCTTAGGAGAGAGGAGGTTGTGGGACTAAAATGGAAGTGGATTGATCTAGGTAATCGAACACTACAAATTCAAGAGGTTAGAACGAGTGCGGGTAAAAATGTCATAATCAAAACACCGAAAACGGATAAAAGTAGAAGAACGCTTTTCTTGGAAGATGAATTATATGAACTTTTGCTAAGAACTCAAAATCGGCAAAGTGAACTCAAGAAAATTCTAGGGAAAGAGTATGAGGATAGCGGTTATGTTGTAACTCGTGATGATGGAAAACCTTACAGAGTAAATTCACTCACTGAACAATTTAAAGAGTTCCTAGAAAGGAATGAACTTCCTCGAATAAGGCTACATGATCTTCGTCACTCTTTTGCAAGCATCTTATATGATGAGGGTGTTGACTTGTTGGCTATCTCCCAAGCATTAGGCCATAGCGACATTGGTACAACGAGTAGAATTTATACCCACCGATTTGATAAAACCCATAAGAGCACATTAAGCGTGATGAGTAATGCTTTACGATAGTGTTTAAAGGGGAGGATTATAGCAGAAGCAGGCTTTCCTAGCTGCTTCTTTTTACTGTGTCATAAAGCATGCTTTTTGGCACGCTTCTACGCGTCTTGTTTTTGTGTGTCAAAACATCATTAAAACACTTTAGGCATGTGCCACTGGAATTGTAGGTGTTTTGGCACAAATATGTAGGAGGGATTATGGATGGAAATGGGATATGGACGAGTATCAGCAAAAGACCAGAATCCAGAGAGACAACTCGTGAAATTTCGGGAGCTCGGGATTGATGAAAGGTATATATTTGTTGATAAACTGAGTGGGAAGGATTTTAATCGACCTCGTTATCAGGCTATACGTCTAATGATCCGGGAAGGTGATTTAATATACATCGATGCGTTGGATCGGTTGGGCCGTGACTATGATGGAATTATAGCAGAATGGAAATACATCACACGTGAAGTGAAAGCTGATATCGTTTGTTTGGATAATGAAACGTTGTTTGATTCCAGGAAGTTTCGAACTATGGGTGACTTCGGAAAAGTAATGGAGGACCAGTTTTTAAGTTTGTTGGCTTATGTAGCCGAGCAGGAGAGAAAGAAGAACAGACAACGGCAAGCTGAGGGTATTGAGGTTGCTAAGGCTGGAGGTGTGAAATTTGGTCGCCCAAAGGTGTACGTGAAACATAATGAAACATTCATTCGGATATACAATAAATGGAAATCCGGTGCTATAACAGCCACTGAGGCCATGAAGTATCTAGATTTGAAGCATCGAACGTTTTATCGACGGATGAAGGAGTATGAGGAAATATACATAGGAGAGAAGCACGTTTAGGTTTGTCGTATTCGATGTGGGCGGAATGTTTTTAACTTGTATAGTTTCGGAATCTCTAAGTATTTTTTCTGCATTATTTGTAATATTCTGCTACTATTGAACTATTAGATAGTGACCAAATAGAATCGTGTTATTGAGGAGGACAAAAATGCCGAGTGTGACGATGCAGACTGCCATTTACCATATCAATAAAGGGCTTTTTGAAGAGAACACTTCTACTTTGGAAATTATTAAATCAATAGTTTTAAATTACAATAATAATCTTCAAAATAAGAAAGAGAGCTTTAGAGAGCAACAATTAGTTGAGGATTTTGATACAAAAGGACTTCAAGTAAACATTTTTTATTCAGAAAAACATAGAAAACCTCAATGGGCTGATTTCCTTATCCCTATTCTTAGCAATGATTCAAAATTACTAAAAAGTAAAAATAAAGATAATTCTTTTGTTATGTTTGTTAGCGATGAAGAGCATTTATATGCGGTTAGCGGCGGACAAGGGAATTTTATGATTCAAGATTATATTAATAGCAATTTTGGTCTAGAATTACTAACAAAGTTAATTTCAGAAAATAGTCAGGTTGTTAAGGCTTTGTCAGAAAGGGGAATAGCGGGTTCAATTCTTGGTAGCCAAAAGTATTTTAGATTTGATTATAGGTTAATCGATGACCAGGAATTTGGAAAGCTATATAAACAGATTAAAGCAGCGCTTAATCCTGATGTATTAGCACAAAAATTTGGGTTTTCCGTGAATGAGGTAAAAAAAGATGTTGGTTGCATTGCTAAATCAACATTTAAGATTAATAAATCAATAAATTTTGATTTTCTCTTGTCACTAATGCTAAAGATAACTGAACTGTTCAATACTCCAGCAAATTTTAATGTGAATAAAATTGAAATAATAAATAATAAAGGACAAAAAAACAGACAACTCATAGCTGAACTAGAAAATAGTCTTTTAGAAAAAGTTGTGAATTATATTAATAATAATGAATACCTGGATGTAGATTTTTGTCATCCCGAATTTGAGAAGTTTCAAATAGCTGATAGTTATAAAATATTTAAAAATTACTCTTCCATATCAATTGAAAATGATTCATTTCCTTCATTAGACAGTGTATCGATACTCAAAGACTTTCTGATAGAAAGGACTGATATTCTAACTTTAACCCAGGAAGATCAGATAGAATTCATACGAAAAATACGAATTAAAAGCTATGATTCTGATAATATGAAGTTAACTGAAGGATGGTTTTTAAAGCATCTACATGGGGAAGTTACATTTAAGAATAACCACTATTTCTTTATTGATGGAGATTGGTGCAGAGTTCAAAATACATTTATAGAGGATTTAAATTCTCAGTGCTCTAGTATAATTTCATTTGCAAATGATCCCCTATTATTAACAGAGCCTTGGGATCAACAAGCGTCTATTTCTGAAAATGAATATAATCAGATGTATTTTAATAAAGATGGATTTTTTGTGTTTGATAAAGTTACACCACACAATATAGAAATATGTGACATCTTAAAATTCGATCATGATACCATTTATCTAATACATGTCAAAAAAGGATTTAACAATACACTCAGAGATTTAGCTGCACAAATTTTTATAGCTTCAAGATTAATTCAACAAGTAAAACTGTCACATGACTATAGTTTAATTGAACTTTTGTATGAGGAATCAGTAATATCTAACCCGCAATCAGAATATTCGAAAAAATTAATTGCTCAGGCAAATTCAATTACAAAAGAGCAGTTTGTTGAATTATTTAGAAACCGCACAAAGGTAGTAGTTGGATTGGCATTCCTTGATAGTGCCGTAGCTCAAAGAGAAATAACTAATATTCAACTATTTGATTCTAACATTGCAAAGTTCTCTGTAATAGAATTACATAAAAATTTAAGGGCAATTGATATACCGTTAAAAATGGTGCAGTTAGCCAGATGAGTATCTTTTAGAAAATAGCTTTGCCGCGCTAATTCATTTAGTGCAGACCAACAACAAATGCATACCTTTAAAGATGAAGATTTGAACTAATCTTAGAAATTCAAGTTTTTTCGTGAGTATTATGAAAAAAAGCATCTGAATGATAGTATCTTAGATAAACCTAACGACAGTATCTGTGTAGACTTCTAATAAGGGAAATACCAAAGGAGTTGTAGTTGATATACAAATGAATGATCCCAGAAATATTATAAACTATGCTACTGGAGAGGCGTATGGTGAACCATTCCAAGCTTTTATTCGCGGACAGATATACATAGAAGCATTACTCAGTGAAATCTTACAGAGGTCTTTTAAGAATCCAGATGCATTGAAGAGTATAACGACAGGCTTTAATGCTAAAGTTAAAGTTGTTCGTGCAATTGATCGAATTTCTCCCGATATGGAAGATTTATTGCTTCAAATGAACACTATAAGAAACAATCTTGCACACAAACTTGAATTTACATTAGCTTTTGATACTGTTTATGATCTTATAAGAAAGGCTGCTAAAGCGAAGGTCGATTTTTCCGATGATAACATTCATTTAAATAAGAAGTATAGCAATGAAAATTATGGTGTTACAGGTGTTATTGCCGAAATGATGAGTAATACTTTTTCTCAAATAATATATGAAAATGAAGATATATTTACTCATGATGATATTAGTCGATTTTTAGCCTAACTTCATTAAAACCAATTATGATAAGGTTCAATAATACTGAATAATAATTATCGGCTTGTTATCCAAACTCCTGTCCGTTTTTTGTAGACATCTTGTAGACAAAAGCTTTAGATCAGAAATACCAGCGATAAATCGTTCTAACCTTAAATAACATATAAAATACCGAAAAGCCTTATAGAATAAGCCTTTTCGGTATTTTTTAACTTGTTGGGAGATAGGATAAAAAGATTGGGACAACAGTTCGAATCCCCTCGGTTCCATATGGAGTAAAGTAAAAGACACCTTTAGGGGTGTCTTTTTTCGATTTAGCAGAAGTGTTAGATGATACGTACTCGTTAAAAGGCAGGGTATAACTTTTTTTGTGCTTACATCCTCCACCGTTTAGAAATTGAATTCAAGAGTGAAAATAGGGTGCGAGTATGTTATTCTATTACAAACCATTATAAACTTTTTCAACGGAAGCACCGTGCCTAATTATTTATTAAGCATGGTCTTTTTTGATGGGGGAGATGGAAGAATGAAACATTCTTTAGAAATGATTTCGAAAGAAATAAGGAGCAGGGTTGAGGCGAAGTTTCCGGTATTATTGACTAATTTAGCTGAAGAGTTAGCATATGACTTCATGTTTACACCTAAATATAAAATTACTCACGAATACGATCCTCCATGGGATTGTTCGGGTATGCTGGTTCAGGAAAATGATTTAATCTCGGTTGATGATTATTATAGTGTTGAAGACTTTTTTGATGAGTATACCGGGCAATCTACAGCTAGCTATACAAGTGGTATCGGTTTTTTACATAATAGTTTTGGAGAAAAGTACGAAGATGTGGTTAGAGAATTTGTTTTTGGATGTTATATTGAGGTTCTGTCAGAAACAGATAATAACCTTCTCATTCAGCAATTGTTAGCGCATGGATATGATATCTCGGGGACGGAAAATGAGGATATCATCCAAGCTGTCACGGATTATGAGCTCTTTGAAGAGCCATTCTGGTATCATCTTGAAATTATTGAGCGTGTGAAGCCGCTTAGCTTAAAAATGATGGTTGCCCGTGGTAAAAATGGAGCCATAAAAAAACATCATCATCAATTAGCAAGGCGCATAGAAGAAGATAAAAAAATAAGTTTCGAACAGAACGAAGCACAAAAAATTTGGAATAAGCTACAGAAACTATTTCGCTTACAAAAGGGATATTCACTCCCAAAGATTGAAATGAAGGATTATATAATGTTTAGTGAATTTCTAGAATATAACCGTATATCTTACGACGAAAAGATCATCTTAGCTAAATATATGGGCAGTAAGTTTTCTAATAAAGTATGTATGTGTCTGAAAGATGACAAAGGAATCAACTATAGTGATTAGTTTGCTGGCGAGCCTCAGCGAGGGAGACAAATATCCTGAGTTGAAGAAATGCGTGACGATTAACATTTTAAACTATGGGTTCTTAAAGAATGAGCAATATCATAACGTATTCCATCTGCGGGAAGACCGGACAGGGATACCTTTGATTGACGATATTGAAGTGCATTTCTTGGAATTGCCGAAACTGGACGAACGAAGTGTTCCGTCTGAGGGCGGGCTGATTAATTGGCTATTGTTCTTAAAGGGTGCCGATACATCACAATGGGAGGTGCTGAAGATGAATGAGCCGGGCTTGGAAAAGGCTATGGATACTTTGCAATATTTGAGTCAGGATTCGGATGCCAGACGATTGTATGAGGCCAGACAGAAATATTTGCATGATGAAGCATCTATGGTTGAAGGGGCGAAGTCTGCGGGTATTGCAGAAGGCGTAAACAAAGGGAAAAGAGAAGTCGCTCGTAATTTGCTGGCAATGGGGATGGATTATGCAGCTGTAGCTAAGGCAACAGGGCTTAGTGAAAGTGAAATAAAGTCGTTAAATCCTTAACATGTGGTGTTGTTTACCATGCAAACTTCATCAACGCTAAAGCCTATTAAACGGCAAACAACAAAACAACAACGCTTTCGCAGCCTAAAGAAACTGTGCGCGTGCTTCTACCCTGCATCGCCATGTGACAGGGATAGGGGCTAATAAGTAGTGGGATACGCCGTCTGGTCTTCGCCTGGACGGAAGAAGATAATCAGGCTGACCCGAAGGGGACCCGGTTACGGGGGGCTTCTAGGGTGACATCAAAACTGTAACTACACTCGTAGAAACTTATGTGCCGTTATCTTCGGACAGGGGTTCGGCTCCCCTCCATCTCGAAACCCTCTCCTAGAGCGCATTTTTTTATTTTTCAAGACCTGAATTGTAGTCCAAATAGCTATAATGGCTCCTAATATTTTGGACTTCCAAGTTGTCTGCTTAATTTTGCCCACACTGAAATA
>NZ_JBOFBG010000067.1:0-12526 GCF_051594305.1 Paenibacillus sp. IHBB 3054 | reverse complement strand
ACTCAAAATGACTTCACGAAATTAAGTGAGACTTTTTCAGAGTTTTTGATAAAGAAATATAATGGTGAACTTCCGCGTTATTAACAGATATTGAAATGAATTTTATAGCACTCTGAGTATTGACCCTGATATTTGACAGGTATGTGCATGCGTATGCAAATTTTGGTTACCTCCAGTTTCTAACTTTTAGTTGTAATGAGGGTAGTTGGGGGAAGCATACAGATTCTTTGTTGGACTAGGAGGCTTTAAATGATAAATCTACAATCTTTATCAACTTTTAATCTTTATCCTGCAGTTGATGAAAATGAAATCAACAGGATCGAGATAGAAATAGGTTTCAAATTCCCCAAAGTATTTAGGGATCTCCTAAAGTTAACTAACGGCTTTGAAACAAAAGAAGGTGTCATAATTTTTGGTACTGATGTTATTTTTGAAAGAAATCAAACATATGAGGTTTCAGAATACGCTCAGGGTTATTTAGCTATAGGGAGTAACGGCGGAGGCAAGTTCTACTTGATGTCATCAAATGAGGACTCTACTGAATTAATACAGGTAGATGCAGGAGTTATGAATCCAGAATTTTCTTCAATGGTCAGTCAGGATTTTATAAAATGGATAAATAATGGGGCAATTAACATTGATTTATTAGATGAAGAGGACGAGGAGAATTGCGGTCAGCTTTGTGATCTTATTCTAGTAAATCCACTTAGGGGTGGGGCTACTGATCTGAAAAAAATACAAGAGGTCTTTAATATAAAAAAGGGGCTATTTGATTTATTGAAGGGTTCGAAACAACTTCCTTTTGTTTTAATGAAAGACATTCCAATTAATCTAGCTAATAAAAATTTAAAAGAGTTGGGCGAACTTAGTGAATTATTGAAAATATCAAATGTTAACTGAAAACATGTGTTGTGCGACTATTTCTATATAAAAGCATCCCTATTAATATAGGCGGGGCTACTCAGTGCCGAATGTCCCTATCATTCAAATAATACTCGTATTAATTCTCCATTTTGGTTGTACGCACATAATAGATTTATCGTTTATACAGGCTATAATTTTCATACATAAATAAGGCTATTTCGTTCCCGAATCTGGAATAATCTTGACGAGAAGTTGAGAAGGGGCTTAGTCTAAAACCTAGAGATAAAACACTACCACCGTCTAAGGGACGAGTAATAATAATTAGGAAAGGGAAAAGAACAGTGGTTTCAATAGCTGAATTAATAAAAGAACTTGAAAATGATACAATCCAAAACGAAGATTTAATTGTTTGTATGGAGGCTTACAGTTATAGAGTTGTTGTTAGGGCGATGTTTAAAGCGATAGAAAGAAATTATTGTAATCAAAGAATAGTTGATAGATTAGCTGAACTCAGTGAACTGTTGAAAGACAATAAATTTCTTGGGCCATGGCAAATGGGACACGTTGCTTTAGCAACGTTAGCACTTTTAGACAATGAAGATGCCAAGGATAAATTCAATGAACTTTTTGAGAGTCTAAGTGATAATGATAAATTTCTAGTAGATAACTTTATTAAATCAGAATCATATGAAGCATTGTGAAATGCTTTAATTTTATAACCTAAATAACGCTTTTCCGTTACCATGATTGGTCTGTTTTTCGTTACCTTCGTTTTATCTCGGTTTCTTCAAATATATCTCAACTATTAAGTAAAAGTTAGGAGAATGACATAATGGCGAGCCTTAACCATGAATTATTTGGTGGAATTACATACGATTTATACTGGAGTGGAAAACAGAAGGTAAAGATCTTTGGAGAAGAGAGAAGCGTTATTTTAAGTATTGATGGAAACGAAGAAGGTGAATTTCAAGGTGCTCAAAAAGAAGCGTATATTAATTTTGTTGGTAATATGGAAAATATGATAATGAAAATAGAGGATGCAATCTTTGACTATTATCAAGAAAGTTATGTGGAGTATAGAGATATGGTGGGGGAGGATGTAGCTGACAAGATTGCTCCAATTATAGAAAATAAAGAAGAAATGGGCAAATTAGTTGAACCTACTCAATTGATTATAAGAAAAGTACGTAAGAATGGATTTAGAAGAATTGGTTTGCTTTTTAATTGCACTTGGGAAATAGAACATGGGCTTGCCGTGAAAATTGAGGATGAAGAAATAGTTGAGGTAGGTTTCCAGGATATAGTTCTATAATCTGGGGCTATCCAGTGCCGAATGAACATATTTCATACCCTAAATAACTTAAAACTGGTACATTTATTAGAAATTAAGAGATTAGGATATGCGGTAGGGAGGGGCATTCTATGCTTCGAAGAGAGACTTGATGACAAGTTACTACTAGATGTATTGATGGAATTTGCGCTGGATGATTATTCAATGGGTGCTTCAATTACGGCTGGATATCCCACTTTACTGAAGACTTACTTCGTGGGATAGAAGATGATTTATTGGCTTTAACGAAGCAATATAGTTACCAGCCCAAGCCTGTTGATTAATCCCAATATGTAACTTAATGCTGACATATAGCAAATTGAAACTTCAGAACAAACACCACGTAATAACAAAATGATATATGAAGATAATACCAATTAGATTTTATTTTATCCGAGGAGGGGAAGCTTTGAAGAAATTATTAGCATTTATGTTGTCTTCATCCTTGATACTTACTTCACTAGCGCCACATGCACTAGCTAAGGATGAGAAAGCAGCAATGACACGGGAAGAGGTTGTTGCTTATTTATTAAATGTTGCAGATGATTATAACCCTGGCTTGAAGAAAGAAGACATTTTGAAGGGGGATGCTCAAGGCAAAACCAAAGATGGTGAGTATGTCTCTCGTACCGAAGCATTAATTATGCTAAGTAGAGCATTCTCAAACCTACCGAAGCCGCAAGGAAACGATTTGCGTAGCTTAAATACAGCGTCTTCCTTTAGTGACATCCCAGTGTGGGCACAAGATGAGATGACTAAAATTGCTGCGACAGGTATCGTTAACGGTTATACGGATGGCAAACTTGGAGCTAAGGATCAAGTTACACTTGAACAATTAACTGCACTAGTTAAACGAATGGTAGCGTTAAAGGGGACAAATCCTCGTGATGATTATTATGAGTTTGTAAATAAAAAGTGGCTGAATGCATCTACCATTGATGCTGGAGAAATGAGCAATGGTGCATTTAACGAATTGGATAAACAAAATCAAGAACGAATTAAAAATATACTGCAAGAAGTTGTGAAGGACACACATGCTAAAGGATCAGTGGAACAGAAAATTGCAGATTTTTATACGAATGCACAAGATATGAAGCATCGTAATGCTTTGGGAATTAAGCCAATTGCACCTTATATTGCATCCTTGAATCAAGCTTCTACAATCCAGGAGCTAATGAATGTAGGCTTGAAGATGGAGAAAGAGCTCGGCTTTGGCTCTATTTTATCATTTGGTATCATGGCAGATGCTAAAAAAAGTGACATTAATGCATTATATTATGCAGGCGTAGGCTTGATTTTAGACAAGACGAGTTATGTTTCTAACAATGCTCAAGCAAAACAAGTGTATGTCTCGTATTTGAGCAAGTTATACCAGCTTGTTGGTGACAGCAAGGAAGCTGCCGAGAAAAAGGCAAACTCATTGTATGAGTTTGAGAAGCAAATAGCAGCAGCAACGATGGACATTCAAGACCAAAATGATGTAAATAAATATTATAATTCATATACGATCCAAGACTTTGATGCGCTCTTTCCTTCACTGGATATGGCTGATTATTTGAAGCATCTACAGCTTGGTTCCGTAGATAAATTAATTGTAATGGACAAGGGGCAAGCCAATAAGCTTTCACAATTAATGACTGATGAGCATGTGCAAGATTTTAGAAACTATATGCAAGCGATTTGGCTTATTAATACCAGTAACATATTAAGTGAAGAGTTGCAACAAGCGTCGTTGGATTTCCAAGCTAATCTATTTGGTATTCAAGGCCAAAAAACACAAGATGAAATTGCAATTCAATTAACACAAAGTGTAATGAGTGATTACTTAGGTCAAATGTTTGCAAAACGCCATTTTACAGCTGAAGCGAAGCAAGACGTGGAAAAAATGGTGAAGGAATTTATTGCGGTGTATAAGGAGCGTATTAAGGCGCTGGACTGGATGTCTGAAGCCACTAAAGCTAAAGCTATGCTGAAGCTAGATAAAATGACCTACAAGATCGGTTATCCTGATAAATGGGATGACAGCTTTAAAGACGTACCCATTGTATCCATTAAAGAGGGTGGATCATTATTTGATAACTTTGTAGCTATTTGCAAAGCATCATGGAAAACACAAGTAGCAACATTGGGTCAACCTGTGGATGAAAGTAAATGGCAAATGAGTGTTTACAATGTTAACGCCTATTACAACGCACTCAATAATGAAATTGTATTCCCAGCAGGTATTCTTCAAGCACCCTTTTATGATATTAATGCGAAGCGGGAAACAAATTTAGGTGCAATTGGTATGGTGATTGCCCATGAAATCAGCCATGCGTTTGATAATCTCGGCTCTTCCTATGATGAAAATGGAAATGCTGTAAACTGGTGGACACCTGAGGACTATAAGAAGTTCCAAGAAAAAACGGAGCGAGTGATTTCTTATTATAACGGACTGGAAGTCATTCCTGGTGTATATAATAACGGTAGCTTGACTGTGAGCGAAAATATTGCAGATCTTGGTGGTATGGCCGCCTCCTTGCAAGTATTGTCTCAAACGAAAAATGCGGATTACAAAGCTTACTTTGAAGGATATGCAACGATTTGGCGTACAACAATGAGTAAGGAAGTGGTTGCTTATCTTTCTAGCAATGACACACATTCCGCTAACAAGATTCGTGTGAATCGTACAGTTGCCAGCTTTAAAGAATTTTATGATACCTATGGAATTACAGAAAAAGATACGATGTATGTAGCGCCAGAGCAGCGTGTGAGTATCTGGTAGAGTATAACTTGGCTCAAACTTGATAGACTCTCCAAAGCTCTTTCCCACTTGAACCATGAGTAGGAATGAGCTTTTTACATACCCAAAATCAAAGAAGGATGAAACAAATGGCAAAACGTGTACAGGTTGTGACAGCAGAATTGAAGAAATAGCAACCAGTGCAGAAAGCAGAAAAGAAGGTACGGTCTATAGCACAGGCCCGCGCATTATACGAGTTAATTTAATGAGCTTGAAAAATGAAAGGAGTGAGAACATTTATTTTGTTTCATTTTTATGCGATTAAGCTGCGTAGGGTGTATGAACAAATTGATCCTGTAGCAATGAAAGAAGCTGAAGGGTATTGGTCAAATCTAATAGAAGACTATGAAACTGAATGGAGCAGCCATTATATCACAAACAAAGTATGATTAAATAACAAGTGTGGAATCATGAACATACTACTTATGACTGGAACTAAAATTCACTACAATAGTAGCTCCACGTACCCATGCTGAAATACTAGATGTCACGTATCATGGATTCAATGGATTTAAGCGCTTATATAATAGGGAGGAGCACAAGTGAATTATGTCAAAAGATAACTTACCTTTCTTTCGATTACAGCCGAATGCTTATATTAATGGAATTTTTGAAAAGGTTTCTACGAAAATATGTTCAATTTGCAAACAAGAAACTGAATACATTTATGCTGGCCCCTTTTACTTAATTGAGGATGTACATGAGATGTGTCCTTGGTGTATTCATAATGGAACTGCTGCTACTAAGTACAAGGGAGTTTTCCAAGCTGCTGTAGAGTATAATGGTGGGCTACTTTCTGTCACTTACAATGATCAAAATAAAGATTTTATGTATTTCTTAGACTACGATGAAATTCCTAAAGTTATTGATAAAGAATTAGATGAATTGTTGTTTCGCACACCAGGTTATGTGTCATGGCAGGAGTCTCAGTGGTTATCTGAAGATAATGAGTTGTACGCCTTTATTGAATATCTTGATTTACATAAATTAAGTGAGATCAGAGCGCAGTTAGGAGATGCGATAATTCAAGCTGAAGCCAAATATGGTGTCTCATTAGATGATTCAGCAGAAGATATAGGTATATATCTTTTTAGATCTTTAAAAGATGAAAAGTACAAATTACATATTGATTTCACTTGAAAATCTATGCCACGCCGTCGGAACACAGGATACACAAACTAAAAGCGACGGTGCAACTATGAAAGATGGATACTGGACGAAGGGGAAAATAAAAGGGTGGTGGAAAATGGCGAACTATATGCACCTTATGAATAGCAGTTGGTACGGTGAAATATCAAATTCCAATATTTCGGATATTAAAGAAAGTATTTTACGTTCAAAGACGGAACAAGATGTTATACTCCAACTCGTGGAGCTTTTTAAGTTAGGAGATTTTACGCAAAAAGCACTCTTAATTCACTTGTTAAATCATTCTGAAGATGAAGCAGTATTAAATCTTTGCATTCGGATTTTTTGCTCAATTTGTACGCATGAAGATTTAAGAGACTCGAACAATCTTCTGTTTTTAGAAAATGCTACAGAAGATGTGGTTCATACATTTGCGTCAGCGGCAGTTACAACGCTTTCTCTCGAAGTTGTTCCATATCTATTAGCATTACTTGAAGATTGGGATGAAATTAATGATCCGTCGATCATTATAAGGGATTCGATAGATGCTTTTATTGAATTTGAAGAGCATTTAGGTGATGGTGCAGCCGTGGAAGAGATTGGTCATTTTTATTTGGAGTACATTAACAGTTGTAACTCGGAAAAGTATTACTATAATCAAAAAATTGCATTTATTGGTAATTTAACAAAAAAATTAATTGAAAGAGTTCTGATTGCCGCTAATACCGGACAGCGTCTTGAAATGGAGTTAGTTCCATCCTTACTATCGATTTGGTCTGGGGAGAAAGTGCCAGGCGATTACTACACAGTAATAAATGTAGACAACTATAAAGGTTTTATTAATTATGTCAAAGGACTGTCAAAGAAAAACTGGGAGAAGGGACAAAAGTATTTTTACGGACTTAAAGTATAATATACAGTTATAAGACACCCTCTGTGATAACATGATGTGAAATAACCCGTGATAGAATGAGGGTTACCCAGTGCCAAATGAACTCATCATTCAACCAACAACACATATAACCTATACCCTAAATAACAATAGCGTTATGATGAACAGGTCGATTATGGTAAACTACCACCAGGATTGACCTGTTTTTTGTTGTCTTATATGGAATTTGAGAAATTTATGGAAAATAGTGTTCTCTAGATCAAGCAGACCTGACTCATCTAGCTGACGTTGTCTCGTGGTGGGGCAATACGGGGAGATATTATGGTACAAAGTCCCCAGAAGTTAGGGAATGGATGCTTAACTCCGATAATTATGTAATAGAACATTATAGTTTGAACTGATCTGCAGGTTCGAAGTTAACTGAAAAAGGACAAATTATTAAAGCTATCGAGAGTTATACTGCCGCTCTGGAACTGGTTCCGTTACCGAAGAACAACTGGGAAACAAGCACATGGATTTATACAGCACTATGAAATGGCCAAAAGTAATTTTTATAATGCTTTAAACTGTCCAGATGGGATTTCAAATCCATTTATTTTACTGAGACTTGGAGAGAGTTTATTCGAGTGTGGGGAGCTTGCTAAAGCTAAGGACTATCTGTTAAGAGCTTACATGTTAGAAGGATACAAAATTTATTTTAGTGAAGATGATAAGTATTTTGAAATGATTAAAGATATGATTTGAGGAGGTTAATATGGCTACTTTGCAATCATCAATCAATGAAAAGTTTGAAAGGCTTGTGTATGAAAGTAATAAACAATTTAATTATGGAAATCATGAATATTCTATTTCTTTGTTAGTTTTCAGCATCGCCAATAGGAAATCAGAAGGTAGATCAGAGCAAATGAAAATGACCTATTCCGGATAATAGAATTGGATGTCGATTTGAATATTATAGGAGTAAGATAAATGAGAGTATGCTTTAATGAGGATTTAGAGAAAAAAGAGAATCTATCATTGAATAAAAAATATTTAGTTTATTCTGTGGAAACCAGTATAAATGGCGAGGGATTTTTCAGAGTAGAAAATGATGTCAAGCAAGTTGTGCCTTATTCAATCTCTTTATTTAAAGTTGTATCCGATAAAGTGAACTCTGATTGGATATTGTGGAACAAGCCCAATAATAGCTCAGCTTTATTGCCGAAGCAATTTGCTTATCTAAGCTTTTGGGAGGATTATTATAATGATGAATTAGAGGCTTTGAGTATATTTAATTTGGTTAAGGAACAGCTATTTCAGGAAGAATTAGAAGAGAATGAGGTGCGTGAGATTTTTGAAATAGAGAATGAGGATGAGATTACATTCGTTCTTAATGTTCTCTTTAAGACAAAAGACAATAGATTCATTAATCAAGCGATTCAATATGTAAAAACAAAATTGGGAAAAAATTATGGAATAGATGATACTACACTACTTGCATTTCAATATCTGAGTCTATTCAATCAAAGTGAAGTAGAAGATTATTTCCTTTATTATTTGACTAACATTGAGTTAGGAAACGACCGATTAACTGCAGTAGTAAATGAATATTTTAGCTAAAAAGTAAATGACTCTAATGAGGGTGAAACATTTTGAAATATTTAAATGAGTTAGTCTCACAATTTAGAATTGATAAAATTCCTATGAGTCCTTGTACAAACGAAGATTTAATTAATGTGAGAAAAATGATTAGCGATCAAATATTACCGATGGCTTATATTGAATTTCTTGAAACAATGGGAAACGGCACTGATCATACTTTTTTGCGTGGTGAATCATGTTTTATGGATGAATTGTTAGCGTTAAATGAAGGGGGGGCAGAATTGTTAGAAGAAAACAATGTACCTCTAAAACTTACTTCAAACGATTTTGTATTTTGGATGAGTCAAGGTTGTATGTTTTGCTTCTTTAAATTAGATGAAGGGGAAAATCCACCTGTCTACTTTTACTCAGAAGGTAAAAAGAAGGATGGCTTTTATAAGATTACAGATACTTTCACAGAATTCTTGCAACGCAGGTATATTAAAGATAGGTATGTATTTCAAAAAAAAGAATAAGAAAAGATCTTGAATAAAGAAATAACCAATACTCATTTAAAGATTTCGTCATTTTGTATAAAGTTGGAGGAAAGTATGGTGTATTTAAATAATGACGAAGTTGGTTTAAAAAGAGATTTATACGAACAATCAAAACCTGGGGTGATTGATACTTCAGCGGTAAGCCCTAATTGGTTTACTTTTACGGATCATGAATGGGAAGCATTACAAAAGGATTTCTTTAAAAAGTCTTAGCGAGTTCAACTAGCACAGAAAATTGGAGGGAGTTTAATGTTTATAAAAAATGACGAAAGCATCAATGCGAAGTTTCTTTATAGAAAGCCTGTAGTTATTGGGGTATTGGACGATAGTGATAATGATTTCAATGATATGAGCTGGATGGTGGATAACTCGTGGGAATTGTTAAAAGTGAAATTTTCAGAAAGTACTTTTCAGGAGTTAGTTGTAGGGTTGGTGGAAATATTTATAGGTGGACAACCAAACTACTCAACACTGGGTGAAATGTTCGGTAATGATACAAAGGTGGAGGGGGATGTTGAGAAAGTAGTATATAAAATAAGCAATATTGAAAGAAATTCAAATGATATTATAAGAGTCGAGATGTACCTAGACCCTATAAATCGAAATATTAAAGACCTATTTTTATATGTTCAGGAAGGGTCAGATAAGTTAAAACTTAAAGAAATACTTAGCGAAAAATATGAGGGCGTATCCATTGAATTAAATAGCGAGTTTATTATTACAGGTAAGGATTACAGAATCATCATCGGCGGCACAACAAAGGCATTTGAACCTGGAGAATTTGCCAATAAACAAAAAGGGAAGATTTTAAAATGAAAATAAACGATCCGGTTTTTGGTGAACTTGAGTATAACTATGTTTGGGCTAAGGATACCACGATTCATTTTTTTGGAAAAGAAACTGAGATTGCATTGATGATCAATGGTGAAGAAGATGACAAGTTTGATGAAGATCAATATACGGCATATCAATCATTAATGCAAAACTGGCAGCAATTGCAGCAAAGCTTCTTGCAACCCATTTTAGACTATTACCAACAAAAACGATATGAACTGGGTTATGATATTGGATTTAATGAGTATTATCCCTTAGTTGAAACAACGGGCCAACTTCTTGAGATGATTACTTTGGTTGGAATTGTTGTTTCATATGCAGGGATTTATGAAGGCCGAGATATCGGAATACTTTTTGATTGTACATGGGATATAGAGAATGGAGTGGGAATTCGTTTATTGAATGAAAAAGTAACTGAAGTAGGTTATCAGGATGTTGCGATTTGAATAACTTATCATATGATACGAGAGAAATACTGATACAAGCAGGCTGGAACCCAATAATAAGGTTGATTTAACCGAGACAGTAAAGTTTTTAGAAGCAATGGGGTATCAAGTATTTGATTCAGTGATTTAGAAAACCAGAAGAGGTATAACGCCAAGAACAGATAGACTTGTGTCAAAGGTGGTTTGATAAGTTATGAAGAACGGAATATACAGCAATTTAGTTGAGGAGTTATTCAATTCTCTAATTCTATTATGGATTTCCCGAAAACAGCGAGAGCCCAAAATATCGTTATAATTAATCAATATGAAGAGGCCAAAAGGCTAGCCATTACTGAAGTTTTTGGTGAAGATGAATATACTTGGTCTGATATAAGACAACTTGAAATGGGAAAAGTTAAGGGGAAGTTATATAAATTAGATTCTTCCCAAAAACCTAGGGGTCTGGATGAATTAACTGGATTAATAGCGGATGGTCTTAGAAGACAAATAACTGGCCCCTATCACGATTTTTTTGAAACTGTTGTAGTGGACTTGAGAAACTGCGCAATCAATCGTGCAATAAACGGTGAAGTTGAAAATTTTTATGAACAAGTTTTTAGAATCTATAAAGCTGGTGGTTTTCCATGTGGGTGGGATGGTGATTATCCAGACGAAGGCAGACTTATTGCTTACTTTGCCTAAACTTGACCAAGATAGATTTCCAAATTTATTTTCTGAGGATTAATACATAGTATCGCAGGCCAAAATTTAGCCTGGCAGACTTACTCCACTCGGAATTTGAGGTGAGGTAAGTCTTTTTTTGCAAAGCGTATCAAGCGGACCACTTTCACAGACAGAAAACTCTTAATAATATTGATGGAAAGCGGGTTTAATCCCAAATGAAAGAGATAATAGTTAGTCAAGAGTTATTAAACGAGTTTGAGAATATTCAGTGGTTTACAAATTGCGGTAAACTAGCAGAAATAGATTTACTATGTTCGGTACAACAAGTTGATGGGTGGGAGAAAGCAGAGGGATTTGACGAAAAAGATGAATGGGAGGAGGTAATATCAAAGAGTAGGGATAATCTTGCAGATTTTATTATGAGGAAATTAGGATATAGTGTTAGGAATTTCAATTCAATTGTTGCTGCAGTAAGAGAGTCACAACAGTATAAAACAGCCATAGCTAAACTTTATGATAGTGTTGAAGAGCAGAATATAAAAGAAGAGTTCGGTGATACATTAAGTTGGTTATTGCTTAATGCAGGAATTGAACGTGCGTTTGCCGGGTTTAAAGGCTGTCCAAAATTTTTTAGCGAAATGCTAGAAGTTCTCAAACTCGGGCACTGTCCATGTGGATGGAAGGGAAGATGGCCCAAAGGTACGCTATACATCTACTAAACACTTATTTAGACACTCGATGATAGGAGATAGATAATGACAGACTTTTTAAACCCGCATGAATTTGAAGGATTAAAAGTAAATCACGCATCACGTGAACTAAGACTTTTTTTAACTGAACTATTTGAACTCATCGGAATTAGATTTGAAGATACATCTGAGCTTGAGAGGCAGGTTATCGCAGCATTTTGTTTTGGTGCACTAAATGCCATTGTTCAAAGGGACGAGTTAAACCAACCACAGGCTCATGCTCTTATAGTAGCATTACTAATTAACGAGTTTAAATACAGTGAAAAACAAGCAGTTGATTTTGCTGAGGATTTAATTCATGCAACACATAAAGAATATCATCCTGTAATGAATGCAATAATTCATAGAGGAATAGATGGCCACTATCAGTATGAAAAAAATATGCTTGATAATTTGAGTCATAATATACTAGAGGTTATTAATACAGTAAAAAAGAAAGCATAAAAAATGCTTCAATCATAATAGAGGGAGGGGGATTTTGGAACTGTAGGAGCGGTAGCGACCGCCTTTGTCACCGGATTTCCACCGCATATGGCGGTTTAAATCAAGAAATCTGGGGACAACAGCGGCCGGAAGTCCAAATATTCACCGTAGTTACGTCCTGCCAAAATGGGGGAATCTAAAATTCAATTTACTAAAGTACATAATCAGTGACTTACTATAATGCTACATAGAAACTAGACAGCAAAAAAGGAGATCCTTAGTTGTGCCAACACCGAGA
>NZ_JBOFBG010000066.1:0-21284 GCF_051594305.1 Paenibacillus sp. IHBB 3054 | reverse complement strand
TAGAACGAATAATTTTGTTGACAGGGATAATGAGAATCAATATCATTTAAAAAGTAAGGCGAAGGCCTCGGACACCTTTGACCATTAATGCATGTAAATACAGGAGGGGTATTTAATGTTTTCGATGAACAATAAGAGATCAGGCAGCATGAAGCTGGCATTGATCGGATGTATGGCAATGACTTTGTTCTTGTCCGCTTGCGGCAATGGCAATAATGAGAATGCTGCAAATTCTGGAGCGGAAGCTACCGCTGCACCTACGGCTCCGGCTACTGCTGAAGCAACGGCAGCGCCAACGAAAACAACTGCACCGGCTACAGAGAAAACGGTGACAGACGCCATGGGACATGAAGTCACAGTACCAGCGAATCCGCAGCGCGTCCTTGCTTCTTATATGGAAGACTACCTGGTAACACTGGGCGTTACCCCGGTAGCGCAGTGGTCCGTGCCAAACGGAACCCAGGAATATCTGATTGCTGAGCTTAAAGATGTGCCAACCATCAGCTATGATCTTCCGCTGGAGGCTGTGACCAGCTTTGCACCGGATTTCCACATTGTGCAGTCTGAGTCTAGTGTGCAGAACGGTCTGTATGACCAGTTGAACAAAATCGCACCTACTTATGTCCTTGGTGACAAGATTAGCAAAGACTGGCGCAAATCGTTGCTCAAAATCGGTGAGCTCCTGAACAAGAGCACTGAAGCTGAACAAGCCATTGCGGATTACGATCAAAAAGCAGCAGATGCAAAAGCCAAGATCAGCAGCTCCATTGGTGATGATTCGGTCGCCATTCTGTGGCTGGTGTCGAAGAACTTCTTTATAGTAGATGAAACACGCAGCAGTGGTGCTGTATTGTACGGAGATCTGGGGTTGAAGCAACCCAACCTGGTTACAGAAATCCCTGCGGCATCCAGAGCGACCTGGAATCCGATCACGCTGGAGAAATTGGCTGAACTGACCGCAGATCATATCTTCCTGGTGAACAGTGACAAGACCGAAGCCTCTGACATTCTTAACGGAGCAATCTGGAAGGGTATCCCTGCGGTTAAGGCTGGAAATGTTCATGAACTTAGCGAGGCAAGCAGCTGGCTGTACAGCGGAGCCATTGCCAACTCCAAAACCATTGATGATGTCTTGAGTTTTCTCGTGAAATAATCAGCCTTAACTGTGTGTAGAGAGAACTCTTCAGCGGTGGAGGGATGTGCAGGTTCTTGTATCTTGAGATACAATGACCTGCACCTTTTTTTAGGACATTGACTTAATCGTTCACAGTGAAAGTGCGAGCTGTGAAAGCTTGTACATAATTCAGATATTTGCGATAATGAGAATGATAGTTGTTCTCATTAAAACATTGAACTCATCCTATTAAGGGGAAGACTTATGGTGTCATCCACACGTTCTATAGCTAACAATACAAATCCGTCAGGAGATCAACCGCTGAAGACAAGGCCGGTTGCTGCGGTAGTTATTTTGATTTTCGGCCTTGCCGCTGTCGTCTTTGGTCTGGCACTTTCCGTTTCGGTGGGTGCCGCGGATATTAGACTGGTGACGGTATGGGAGGCAGTCTTCCGGTTTAATCCGGATCTGCAGCAGCATCAGATTATTCGGGAACTGCGGATTCCCCGTGCTTTGGCGGGAGCACTGGTTGGTGCTTGTTTCGCCGTCGCAGGAGCAATTATGCAGGGCATGACCCGCAATCCGCTGGCAGATTCCGGCTTGCTGGGTCTGAATGCCGGTGCCGGCGCAGGATTGGCGTTAGCTTTTGCTTTTGCGCCATCTGCTTCTTTTCTCTACATCATGCTGTACTGCTTCATCGGCGCTGCAGCGGCGGCCATTCTTGTGTTCGGGATTGGCTCGCTCTCCCATAGCGGCTTAACCCCGCTGCGTCTGACCCTTGCCGGCGCCGCTGTAAGTGCTATGCTGCTGGCGGTAAGCCAGGGAATCGCGATTCTGTTTCATCTGTCCCAGGATATTGCCTTCTGGATGGCAGGCGGGATCGGCGGGACGAATTGGACACAGCTTCGTATTTTGTTTCCCTGGATTGCGGCAGCTCTGATAGGATCTCTGCTGATCTCCCGATCCATTACACTCCTTAGTCTCGGACGCGATGTAGCGGCGGGACTTGGACAGCGGACCAGGCTAGTGCAAACAGCCGGGATTATTATTGTAGTGATTCTCGCCGGCTCCGCGGTTTCGACGGTTGGACCGATTGCTTTTGTGGGGCTGATTATCCCCCATATTACCCGTTATCTGGTTGGTGTCGATTACCGCTGGATTATTCCCTGCTCTGCAATACTCGGCAGTTTACTAATTGTATTTGCTGATATTGCGGCCAGAATGATTAACGCGCCTTATGAAACACCGCTAGGCGCTTTAATCGCAGTGATCGGCGTGCCGTTCTTTATTTACTTGGCGAGTAAACGGAAGGGGGAGCTGTCATGAGCAAAGCTCTGCACTCACCCACCGGGAAACAACGCCGTACCCGGGAAGCAGCCATATTGACTTCACTAGCAGTTCTTATCGTGGTCATCTTTGTTGTCAGTATGAACACCGGGTTAATGCGATTATCACCGCTGGATGTCCTACACACAGTCCTTGGAGAGGGAACGCAGCAGCAAAAGCTGATTCTCTTTGATTTCCGGCTGCCGCGCATAGTGATCTCGCTGCTTGTCGGCGCAGGGTTTGCGGTTTCCGGCTGCATTCTGCAAAGCTTATCACGCAATGCGCTGGCGGAGCCTTCTACACTGGGGATTAATGCCGGTGCCGGGTTTGCGGTGATTATCTTTATCTCATTTGTTCCGGCAACCTCGGCAGCTCCAATCTTTGTTCTTCCGCTGCTGGCGCTGGCCGGAGCAAGTCTTACGGCTGCACTTATTTATTTCCTGTCTTTCCGGCGTGAGGATGGCCTCTCGCCGACAAGAATGATACTTATCGGGATCGCTGTAGGTGCAGGCATCTATGCTTTCCAATTGATCCTGTCGTTAAGGCTGGATCCGCAGAATTATCAGTTTGTGGCGATCTGGATGGCCGGTAAAATCTGGGGCGGCGACTGGAGATTTGTGCTTGCGCTGACACCTTGGATAGCTATTTTGCTGCCATTTGCGTTCTACAAAGCCCGGGTGCTGAATGTACTTAACCTCGGGGACCAAACCTCGGCCGGGCTGGGCATGCCGGTGGAGAAGGAACGCATTCTGCTGCTGGCCGCCGCAGTCGCGCTGTCTGGCTCCTGTGTCGCCGTAAGCGGCGGCATAGGCTTTGTGGGGCTGATTGCGCCCCATCTCGCCCGCAGGCTCGTTGGACCGAAGCATCAGGTGCTGCTGCCCGCCTGTGCCTTAATCGGCGCGCTGCTGCTGCTTACCGCGGATACTATTGGCCGCTGGATTCTGCAGCCGGCTGAAATACCGACAGGTATTGTAGTTGCGCTGATCGGCGCTCCCTATTTCCTATATTTACTGGCCAAATCAAAGGCCTGATTATCTAAAGGAGCAAAATACTCCATAAAACTAAGCGAATGCTTACGAAGTCAGTTTTATTGCGTCGTTAATCTTAAAGGAGCACATGCTCCATAAAACTTTTAAGGAGTGAAGATCATGTCGGAACGTTTGAATACAGAACAGCTGAGTATTGGTTATGCGGAGGCTACGATTGTTAAAGGGTTGAACCTGTCTCTCCCAACAGGGAAGATCACAGCGCTGGTAGGAGCGAACGGCTCCGGGAAATCCACAATTCTTAAGACGATGGCACGGATTATGAAGCCTAAGAGCGGCAATGTCATGCTCGACGGCAAATCAATTCACACCCTATCTACTAAAGAAGTGGCTCGTCAACTGGCCATTCTGCCGCAAAACCCGACGGCTCCGGACGGACTGACTGTATCCGAACTGGTTGGATACGGGCGTTACCCGCATCAGAAGGGCTTTGGCACCCTGACTCCTGAAGACCGCGCGATTATCGCCAATGCGATTTCCGTTACCGGGATGGAAGAGTTCCATGATCGTCCAATCGACCGCCTCTCCGGTGGACAGCGCCAGCGTGCCTGGATTGCCATGGCCTTGGCCCAACAGACAGATATCCTGTTCCTTGACGAGCCGACCACGTTCCTTGACATGGCTCACCAGCTGGAAGTACTGCAGCTGCTGCAGAAGCTGAACCAGGAAGAGGGCCGCACGATCATTATGGTGGTGCATGATTTGAACCATGCCTCCCGCTACGCGCAGCATATGGTAGCGATCAAGTCGGGCACCGTAATCAGCGAAGGGAACCCGATGGAGGTTATGACACCAGATGTGCTTCGCAAAGTATTCGGAATCGAATGTGATATCGTTCCCGATCCGCGTACAGGTGTACCTTTATGCCTTCCTTACGAGCTTGCTGCTTATAAAGCTGTCGGCATGTAATTGACAAGTGAAGGATTAGCTGGGGGAATTAAGGAGGAAACGAAATGAATGAGGCACAGATAAAAGACATAGGCAGCAAATTTGATCTTTATCCATCTCCCCCAGAGGAGGCGAGGTATTCATTTACAGCGCAGGATCTGATTAGTGTAGAGGGTATGAGAGCATTTATGGACTGCTACAGACCGCTGATGAAGGCGCTGGACGATAAGGCTGTGGCTGCATACTTCGGCGGCTGGTTCTCCAGCGTGGCGCTGGCAGTACAATATTCGGTCTCGTTATATTCCAATGTTCCGGTGATCAACTTATCTAATTTGCGCATTCATCTCATTCCGGCGAGCGGGTATTGCCGCGTTGCCTTCTCCTTGGATTCCTGGGTGATAGATCCAGCGCCTGCTGACGAACAGGGTCGGGTTACTTGGCGTAATAAAGTGTTCACAGAGTTCTACAGGAACACAGCAAGCCCGCTGCTGCATGCAATGTCTGCCGCCAGCGGATTGAGACTGGGGGAGATCTGGGGACAGCTCCCGTCTAAGTTCAACTACTACATTGAAATGCTTGCAGCAGGCAACAGCAATAAGGAATTTCTGATTCACGTGCAGGACGACTACAGTTATCTGAGGAAAGACCTGGCTGCGGAAGTGTTCCAGCTTCCCAGAAATCCATTTGATGTTGAGGTACGCAAGATCGAATCCCTTGCCGATCCAGAGCAGAGGGTACACATGCGTAACCGCTGCTGTCTGTATTACCGTACTGAAGGCGGAAGTGTCTGCTATACCTGCCCCCGTCTGAAAGAAGAGGAACGGGCCACACGTAGAGCCGAATACCGCATTCAAGCTGCGTCGTCACAGGTTTAGGATATAACTGTAAGAATTGTTTCATACTAAAAATAGCAGGCATTCCACAGCAGGCTCCCGTCATTGACAAGGGAGCCTGTTCGTTGTTAAAGTTGTGGTTGCCATAGTTCAAAGTAAAGCTGGATCAACATAAACATTATAGAAGGTAAGATTTATTATTTTCATAGAGTAAAAGGAGCATGAAGGATGAATATCAGCAAAATTCAAGAGGATCTGCAGCAACTGGCTCCTGCCGGTACGGTAAAAAGCCATGAAGTGCTTAAGGATTATGTATTCACCCAAATGGGAGGCCGTGCAGATATACTGGCTGAACCTGCCACTTATGAGGAAATTCAAAATATTGTTACATATGCCCGGAAGAATGATATTCCTCTCACAGTACTGGGAAATGGTTCAAATGTAATTATCCGTGACGGTGGAATCCGCGGGATCGTTCTGCAGACCTCTGGCCTGAACGATATGGGGATTCAAGGAGATCTTCTTTACGCCCAGTGCGGTGCCAAGATCATTGATGTATCCAGGTATGCCCTTGAGCAGGAACTGGCAGGTCTCGAGTTTGCCTGCGGCATCCCCGGAACAGTTGGCGGTGCTCTCTATATGAATGCTGGCGCTTATGGAGGGGAAGTTAAGGATGTGCTGCAAAGTGCGCTTGCTATCAATAAGGCAGGGCAGCTGGTCACCCTGCAAGGGGATGAGTTTCAGTGGGGATACAGACAAAGTGTCTTTGCGAGCGGTGAATATATCGTGCTGGAAGCCAGATTCGCGCTAAACCCGGGAAATCCTGCTTTAATTAAAGCTTCCATGGATGAATTGACCTATCTGCGTGAATCCAAGCAGCCGTTGGAATACCCGTCATGCGGCAGTGTCTTTAAGCGGCCGCCGGGCCGTTATGCCGGACAGCTGATCCAGGAAAGCGGGCTTCAAGGGACCCGGATTGGCGGTGCGGAAGTCTCGCGTAAACATGCCGGATTTATTGTCAACGCAGATAATGCTACTGCGAGCGATTATATCGGACTTATTCAGCATGTGCGAGCTGCAGTGAAGGATAAATTCGGAGTCGAGCTGGAGACTGAAGTGGAAATTATCGGAGAAGAATAACTTCATTTTGTTGGCCGCGGGAGCAATTACCGCGGCCTACTTTTATGCATAGAGACATGTGCAGTGGACATTCAGTAATCCGATTAGCTTATGGAGAGAGCATACTTGGCTCTATCTGTCTGGAGTTCCGCGTTATCTTCACCAAGATTATCCAAATGTAGTCCGCTGACGGCAATTTCATAACTATGCTGTGGAAGCGGCACAAGTTCACCATCCGCATTCAGGGTATTGCCTGAACCTCTTAAGATAAGCGCATCATCCAGATAATCATCGATTGTATCCTCAGCGGTGCGGTACTCTACAGTTTCCAATTGAAAGTGGACTGTATCGAGATCTTCAAGCTCCTGCTTTTTGATTACAATGGTTTTGTTTGCGTGAGCATCGAGCCAATCTATAAGCTTCTGTACCGTTTGATCCATAAGTTGATCCCATCCTTATTTAAGAGATTATAAATTCTAAGTTACCCCTTTCGTTGAAATTGAATCCATATTTCTGAAACAGTTCCTTGGGATATTCTCAATTTCTACGAATAAGCTTGAAGGAAAGCAAACTTTAGGCAAAGGTGGGTAGGCCATTGATTCAGCTTACGGAGGTATCGAAATCGTTTCAGGAGAAGCGGGCGGTAGACCGGCTGTCTTTTTCAGTGGGGGAAGGGGAAGTATTTGGCTTTCTAGGCCCCAACGGGGCGGGGAAAACAACAACCATTCGGATGATGACCGGCCTGCTTCAGCCTAGTGAAGGACAAATATTAATTAATGGCATGAATATTTCACAACATAAAAAGAAGGTTCACGCTGAGATCGGGGTTGTCTTTGAGCTGCCTAATCTTTATGTACGCAGTTCGATCCGCGACAACCTTGAACTTTTTGCCGATTTGTACGGTGTGTCAAAGGGTCGGTTGGATGAAGTGATTGGAAGCCTGCAACTGGAGGAACGACAGAAATTCAAGGTTGGCAGCTTGTCCAAAGGCTGGAAACAGCGTGTGTTAATCGCCAGAAGCCTGCTGCACAGGCCCAAAGTACTGTTCATGGATGAACCGACAAGCGGATTGGATCCCAACTCGGCGGCGCTTATCAGGAAATACATAATGAGGATTAAGGATGAAGGAACCACGATTGTTATCACCACTCATGATATGCATGAGGCGGAAGAGTTAAGCGACCGTGTAGGCATTATGCATGCAGGACGATTGGTGGCACTGGATAACCCGCAGAGCTTGAAAAAGGCTTACGGAAAGGCAGAGATAGAAGCTGAATATTGGCAAGAGGATAAAGTGATGAGCACATCCTGGCCATTGGCAGATGAGATGACGAAAGACCACATTTATCAGCTTATGGCGAGCGGGAAGCTTATCAGCCTGCATAGCAAAGAAGCTTCTTTGGCTGACGTATTCGCCGCCCTGACGGGAAGTGAGCTGAGTTGAATCAAGTGATGAAGCTGGTCCGTCATGAATGCAAGGATTTGCTCCGCAACCCTTCTATAATTATCCTCGTGATGCTGCCGATTTTTATGTCCAAAATCATCATCTCGGTCATGGACAAAAACGGGATTAACTTTATGCTGCTGTCTACGTGGATTTTGTTCGCCCAGGTTATGGTAGGTATTATGATGACCGGTCCGGGTCTCATTGAAGAACGGGAAAGTAAAACCTTTGATGCGCTGCTTATATCACCGCTTGGCAGAGGACAGATTATCGTGGCGAAAGGTTTAACAGTTCTGCTGTTTTCTGTTTTGTCGCAAACAGTTGTATTTCTGCTCAATCAGGGATTTGCCTCAGAATTGCTGTCGGTATTTCCGTATATGCTGGCTGGAGGGATCCTTTTTGTGGAGGTTGGAATGATCATCGGATTGAAGATAGACTCTTCTAAGAATGGTTCTGCCGTCAGCTCTGCGGTCATGGTTGTCTTTTTCCTGCTTGCTTCCGTATATCAGGCACTGCCGGACTGGACTTATCCATTCTTCGCCGCTTTGCCAAGCATTGAAATCGTGGAAAATTTAAATCGTATTCTAAACGGCGACGGCCCGCTGCTTTTCGAGAGTCTGCTGCTCCCGCTGTGGATGACCGTTCTGGCACTATGGATCTGGAGAACCGGCAAAGAGTAGTAATGGCAATAAGTTCTGTTAGCAGGCAAATTCTTAAGGGTTGTCAATCTTCTGCCAATCATGTTATAGTTCAAGACGTTAATAAAAAGCTTAAGAAGAAGTCTGCGTGTACATCGCAGGAGAGGTTCGCAAACTCCCTCTATAAAAAACTAAGACAACTTGATGCATAGGTAAAGTCTCCGGTTGAAAGGGGCTTAAGGGAGTATAGGGAGATGCCTATACTTATTTCCTGCTATGCTGCGTAATTTCTTAGTAGGGCCATGTTTTCGAAATCTCGTTCTTCTTTCCAGTTCAGGCAGTAAGCCGCGGGAAAAGAGAGGGGTTTTTTGTCATGTCAGAAGGCAGATTGAAAGAGGAAATGCAAGAGGTCACCCTGTTGGGCAATCAAGGGACGCAGTACAAATTCGGCTATGATCCGGGAATTCTCGAGGTGTTTGACAACAAACATCCCGGCCGCGATTACTTTGTGAAGTTTAATTGCCCCGAGTTCACCAGCCTGTGTCCCGTAACCGGACAGCCGGATTTCGGTGTGATGTACATTTCGTACGTTCCGGAGCAAAAGATGGTCGAGTCCAAGTCCCTGAAGCTCTATCTGTTCAGCTTCCGCAATCATGGTGACTTTCATGAAGACTGTGTCAACATTATTATGAATGACTTGATCTCGCTCATGGAGCCGCGTTACATCGAAGTATGGGGCAAATTCACCCCGCGCGGCGGAATATCCATTGATCCTTACTGCAACTGGGGGCGTCCGGGAACCAAGTATGAGGCGATGGCCGAACACCGGCTGATTAATCATGACCTATATCCAGAAAAAGTGGATAACCGATGATCCCAGAGCGTGGAGAGGAGAGAGTGTGAAATGAATAAAAAAGCGCTCGTCGTATTCAGCGGCGGACAAGACAGTACAACCTGCCTCGTGTGGGCTATTCAGCACTTCGAGGAAGTTCAGGTCGTTACTTTTAACTATAACCAGCGCCATGCCGCTGAAATTGAGGTTGCCAAGGAAATTGCCGCCAAGTTCAATGTGAAGCAGCATATTCTTGATTTGGGCTTGCTGAATCAGCTGGCACCCAATGCTTTGACCCGTGATGATATAGAAATTGTATCCGGTGAAGGGGATGAATTGCCCAGCACCTTTGTAGATGGCCGGAACCTGCTGTTCCTGTCCTTTGCGGCAATTCTGGCGAAGCAGCTGGGATATGCCAATATAGTCACCGGCGTATGCCAGACCGATTTCAGCGGGTATCCAGACTGCCGCGATGTGTTTGTGAAATCATTGAATGTAACTCTCAATCTGTCCATGGATTATGAGTTTGTCATTCATACACCGCTAATGTGGCTGGATAAAAAAGAAACCTGGAAGATGGCCGACGAGCTGGGCCAGTTTGATTACATCCGTCAGCACACTCTGACTTGCTACAACGGTATCATTGGCAGCGGCTGCGGTACCTGCCCGGCATGCTTGCTTCGCAAGCGTGGCCTTGAGCAATATGTGGCTGAGAGAAAGAAGGTCGGCTTATAATGCTGGGCGAAGTATCGGTTTGTAAAATATTCACTTTTGACGCTGCACATCAGCTGATTGGACATAAGGGGAAATGCAGCAATCTCCACGGCCACACCTACAAGCTTGAAGTGGTCCTGAAGGGCAAACCTTCCGTGGAGGAGGGGCATTCGGACGAAGGCTTCGTGATTGATTTCAGCGATATTAAAAGCACGGTACAGCAGAGTCTGGTCGACCGGCTGGATCACGCTTTTCTGGCGATGGGCAACGAGCCTGTGCTGGATACATTGACAAATACGGGATCGAAGGTAGCGCTGCTCTCCTTCCGCACGACGGTGGAGAACATGGCGTGTTATATAGCCTACAAGCTGAAGCAAGCGGCGTTGCCGCTATATTCCGTTAAACTGTGGGAGACGCCCACTTCCTGGGCGGAGGTGCTGGCTGAGGATATTCCGGAGGATGGACCCTCCTACCGTATGCATGGGGGTTGTGACTGTGAGTAAGATTCCGGTGATAGAAATGTTCGGCCCTACCATCCAGGGGGAAGGCGCGGTTATCGGAGTGAAAACCATGTTTGTCCGTACCTATGGCTGCGACTATCGCTGCAGCTGGTGCGATTCCGCATTCACATGGAATGGTTCGGCCAAGGATAAGGTGCGGTTGCTTACGCCAGAGGAAATTATGGCCGAACTGCTCTCGCTAGCCGGAAATAACTTTGACTGTGTGACCATCTCCGGTGGCAACCCTGCACTAATTGGCGAGGCGATGGGTACGTTCATCATGGGGTTGCACGAGCGGGGCATTCAAGCAGCAATCGAAACGCAGGGCAGCCGCTGGCAGGAATGGTTCAACGATGTGGATGTGCTGACAATCAGCCCCAAGCCGCCAAGTTCAGGTATGACGACGGATTGGGAGATCCTTGATGGCATTATGGGGAAGCTGCATGATAAGGGCAAAGCTGCCCATAGCCTGAAGGTTGTTGTTTTCAACGAAGGCGATTATGAATATGCCAAAGCAGTGCATAAACGATACCCTGAGGTGCCACTGTTCCTGCAGCCGGGCAATGAAGATGTAACGGAGGAAGGTGACATTTCCGTACGTCTGCTGGGTAGACTGGAATGGCTGTTTAATCAGGTGATCGTCGATCCGGAGATGAACCGGGCACGGGTGCTCCCTCAGCTTCATGCACTCATCTGGCATAATAAACGAGGGAAATAATCAAGATTCGAACCGGACTTTTGCTATGCAGAGGCCCGGTTTTTTGTTGTACAAGAAATTATATAAAGGGATGACAATTTCATAATGTTTGCAGATGAATTTGTAAAATATCAAGGGGATTCTTCACGTATTCTTCTGGTATAATTATTGAAAAATCAGGGAATAGCGAGGGATCATACATGACAACAGCCTTATTAATTATCGATGTCCAAGAAGCCATGTTTTCTTATGATGTGAAGCTGCATGATGAAGGAGGCGTGATGGACCGGATTATATCGCTATTGAATAAAGCCCGTTCCGCAGGGGCTCCGGTTGTCTATATCCAGCATACCGAGGATGAGGAATATACGAAGGGTTTGCCCACCTGGCAGATCAGCAGCCGAATTACGCCGAAGGAGGAAGACTCCATCGTCGAGAAGCCGACTTGGGATGCTTTTCACCGTACCCGGCTGCATGAGGAGCTGCAGCGTTTGGGTGTGACCGATCTTGTCATATGCGGGATGCAAAGCGAATTCTGTGTCGATACAACCACTAGACGGGCCTACAGCATGGGGTATTCCAGCGTACTGGTCCAGGATGCGCATAGCACTTTCGGCAATGCCAATTTTAGCGGTGAAGAGATTGTCAGGCATCATAATTCAGTGCTGGGCGGGAGATTCGCCGTGCTTCGGCCGGAGCGTGAGGTAGAATTCCAATGAATGCAGGGAAATCTGCGATGAAGCCAGTGCGCCGGTCCAGGTTGAGATTGTTCGCCGGCAAGCGATATTTCACCTGGAAAAGATACTGGACATGGTTTATCCGGCGCAGGAACAAGGCAACAAATCATCGGTCTGAGGCACTGCCCTATAAGGCAGCCGGGCATTCAACCCCGCTCCTGCGCAGACTGCGAAATGTGGACATGCAGCTACAGTACAATAAGATTGCAAATCTGCGTCTGGCCGTCGCCAGGCTGGATGGTCTGGTGATCTCGCCGGGAGAGACCTACTCGTATTGGCAAACGATCGGCAAGCCAACCCGGCGCAAAGGTTACTTGGACGGAATGGTTCTATATTACGGTGGTTTTCGTTCCGGCACAGGAGGCGGATTATGCCAGCTGTCCAATCTGATCTACTGGATGACGCTGCACACCCCGCTGACCGTGACCGAGCGGCACCGCCACAGCTATGATGTATTTCCCGACGAACAGCGGACACAACCTTTCGGCAGCGGGGCTACTTGTGCATATAATTATTTGGATCTGCAGCTTCAGAACAATACAGACCGGACATATCAGCTGAAGCTGCACCTGGATGATACTCATCTGTACGGCGAATGGCGATGCGATGACAAGCAGCTTTATCATTATGAGGTATACGAGGCTGATCATGTTATCCGTCTGGAGCCATGGGGCGGTTATGTCCGCAGCAACAGCATCCGCCGCAGAGTATTTACGCGGAGTGGCGAGCTTGCAGGGGATGAAGCGGTAGCCGAAAATCATGCCCTGATGATGTACTCTCCGCTGCTGCATCCGCCCACTGAATTAGCGGAAGGGTGATGAACTGGTGAATCTTGACGGTGATTGGTACTGGAAGTCAGATGATGAAGTGGGGTTGGGAAGCTCAAGCAGGCTGAAACGTAATATTAGGGCGTGGACTGTGTTACTTACTGTTGTATTGGCAGCGGCTGCGCTTGCAGGCTGGCTGATGCTGCAAGGAATATTCGATTTTTTTGAATACTTAGGCATTTAGGAGAAAGACTTCGGGGAACAACGGATAAACACCGGGACTTTGGGGTTATAACATAGTATGTTGCTAACAAGTTTAGCCTTGCTAAGTTCTTAACTCTACTTCCGAAGGAGTGTTTCTCAACATGAAGGCAGTAACCTATCAAGGGAAGAAGAAAGTCGAAGTTAAAGAAGTAGCCGACGCCAAGCTGGAAAAGAAGGACGACATCATTGTGCGCATCACCTCGACAGCCATTTGCGGTTCGGACCTTCACATTTATAACGGGGAAATCCCCGGCATGCACGACGACTATATTATTGGACATGAGCCGATGGGAATCGTCGAAGATGCCGGACCGGACGTTACCAGAGTCAAAAAAGGCGACCGCGTCATCATTCCTTTTAACGTAGCCTGTGGACAATGTTATTTCTGCCAGCATGAAATGGAGAGCCAGTGTGACCGTACGGCGGCTTTGCCGGCGGACAAGCGGAGCTGCTGCGTGTTCCTTACGGTAATTTTGGTCCTTTTGTTATTCCTGAGGATGCAGAGATGGAGGATGAGAAACTTCTGTTCCTTTCGGACATTGTGCCAACAGCCTGGTGGGGCGTGGAAAGTGCTGGGGTAAAGCCTGGAGACACGGTCATTGTACTAGGCTGCGGGCCTGTTGGACTGCTGACGCAGAAATTCGCCTGGATGAAGGGAGCCTCGCGGGTCATTGCGGTAGATCATATCCCATACCGTTTGCAACATGCCAAGCAGACGAATAACGTCGAGATTTTTAATTTTGCCAAGATAAAGAACTTAGAGGTGCATCTGAAGGAGATTACCCGCGGCGGGGCGGATGTGGTGATTGATTGTGTCGGACTAGATGCGAAGATGTCTGTGGTGGAAAAAATCGAAACAACGCTGATGCTGCAAGGCGGATCGCTCAGTGCGTTCCGGATGGCCGCCCAGGTGGTTCGTAAATTCGGAACGATCCAGCTCGTCGGCGTGTATGGGCTTAATTATAATATGTTCCCGCTGGGGCAATTGTTTGAACGCAATATTACGCTCAAGATGGGTCAGGCTCCAGTGATTCATTACATGCCGATGCTCTATAAGATGATTAAGGAGAACAAATTCGATCCGACAGACATCATTACTCACCGGCTGCCGATCAGCAGAGCGGAGCATGGCTACCAGGTGTTCGGAGACAAGGAAGAGGATTGTATCAAGGTTGTGCTTAAGCCTTAATGTTACGGGAGTTCATCGGTTACCGGATTAACATACGAAGGCATGGGTTTCCGCCGCAGGTCGGGAGGCCATGCCTTTAATGTTTTCAGGAAGCTGCAGTCTTTGTTGCGAATTTTCATGAAAAAAGCTGCAATTTTCCGGATTCTGCGGTAAATTTACATAAGTGACTTTTATCTGAGCCGAAAGGATGCCTGCCGTGACTTCAAAAAAACCGCCTGTTCCCATTCCGCTATTGATGCTGATTGGAATTGTGGCTATTTCTTTTTCTTCTATTTTTATAAAATGGTCGTCCGCTCCGGTATCGGTTCAGGGAATGTACCGGCTGCTGTTCACCTCGCTATTGATGCTGCCCTTTGCCCGGCCATACAGCGGTGCCGCTTTTGCCCTGCGCCGGAAAGACTGGCTGCTGCTGGTTGTGTCCGGGGCGATGCTGGCCCTGCATTTTTTACTGTGGATGGGTTCACTGAAATTCACCTCTGTAGCCAGCTCGACGATGATTATGGCACTGGAGCCGGTGTTTATTATGCTGGGAGCCTATTTGCTGTATAAAGAAAAAAACAGCATGTCCGCCATAGCGGGGCTTGCCATCGCGATCTTTGGAGTTGTATTTATTGGCTGGGGAGATATCGGCCTGTCCTCCGATAATTTAAAAGGTGATTTGCTGTCCATTGGCGGAACAGCAGCGGTTGCCGCTCATTTGCTGATCGGACAGAAGCTGGTAGCCCGCATGCCATCGTATTTGTATAGCCTGATTGTATTTATCGCAGCGGCTATTGTTTTCGCGGTATATAATCTGCTGGCGGGTATTCCGTTCTTTGATTATCCCCCAAGGGAGTGGGGAATCTTCGTATTGCTGGCAATCGTTCCGACCGTATTCGGCCACATTCTGTTTAACTGGCTGCTGCAGTACACTTCGGCGACTACCGTTTCGATGAATATTCTGGGAGAGCCGGTTGGCGCAAGTATTCTAGCCTTCCTGCTGCTTGGCGAACAGTTGACAATCCTCCAATGGGCCGGCGGTGTATTGGTAATGGGGGGGCTTGCAGTCTATTTGTATGCAGGACGCAGGAAAGCGGCGAAGAGAAGTGAGGCTCTGCCCAGCATCTCCTAAAGCACACATTCTAACAGACAACTTATCAACATAAAGGGGTATTTCACAGTATGAATGATCAAGACTTAGAGCAAGAACCGCAAGACAATCTGGGAGCTACGCCTTCCAGCGAAGAACTGTGGAATGAGGATACCTATGCCGCATGGACCAGCAGATTCGGCACTCCGTCAGAGGCAGCAGCGAAGTTGTCTAAAGATCCAGCATCCCGGCTGTTCCCGTTAAACGCTTATTTCGGAGAAGTCCGCGGGAAGAAGATGATGAATCTGATGGGCTCGAACGGCATGAAGGCGGTAGCCCTTGGGCTGCTGGGAGCTGAAGTAACTGTTGCCGATTTCTCGGAAGCCAACGCCCGGTACGCGGCGGAATTGGCGCAGGAAGCCGGAGTCGGGCTGTCCTATATCGTCTCGGATGTGCTGAAGCTGCCGGACGAAGTGCTGGACAGCACGTATGATATCGTTTTCGCTGAAATGGGGATTGTCCATTATTTCACCGACCTGACCCCGTTTATGGAAACTGTCTGCCGTCTGCTGGCTCCGGGGGGAACCTTCGTGCTGCGCGACTTTCATCCGGTAACGACCAAGCTGATTTCTTCCAAAGGATCAACCGCTAAAGTACGGAAGCACAAGGTAAGCGGCGATTATTTCGATACAGCGCTGGAAGAGAAAAAGGTGTCTTACTCGAAGTATTTGCCTGCTTCAGGCAGTCAGACGGGTGAGAAGCATAGTGTTGTTTATTGGCGGCGCTGGACTTTGGGGGAGATCGTTACGGCAGCCGCCGCTAGTGGTCTAGTCATCCGAGAACTGGTGGAGGAGCCCAACCTGTCGTCTGAGGTTTACGACAAAGGAATTCCCAAGACGTTTACACTGGTAGCAGAGAAACGTTGAATTTACGATGGAATAGCTTTGGTGTCCTTTTAAGGACGGTGGCCGTTTCTGCGGAGAATCGAAAGATAGTTAATGGCATGAATAAATAAGAAATGTATTTCAACATAGAACCGGTGGTCTGCTTTGAGCTGAATCAATCAGCCTGAGTGGAGCACCGGTTTATTTAAAAATATAAGAATTTATATGCTTCACGCTATACATTATCCTTCTATTTCTCGCTGAAACGGATACCGTCCTTTTGAGGACGGCGAAGCCGTTTCCACTTGTTCACATCATTAATTAATTCATATAGTTAATGACATTAAATAAATACAATTAACTGTTATCATACCAACACGCTCTCAGCAGCAGCCATTTCCACAAACGCCTGCTGCAAGGGAGTTAAGGTATAATCCTTTCGCCAAGCCAGTACATAAGTCGCAAGCCCGGGCGAAATCCCCGGGAGCGGAGCATAACTTAAACGGCCCAAGGCCGCCTCGTCTGCAACCCCTGCTTTGGAGAATAGTCCCACATTTCCGCCTTCACTAATCATCCTTTTAAAGGCCTCCGGCGAATTCACAACAGTATTATTCCATACACGCACATTGTTCAGCTGTGCCCATTGGTCGGCTGTTCCTCTCAGGCTGGAAGCGGGATCATGCTGAATCCATGGCTCTTGCGCCACCAGCTCCGGGGACAGCACTTTAATTTGAGCAAACGAATGACCGGGTGCAAATATAAGAACAACCTCATCCCGGGCAACCACCTGTGTATGAAAGGAGTCATCTCCGCCATCACTGTCTTGCAGTATCCCCAGTTGGATCTCCCGCCCCCTCAGCCGTTCGCGCACAAGGTGGTCCGATTGTATCGTAAGCGACACATCTATCCCCGGATGAAGATTGATAAATTGCGACATTATATTAGGAACAAAGTAAGTACCAGGCATATACCCGGCCTCAAGTGTAAGGCTTCCTGATGTGAGGGAGGAGAACTGTTTGACGCTCCGCTCCGCTTCTGCAGCGAGTGAAACTATACGAACTGCGTATTGAAAAAGCGCCCGTCCGGCATCGGTTAACAGCACACGCCCGCTGCGGTATTGAAAGAGGGAGGCTCCAAGCTCATTCTCAAGGCTTTTCATATGAAAGGAAACGGTAGGCTGCTTTAGGCCCATTTCGGCAGCGACATCCGTTACTTTTTTATATTTTTCAATCAGGACTACAATTTGCAGCTTCACAATATTCATGGATTTCCTCCGGTCTGGATGGCAATAAGTTAATAAAACATCTTCTTAATATAGATTATATCTATACCGTTATACATTTTCTATTAGAATTTTTATCTTTCGTTTTACAAACATAAGCTTTTTCTCTAACGAACGAGCTCTAGAATAGGAAGAGTCATAAGAGATACACACAGAGGAATGCTTCCAAAGTGAGTTTTGTAAGAAGCAGATTCAATGGGTCAGACACACACAAAACCTTTAGGAGGAACAAACAACAATGCAATTCAGAAAATCGTGGATCATGGCTTTGGCTTTAACCAGTGTAGTAGCACTTTCGGCATGCGGTAACGGAGGAAATAATGCGGCAACTAATAATGGGGGAACTAATGCAGCTGCGACAAATACACCTACAGAAAGCAGCGGCGCAGAATTAAGCGGATCGATTCTAGCTTCGGGCTCCACAGCGCTTCAGCCACTTGTTGAAATGGCAGCTGAAGGCTTTATGGATGCAAACGCAGGCGTTGATATTCAAGTACAAGGCGGAGGAAGCGGCACGGGCTTGACTCAGGTTGCTGAGAAGCAAGTAGATATCGGTAACTCCGATGTGTTCGCAGAAGAGAAGCTGAAGGATGCAGATGCAGAAAAAGCAAAATCACTCGTTGACCATCAAGTTGCAGTTGTAGCGATTGCAGCAGTAAGCAACCCGAAAGCTGGAGTAGACAGCCTGACTAAACAGCAGCTGGTTGACATTTTCACAGGAAAAATTAAGAACTGGAGTGAAGTTGGCGGAGCGGATCAAGCGATTCAAATTATCAACCGTCCAGCAAGCTCGGGTACACGCGCAACCTTTGAAAGCTTCGCACTTGGAACTAAAACAGAAGACCAAGAAGGATCGATTCAAGAAGACTCTTCCGGTACTGTTAAGAAAATGATCGGCGAAACTCCAGGGGCTATCGGATATCTGGCTTTGTCTTACCTTGATGAAACTGTAAAAACGCTGAACTATGAAGGTGTTGAGCCTTCTGTAGACAATGTTATCTCCGGTAAATATCCGGTGTGGGCTTACGAGCACATGTACACAAATGGTGAGCCTGCTGAACATGTCAAAGCATTCCTTGACTACATCATGACAGATGAAGTGCAGAACGGCGATGTAGTAGAGCTTGGATATATCCCGGCTTCGAAAATGCAGGTTTCCCGTGATGTAGAAGGCAAAGTATCAACCAAGTAATTCCTGGCTGACAAGCTTTACAGACTTCATTCATTAGAACTTCATGTGATTAGAGGCGGAATCCTTCTGCCTCTCTTTTCACTTTAGAAAGAGGGAGCAGCTTGAGTGTAAAACCTAAGAAATCCAAAATTGAAAAACATCATATCGAAGATTTTATCGGGCGTTCTTATATGTCCTTCTGTGTACTCCTATTGATAGTAATCATTGTATCGATGGTGTATTTTGTGGCGTCCAAAGGGATTGCTAACTTTACCAGCGGTGAAATTAAGCTTTCTGATTTCTTGTTCGGCAAAAAATGGTCCCCGGAAGGCGACACTCCCTCTTACGGAGCATTGCCTTTTATTACCGGCTCATTTCTGGTTACGCTGCTTGCGGCGCTTATCGCAAGTCCGCTCAGTATCTGTGCAGCCCTGTTCATGACCGAGATTGTGCCAGGCTGGGGTAAAAGGCTGCTGCAGCCGGTTATCGAACTGCTGTCAGGTATCCCATCAGTCGTTTACGGCTTTGTGGGTTTAAGCGTCATTGTGCCGTTTCTGCGTAATACCTTGCCAGGTCAGGGCATCGGGGTTGCTGCAGGCGCGCTTGTCCTATCGGTAATGATTTTGCCGACGATTACAAGCGTGGCTGCAGACGCGCTGGCTTCTTTGCCGCAAAACTTAAAAGAATCCTCCTTTGCGCTCGGTGCTACACGGTGGCAGACGATCTCCCGGGTGATTCTTCCGACTACATTCCCTGCAATTATGACGGGGGTAGTGCTGGGGATGGCCCGTGCTTTCGGTGAAGCCCTTGCTGTACAGATGGTAATCGGAAATGCACCTTTCGTGCCGCGGTCGCTTTTCGAATCGGCTTCAACCTTGACCAGCGTAATTACGCTTGGCATGGGGAACACAACGATGGGTTCAACGCACAATAATGCGCTGTGGAGTATGGCGCTGGTTCTTATGCTGATGACTTTTGCTTTTGTCCTCATCGTAAGAATGCTCGAAAGGAGAAATAAAATTTGAAGCCGAGAACAGCAGACAAGGTTGCCACTACGGTTATCGTCTTTTTCGCATTACTTATTGTAGCCATTCTGGTTGGATTGCTTGGATATATTCTGATCCGTGGCTTAAACCATATCAGTTGGGATTTCCTGACTTCCGCACCGCAAAAAATCCGCGCAGGCGGAGGTGTGGGTCCACAGTTGTTCAACTCACTGTTCCTGCTGGTGCTGACGCTGATCATAACTGTACCGCTGGGTCTTGGAGCGGGGATCTATATGGCAGAGTATGCACGTCCAGGTAAACTTACGAACTTTATCCGCCTGATCGTAGAAGTACTGTCTTCCTTCCCTTCCATTGTCGTAGGTTTGTTCGGTCTGTTATTGATCGTAAACACCTTCAATCTGGGGTTCTCCTTAATATCCGGTGCTCTCGCACTTACCGTATTTAATCTGCCGCTGATGGTGCGTATTACGGAGCAGGCGTTCCGTACAGTGCCTAAGCAGCAGAAAGAGGCAGGATTTGCCCTTGGATTATCCAAGTGGAAGATTGTTACCTCTGTACTGTTTCCCGTGGCGCTGCCGACGATTATCACCGGTACGATCCTCTCCGCTGGCCGTGTTTTCGGTGAAGCGGCCGCTCTGATGTTTACGGCGGGCATGAGCAGCCCGCGTCTGGATTTCACCAACTGGAATCCGCTTAGTCAAACTTCACCGCTTAATCCTTTCCGTCCGGCTGAAACCCTGGCCGTCCACATCTGGAAAGTCAACAGCGAAGGGCTGGCGCCTGATGCCGTACAAATCGCAGCCGGAGCTTCGGCCGTGCTCGTTATTACAGTATTGATCTTCAATCTGGCCGCACGGTATTTCGGCAGATATATTTACCGCAAGCTGACTGCTTCCAAAAGAATGAACTAAAACTTTGATTATAGAAACATTTTAGGAGGAGTAAGAGATGGGAATAGCGGAACCTGTGGTGCGTGAATCATTTCAAACAGAGGACCTGAGCATATTTTACGGCACATATGAAGCAGTGAAGGGAATCAGCCTTCCTTTTGGCCAGAATACTGTTACTGCACTTATTGGCCCGTCGGGCTGTGGTAAATCGACTTTCCTTCGTTCGCTTAACCGTATGAATGATGACATCTCCGGTACGACAACGAAAGGGAGCATCTGGATTGACGGCGTGGACATCAACGCTCACGGCACGGATGTGATCAAGCTGCGGCAAAAGATCGGCATGGTCTGGCAGAAACCGAATCCATTCTATAAGTCGATTTATGACAATATTGCTTTTGGTCCAAAATACCATGGCATTAAAGGTAAGCAGGCACTGGACGAAATTGTGGAAAGCAGTCTGCGGCGTGCGGCATTATGGGACGAGGTCAAGGACCGCCTGAAGGATTCAGCGTTGGCGTTGTCCGGCGGACAGCAGCAGCGGTTATGCATAGCCCGCGCATTGTCGGTTAATCCGCAGATCCTGCTGCTGGATGAACCGGCATCGGCACTCGACCCTGTATCGACCGGTAAAGTGGAAGAGCTGATCAAGGAACTCAAGGAAGAGCTTCGCATCGTTATTGTTACGCATAATATGCAGCAAGCGGCGCGGATTTCGGATTTTACCGCATACTTTTACCTCGGTTCACTTGTGGAATACGACAAGACAGAGAAAGTCTTCAGCAATCCGGAGAATCAAATGACCCAGGAATATATCATGGGCCGTTTCGGCTGATCGAAAAGAGCTACAGGCACTGCCCGTTCGGGCGGTGC
>NZ_JBOFBG010000065.1:0-22927 GCF_051594305.1 Paenibacillus sp. IHBB 3054 | reverse complement strand
CGCGGGAAACTAAATCCCCGCGTCTCTGAACAACTTATCTATAGAACCGCCTTCGATGATAATGCGTGTCGCCTCAGCCAGCATAGGTGCAACGGACAACACTTTAAAGCGGTTGGAATGGTCATCCGGAAGCGCGATGGAATCCGTGATTACCACTTCATCTATATTGGGATGGTCCATGCGTACAAGCGCGTCACCGGAGAATAAACCGTGAGTTGCGCATATGATGCTGTTCTTGGCTCCCCGCTCCTTCAGGCCTTCCACCACATTCACAATCGTCGTGCCCGTATCGATCAGATCCTCAATAATAATCGGCGTTCGTCCTTCAACATCACCGATAACATGCGTGATTACCGATTCGTTATGGGCCGGACGTTTCTTGATCATAATCGCGAACGGTGAATCCAGCCGGCTGGCCAGCTTCTCCGCCATGGAAGCGCGCCCGGCATCCGGCGAAACAACCACAAGATCAGAAAGTCCCTTCACCTTCAGATACCCGCTGATCAGATCAAGCGCCGTCAGATGATCGACCGGAATATTGAAGAATCCTTGTATAGCCGCTGCATGCAGGTCGATGGTAATGACACGGGTTGCTCCTGCAGTCGTAAGCACATCCGCGACCATCTTGGCCGAAATCGGCTCACGCGGAGCGGATTTGCGCTCCTGCCGGGCGTATCCGTAGTAAGGAACAATGATATTCACAGTTCTTGCCGATGCGCGTTTGGCGGCATCAATCATGACGAGCAGCTCAACGAACAGCTCATTGATCGGGTGTGCGAGGGATTGCACCAAAAATACGTCACAGTTCCGGATGCTCTCTTCATAATGCACATAAATCTCGCCGCTCTTGAAGCGGGTCAGCTTAATCTGGCCCAGCGGGGCGCCCAGACGCTCCGCAATATCTGCGGCCAGCTTCGGATTCGACGAACCGGAAAAAATACGCAATTGATGATGATGCATAGTACCCTCCTGGGGATCATAATTTATAGTTCAAACTGAACGGATGTACGGAGGCGTCCTTCGAATACCGCCAGCTCGCGGAAACCAGTGCGCCACAGCAGACTGCGCGCCTCCTGCAAGCCGTCTCCCAGCTTTGCCGGATCATGGGCGTCTGAGCCCAGGGTAAGCGGAATACCGAGTGCCAGCGCTTGCTGCAGCACATGCTCTGCCGGAAACATCTCCGCGCAGGGCTTGCTCAGCCCGGAAGCATTCAGCTCCATGGCTATGCCGCTGCTTGCAATTGCTTTCAGCGCATTCAGCTCCAGCTCCCTGACCTCAGCTTTGCCTTCCGGTGTCTGCGGACCATAACCGAATCGTTTGATTACATCCATATGTCCTATAATATCATATAATCCCGATAACGCCGACTTCCGCACAGCATCATAATACCTGCGGTATACCTCCATTATATCTTTGCCTTCCCAGCCATGGGTCTGCCGGTGATCCGTAATATCCCACTCCCCGAGAAAATGAACCGAACCAATCAGATAATCCCAAGGATAGGGCGACAAAAGCTCGCGAATCTGTTCTTCATAGCCTTCGATATAATCAGCTTCCAGCCCCACCCGCAGCTCAATCTTACCTCGGTAGCGCTCTTTCAGCGTCAGGCATTCCTCCACATAACGCGGAAGCTCGGCAAGCGGCATGGCCATTTCAGGATAATAGGTATCCGGATTGACATGAATGAGCGGCAAATGGTCGGATAATCCAAGCTGCTGAAGCCCCAGCGCTATGCCGCGCTGCACGTACTCCTCCAGCTTCCCTACCGCATGGCCGCAGCGTTCATGATGGGTATGGTAATCAATATGCATGCGGAAAGCCCCCTTAGTCCCGGCGCGGCCGTTCGTGGCGGGCGCTCAGTTCCTCCAGAATCTCATCGAGCGGAAGCTTGCGCTCCTGGAGCAGCACCAACAGGTGATAGATCAGGTCGCTGACCTCAAGGCGCAGCTCGGCGTTGTCTTTATTTTTGGCGGCGATGATCGTTTCCGAAGCCTCTTCGCCTACTTTTTTCAGAATCTTGTCGACGCCTTTGTCGAACAGATAGGTTGTATAAGCACCCTCCGGACGTTCGGCTTCCCGCTCGGCAATGACCCGCTCCAGTTCACCCAGTACAGCAAAACGTCCGCTGTCTGCAAGGGTTGCAGAAGGCACTGTCTCAGCCGCCTTAGCGACTGGTGCCGCTGCTGCTGCCGAAGCATTCAGTGGAATCTCACGGAAGAAGCAGGAGGTTTCACCGGTATGACAGGCGGGTCCCTCCGGTACAACCTTTACGAGCAGCGTATCGCTGTCGCAATCATAATGGATCGAGGTAATGGCCTGGGTATTGCCCGAGGTTCCCCCTTTATGCCACAATTCACTGCGCGAACGGCTCCAGAACCAGGTCTGGCCGCTCTCCAGCGAGAGCCGCAGCGACTCCTGATTCATATAGGCAAACATCAATACTTCCAAAGTGCCGGCATCCTGCACCACAGCAGGGAGCAGACCGGATTCATTCCAGCGTATGCCCTCGATCGCTTTTTGTTGGTTCAGGGTTCTATTCTCTTGTTCTTGGCTCATCGGATCTCTACCCCTTTTTGCTTCAGTTCTGTCTTCAAATCGTGAATCGCGATCTCTTTATAGTGAAAAATGGTCGCCGCAAGTCCTGCATCGGCTTTGCCTTCGGTAAATACATCATAAAAGTGCTCAATCTTGCCCGCACCACCTGAGGCAATTACGGGGATGCTGAGCAGATCGCAGACCGCTGCGGTCAGCTTCAAATCAAAGCCGTCCTTGGTCCCGTCCGCATCCATGCTCGTGAGCAGTATTTCGCCGGCGCCCAGCTTCTCGGCCTCCTTGGCCCAGGCCAGCGCACGGATGCCGGTAGGCTTGCGCCCGCCATGCGTGTACACTTCCCATTCGCCCCAAGCCTCATTATATTTGGCATCCATCGCCACCACAATACACTGGGAGCCAAAGCGGCGGGCCCCTTCCAGAATAAGCTGCGGATTGTTGACCGCCGCCGTGTTGATGCCGATTTTATCTGCGCCCGCGCGCAGAATCCGCTTCATATCGTCGGGAGTGGAAATCCCCCCGCCAACGGTGAAGGGAATGGCAATCTCGCCAGCCGTCTGCCGGACCACTTCAACCATGGTCGCCCGTCCTTCCACCGAGGCGGAAATGTCCAGGAACACCAGTTCATCCGCACCTTCACGGTCATACAGCGCCGCCAGCTCCACCGGGTCTCCGGCATCGCGCAGATTGACAAAATTAACGCCTTTGACTACCCGCCCGTCTTTCACATCCAGACAGGGAATGATACGTTTGGCTAACATTATGAAGTCCCTCCTTCAAAGGGTTGTGAGGGCATCCGCCTCGAATTCTCTTCGATCAAATTTTTTGCTCTATATTACAGCTGTCCTGCTGGACGTCCCAGCGCCTGCAGCGCCTCGGGAAGCTTGATGTTGCCGGTGTACAGCGCTTTGCCTACAATCGCTCCACCGATTCCGCTGCCGCTATGTACGCTCAGGCGGAGCAGATCGTCAAGGCTCGTAACGCCGCCGGAGGCGATGACAGTTTTGCCGCTGGCAGCAGCCATGGCCACGATTCCCTCGATATTCGGGCCCTGCATCATCCCGTCACGGGAGATATCCGTGTAGATAAACGTCTCTGCACCTTTGGATGCCAGCTCCTTGGCCAGATCCTCGGCGCGCACCTCGGAGGTGTTCAGCCAGCCATGGGTGGCTACGTAGCCATTACGGGCATCAATGCCGATAGCTACCTTATCGCCATATTTGGCGAGCACAGCCTCCGTAAAAACATGGTCATTGATGGCCGCCGTCCCGATAATGACCCGGCTGACACCAAGACCGAGCAGCTTCTCCACATCGGCAAGACTGCGGAGTCCGCCGCCCACCTGGACGGGCACACCTGCGTTTTTGGCAATGGCGCCGATGATGGCATCATTGACCGGATGTCCAGCCTTCGCGCCGTCCAGATCCACGAGGTGAATGAACCGGCCTCCCTGCTCTTCCCATGATTTAGCGACCTGCACCGGACTGTCATTATAGATCGTTTCCTGAGCATAATCACCCTGCTGCAGTCTTACACACTTTCCATCCCGGATATCAATCGCCGGATACACGATAAAAGAAGACATATGGCGCTCCCCGCTTTCATTACAATATATTTATAGCGGGCTTACGCCCGCTCTCCCTTAAGCTTTAGAAAATTCCCCAGCAGCTTCATGCCAAGCTCTCCGCTCTTCTCCGGATGGAACTGCATACCGAAGACATTGTCCCGCCCGACCACCGCCGTGACCGGATGCCCGTAATCGGTTACGGCAAGCAAATCGTTCTCCTGCCCAACTGCTGCATGATAGGAATGGACAAAATACACATGCCCCTCTTCCAGCCCCTCAAGCAGCGGGCTCTGCGGCTGCCGGAAGCTCAGCTTGTTCCAGCCCATATGCGGCACCTTATAGCCGTCACGGGGGGCGAACCGCACCACCGATCCCGGCAGGATGTCCAGCCCTTCGTGCTCGCCGTATTCCACACTGCTGCTGAACAGCAGCTGCATGCCCAGACAAATGCCAAGCACCGGCTGTTCCCCGGCAGCGGCCTCCTTGACCACAAGATCGAGCCCGCTGCTCCGCAGCTGTTCCATCGCATCGCCAAAGGCACCGACGCCCGGCAGAATGACACTGCTTGCCGCAAGAATTTCCCCGGCATCGCCTGTCACAAGACTCTCGTAGCCGAGACGTTCCACCGCCTTGCTGACACTGTGCAGATTGCCCATGCCGTAATCGACGATAGCAACGGTCATGCTACAGCACTCCCTTCGTGGATGGCACACCCTTCACACGCGGATCAATCTGCGTTGCTTCGTCCAGCGCCCGTCCCAGCGCTTTGAATATCGCCTCAATCATATGATGGGTATTGGATCCGTAGTGTACTATCACGTGCAGTGTAATCCGGGCCTCCAGCGCGAATTTCCAGAGGAACTCATGAACCAGCTCCGTAGAGAAGCTGCCTACCTGCTGGGACGGATAAGCCGCCCGGTATTCAAAATGCGGCCGGTTGCTGATGTCGATGACCACCTGAGCCAAAGCTTCATCCATAGGAATGAACACACTCGCATAACGCTTGATGCCTTTTTTGTCACCCAGTGCCTCGCGGAGCGCCTGTCCCAGACAGATGCCGATATCCTCCACCGTGTGATGGTCGTCAATATCAATATCCCCCCGGCCCTCCAGAGAAAGGTCAAATTGGCCATGCTTCGCGAATAAATCGAGCATATGATTTAGAAAAGGCACATCGGTCTCCAGCTCGGCAATGCCGCTTCCATCCACAGCCAGGGACAGCGTGATATCCGTTTCGTTTGTTTTACGGCTAAGGCCTGCTTTGCGTACAGCCTGTTCGTTATTGTTATTCTCCATTTTCTTCTCCGCCCTTCGCTTCATTCTCCAGCCTGATCTCTATCGCCCGTGCATGACCTTCCAGCCCTTCGCGTCTGGCCAACTCGATGATGGTTGCTCCATCACGCAGCAGCGCTTCCTTGCTGTAATAAATCAGGCTTGATTTCTTGATGAAATCATCCACATCAACCGGCGAAGAGAACCGCGCGGTGCCATTGGTCGGTATAATATGATTCGGTCCGGCGAAATAATCGCCGACCGGTTCCGAGCTGTACGGTCCCAGGAAAATCGCTCCGGCATTCTCGATGCTGCCGAGCAGGCCCATGGGATCTTCGACGACAATCTCCAGATGCTCCGGCGCCAGCCGGTTCACTACGGAGATGCCTTCCTTCATCGAGTCTACGACGATGATTGCGCCGTAGTTCTCCACTGAGGCGCGGGCGATGGCCTCGCGCGGCAGCTCCTGAAGCTGCCGCTCCACCTCGGCCGCCACGGCCTCTCCGAGGCTCTGCGACGGCGTCACAAGGATGGCCGAGGCCATCTCGTCATGCTCGGCCTGTGAGAGCAGATCAGCCGCGATGTAAGCCGGCTCTGCGGTTTCGTCGGCGAGCACGACGATTTCGCTGGGCCCGGCGATGCTGTCGATATCGACAGCGCCGTAGACCTCGCGCTTGGCCAGGGCAACGTAGATGTTGCCGGGGCCGCAGATTTTATCGACCGTCGCGATAGATTCCGTGCCGAAGGCGAGCGCGGCGATCGCCTGCGCGCCGCCCACGCGGTAAACCTCGCTCACACCGGCTTCTGCCGCAGCAACGAGGATGTAAGGATCGATGCCGTCCTTGCCGCCGGTCGACGGCGGTGTGACCATCACGATCTCCGGCACTCCGGCAATCTGGGCCGGAATCACGTTCATCAGCACCGAGGACGGATACGCTGCCTTGCCGCCGGGAACATATACGCCCACCCGCTTCAGCGGGCGGATGATCTGGCCGAGGATCGTACCGTCCGGCTGCAGATCCATCCAGGAACTGCGTTTCTGACGGGCGTGAAACGCCCGGATATTGACCGCAGCCGCGCGAATCGCGGTTACGAACGATTCCTCAACCCGGCTATAAGCCGCCTGGAGCTCTTCTGCGGTTACCCGCAGCTGCGCCGGTGTCAGCGCCGCCCCGTCAAACCGCTCCGTATAGCGGAGCAGCGCAGCGTCGCCCTCCTGTTTGATGTCGGCTACGATTTGCTTCACGGCCTTGTTCTGCTCCGGCGTTCCGTATTCCACTTCACGCTGCAGATTAAATTCCCTGCTCGATTGGACCTTCACCGCTCGTTCCCCCTTTGAACATCCACACTCATTTTATTTTAACTGAAGCCCCGGTTCTAATATAACTGCCTGCAGACGGTCGCATAGCTGCTGGATCTGCTCATTCTTCATCCGGTAGCTTACACGGTTCGCAACCAGCCGGCTCGTGATTTCGAAGATGCTCTTCATTTCCACCAGTCCGTTATCCTTAAGGGTTTGCCCGGTCTCCACCATATCGACAATACGGTCGGCAAGGCCAATCAGCGGTGCAAGCTCAATCGAACCGTTCAGCTTGACGACCTCCACCTGCTGGCCCTGCTCACGGAAATACCGCGAAGCTACATTCGGGTATTTCGTCGCTACCCGCTGCTGAATCCCTGGCTGCCAGTTCGGCAGGCCGATAATGGACATCCGGCAGCGTGCGATGCCCAGATCAAGCAGCTCGTACACGTCGCGTTCTTCCTCCAGCAGCACATCCTTGCCCACGATGCCTATATCCGCCACACCATATTCAACATAGGTAGGCACATCAACCGGCTTGGCCAGAATAAACTCCATGCCCGCCTCAGGCAGTGAGATCACCAGCTTGCGCGACTCCTCGCCATCCGGCGGAATCGGCAGCCCCGCTTGACGGAACAACTCTGCCGCTTTATTGTATATTCGGCCTTTCGGCATAGCTACCTTCAGTATCTGCGCCATCATCATTAGCCTCCGTTTCCATTTCCCTCTGCAAATTGTTCATTTCTGTTCTCTCACGCTTAGCCGTGTTCGCTGACAAAAGACACAAATGTATAGATTTCACCATACTGCTCGCCGTCGGCTTCCACCGTCTCTGTGTCAAGCCGCTTCACCGTCTTCAGCTCTTCCGGCCCCGCTGCCAGCTTGGTTACAACAATCCGGCCTTGTGCGCGCAGCCGCGCGGCTTCTTCCAGCCCTTCGGTCCGCCGCAGCGCATCGTACTGGATCAATACCGGCAGCTCCACCTCTTCCGGCATGCCGGATACTCCGTCCAGAATCCGGTTCGTTTTGAGTGAGAACCCGGTCGAAGGAATCGGACGCCCAAACTGCTGAAGCAGATTATCATACCGCCCGCCGCTGCATACCGGGAACCCAAGCTCGGAGGCATATCCCTCAAAGGTCATCCCTGTATAATAAGAGAAATCTCCGATCATCGTCAGATCAATCAGCACATGCTGCGAAACTCCGTAAGAGACCAGCACCTCCCACACCTTGCACAGATGCTCAATAGAGGTCCGGGCCAGCGGATGGCTGCTGAGCTCCAGTGCCTGCCCGCAGATTTCTTTACCGCCGCGCAGCCGCAGCAACCCGTCCAGCTCCCGCTTCTGGGCCTCCGTCAGGTCCAGCCGCCGGAGGGTTTCCCGGAAAGCGACATAATCGCGGTTCAGCAGATGGCTTTTCAGCTCCTCCTGGGCCTCCGGCAGTCTGGCGACCGCCTCTTGGAAAAGTCCGTCCAGGAATCCGACATGTCCCATCGCGATTTTGAAAGACTTGACACCCGCTGCCTGCAGCGACGAAATGGCCAGCGCCACGACCTCGGCATCCGCCTCAGGCGAATCATCACCTACAAGCTCCACACCGGTCTGGAAAAACTCCGCTTCCCGGCCGGCTTCCTCTTCGATTGCCCGGAACACATTGGCATGATAAGAAAGGCGGAGCGGAAGTGGCTCATCTTTCAATAACGATGAAACCACACGCGCAACCGGCGCAGTCATTTCGGACCGCAGCACCAGGGCCTGACCACGGTTGTTTAGCAATTTATAAAGCTTCTGGTCTGATGTGGAACTGGCCACGCCGACCGTATCGTAATATTCAAGTGTGGGTGTAATCATCTGCTGGTATCCCCAGCGGCTCATGCAGTGGAGCACGTCGTTCTCAATCTTGCGCAACTTCGTTACTGCACGCGGGAGATAGTCGCGCACACCAGCCGGCTTCTCGAATCCCTTAGGTTTGGACATCTTCATTAGTCACCTCATCAGATATCATGCAAGTTATATATCGTTCACTTTACTATGGTAAAGTGGTAGCAAAGTAAAGCATTTGCAACATCGTATCATGATCCATCCTTTTGCGTCAATAAAACCTTACACCATAGACATAATATCTTAACCACCAGCCTGAGGTTTACCTGAATTTTGCCTCAGCGTTTACCGGATAATATAATAATCTTATATAATTGTACTTTATTCCCTGCTTCCAGTGCTCCAAGTATCTATTTTCCAATAGAAAGAAGGACTAACCGTTGAATACATCCTATATGATCGGCGTTGATATTGGAACCACCAGCACTAAGGCAGTCCTCTTCGAAGAAAATGGCCGAATCGCGGCACAGTCCAATCAGGGTTACCCGCTGCACCAGCCCTCCCCATCTGTGGCTGAGCAGGCTCCGGAACAAATTATGAATGCAGTAACCCAAACCATTGCGGCGGTGATGCGGGACAGTGCTGTCCCCGCTGAAGGAGTGCTGTTTGTCTCTTTCAGTTCAGCCATGCATAGTGTCATTGCCGTAGACAATACGGGCAAGCCCCTTACCGCCTGCATCACATGGGCGGATAACCGCAGCGCTGCTTGTGCTGCCCGCCTTAAGAACGAGCTCGGGGGACATGAATTATATTTGCGTACAGGAACCCCTATTCATCCGATGTCCCCGATCACCAAGCTGATGTGGCTTGGCGAAGAGCAGCCGGAGCTTTTTCGCCAGGCTTATAAATTCATTTCCATTAAAGAATACATCTTCGCCAAACTGTTCGGAGAATATGTGATCGACCATTCCATCGCTTCCTCTACAGGCATGTTCAACCTGGAGCAGCTGGATTGGGATGAAGAGGCGCTGAGCATTGCCGGCATTACCAGGGAGCGCCTGTCGAGCCCTGTCCCTACCACCCATATCATGCAGGGGCTGCTCCCAGGGCTTGCAGCAGAACTCGGCCTGCTCTCCTCTACTCCATTTATTGTCGGCGCCAGCGACGGGGTCCTCTCCAATCTTGGGGTAGGTGCCATACAGCCTGGCGTTATCGCTGCCACGATCGGAACCAGCGGAGCGATCCGCACCGTAGTGGACCGTCCGCTTACCGATCCCAAAGGGCGAATCTTCTGCTATGCCCTGACCGAGAAACACTGGGTCATCGGCGGTCCGGTGAATAACGGCGGCATGCTGTTCCGCTGGGTACGTGATGAATTTGCCGCCTCCGAGGTGGAGACTGCCAAACGCCTCGGCATTGATCCCTATGAAGTGCTGACACGCATTGCCGAACAGGTGCCTCCCGGCAGCGGCGGATTGCTCTTTCATCCCTACCTGACTGGAGAACGCGCACCGCTATGGAATCCGGACGCCAGGGGCTCCTTCTTTGGCCTGACGATGAATCACCACAAGGAGCATATGATCCGTTCAGTGCTGGAAGGGGTCATTTTCAATATGTACACCGTGCTGCTGGCCATGGAGGAGCGCATTGGCCGCCCGAGCAAGATTCTCGCCACCGGCGGCTTCGCCCGCTCTGCCCTGTGGCGGCAGATGATGGCCGATATTTTCGATCAGGAGGTTATCGTTCCGGAGAGCTTCGAGAGTTCCTGCCTTGGCGCAGTTGTGCTTGGTCTTTATGCTATCCGGCGCATCGACTCCCTTGATCATGTATTCGGAATGATCGGCTCCACCCATCAGCATCAGCCGATCCAGGAGCATGCCAAAGTGTACAAGCAGCTGCTGCCCATCTATATTTCCGTCTTCCGGAGTCTGGAAAGTCAATATGAGGCCATCGCCGGGTTTCAGCGTGAACAGTCGGGGGAATAAAGGAGTACTGGCTGCTGATACCGGCAAGATGTTATATATTCGGCAATCCCATATCTTTGAATACATCTTCCTGATATCGGCTCGCCGCATGGCACTTGACAAAAAAACTAAAATATGGAATATTTGCCGCACATCGTTTTTTGTCAATTTTCAGGATTATTTCTTATTATTTGCCGTGTAAGGACTTACCCGCTAGACGTTTTTTTAGTATATTGAAACTTAGGGCCATAGACCAGCCATTTGAAGTCGAAAATTATGAAGAGGTGTTTGAAGAAGTGCTGTTTAACTCTTACGAATTTATATTTATTTTCATGCCGGTTACTGTGATAGTTTATTTTCTATTAAATCGCTTTCGTTTGATCTACGCCAGCAAGCTCTGGCTAGCGCTTAGTTCCCTGTTCTTCTACTGCTGGTGGGATGTGCGCTACCTTCCACTGCTGCTGGGTTCCATCGCCTTCAACTATTTTATGGGCAGAACCATATCCCATATGCAAAATGCCACGGAACGAAAGCGCAAACTAGCTTTGGCTTTCGCCATCATCATGAATCTGCTGCTGCTTATCTATTATAAATATGCCGATTTCTTTATCGGCAATGTCAACGCTCTGTTCGATACAGATGTTCCATTGCTCAAGATTGTGCTTCCGCTCGGAATCAGCTTTTTCACCTTTACACAGATCGCTTACCTGGTCGACGCTTATCGCGGTAAAGCAAAAGAATATAATGTGATCAGCTATGTATTGTTTGTAACCTTCTATCCGCATCTGATTGCAGGTCCGATTCTCCATCATAAGGAGATGATGCCGCAGTTCGACCGTTTGCGGGGCAAACGTTTTGATTACAGCAACGTGGCCAAAGGCCTTTTTCTGCTGAGCATTGGGTTATTCAAGAAAGTAGTTATCGCCGATTCATTTGCACCCGTAGCCAGCAATGGATTTGATGTGTTGTCCCAGTTGAATTTTATTCAAGCCTGGACAACCTCACTTTCCTACACCCTTCAGCTCTATTATGATTTCAGCGGGTATTCGGACATGGCGATTGGTGTTGCCCTGCTGTTTAATATCATTTTACCCATCAACTTTAATTCACCATACAAATCCTTGAACATTCAGGATTTCTGGCGCCGCTGGCATATGACCTTAAGCCGCTTCCTGCGAGAGTATATCTATTTCCCTCTGGGCGGCAGCCGTAAAGGAACTACCCGCACCCATATCAACTCCATGCTGACCATGCTCATCGGCGGTCTCTGGCACGGGGCGGGCTGGACCTTTGTCTTCTGGGGATTCATGCATGGATTTGCCCAGTTTATCCACCGGATTTGGCAAAAAGCCAACATCAAACTGCCGAAATGGGTAGCTTGGTTTATCACTTTCCAATTTATTAATCTTACCTGGGTTTTCTTCCGGGCAACCAGTTGGGACAATGCCATCAAGGTGTTGAAAGGAATGGTCGGCCTTAACGGAATCGGCATCGCTTCATTGGACAAGACGATTGTATTGGGACTGGCTGTCTTCATGATTGTTGCTGTACTATGCCGCAACTCTATGCAGATGCTGGAAGGATTCAAGCCGGGCTGGAAAACCGCCGTTTTTGCCGCCGCTTTGTTCTGTATTGCTGTCGTCTATTTCAACAAAATCAGCGAGTTTCTCTATTTCAGCTTCTGATCCCGGCCATTTCAACTGATAAAGGAGATTTATTGAATTGAGGCATAAAAAAACGAAATACAAAAAATTTATATTTCAATTTATAACTATGGTTATCGTGTTCGCTGTTCTGATTGGTACCTTTAGTTATATTGTCGATCCCTTGCAGTTCTACCGCAAGGCCAGCTTCTATACTCCTAAACTGTCCTGGCAGGAACGATACCAGAATCCCGGTCTTGCCCGTAACTACAAATATGATACCATCGTTCTCGGCAGCTCCATGACGGAGAATTTTCTCCCCTCTGATGTAGGCGAGAAGTTGAAGGGCGACGTTCTTAAATTGTCTATTGAAGGCTCGACCATCGGAGAGCAGTATCAGACTGCAAAAGTAGCCTTCAAAACAGGCCAGGTCAAACAAGTATTATGGGGAATCGATTATTTCGCCTTCCGCACTAACAATGCAACCGGGAATGAAGAATTCCCCGCATATCTGTACGATAGCAATCCGCTTAACGATTACAAATATGTCTTCAATGAATCTAATATTAAGTCGGCGCTTACAGCTTTGAGTAAGTCAGAAGGACGCGCGAACCTGAAGCTGTCATCCCTTGAACTACTGTACAACTGGGACAAGTCAGTTACCTACGGACGCGACTTAGTTATTAAGAACTGGCAGTCAGCACGGAACAAGGAGGTCGCGTATGGAAATAATGAGGATCCGCTGGATTCCGTTAAGCAAACCTTTGATGAGAATGTGGTCAGCATAGTCAAAGCTCATCCGGAAACGAAGTTTTATTTCTACTATCCGCCATATTCGATTCTGCGGCAGCAGGTCTGGTATAAGACCAACCCGGAACGCTACGGCAACCAGCTGGAAATGAAACGTTATATGTTCGATAAGCTTAATTCCTATTCCAATGTTAGTATTTATGAATTCCAGACAGACAGCGACATCACCTATAACCTTGATCTTTACAAGGATCTGTCCCATCACTCCGGCGCTGTTAATTCTATAATTGTGGATGGAATCTCTAAAGGGACCCATCTGGTCACAGCAGATAACCTGGAACAGGGGATCCAACTGCTGAAGCGGCAGGCTGAGAATGTAATCGTTAATACAGAGGAGGGCACAGTCTATTCCATAGATCTCTCTCTGAACGGTGAGCCGCAGAGCTTCGGTTTCCTTCCGCCAACGACAGGAGACGTCATTATGGCTCCTCTCAAGCTCTATGCGCAGATGCTGGGGATCGCCTTCGATTATGATATCGATAAGAAATTGATTACTCTCGCCAAGGGAGACAGTGTTGCGGAACTGACTGTAGGTTCGGACGAAGCCCTGCTCGATGGACAAACTGTCAAGCTGGCTGCCCCCGTTGAGAACAAGATCGGGATCATGGCCGCTCCACTGGAGTCCATTCCAGCCTTGTTCGGAGGTTCAGTCACTTTGGGGCAGGAGAAAGACAAGCTGCTTGAAGTTGATATCACCTTTGGGGAATAAGGCATACACCTGTAACTGTTCGATCTTAGTGCCTCATAACCGGGAACATCAAGCCATTGGCATTCTTCATGCCGATGGCTTTTTGCTGTTTAAAAACTCGTTAAGCCTTTCCGTGGCTATTATCCAAAGTGAGCACTGCTTCCGGCTCCCGCTTAGGTTGAGGTGCAAGCGAGCGGGGAACACTTCCGAATGCGATCCAGGACCACCGGATTCGGCGGAACGAGATCTGAACGACCACCCAGCTTACCCCCAGAGCCACTATAAGCCCTCCATGTACGAATAAAACATAGGCCAAGGAATCCAATGGAATGTTATACCGGAACCGGCGGTACAGCACCAGAATGAGCGGATGGAGCAGATACACAGCAAAGGAGACTTCTCCAAGCCTAGTCATAAAGGCATTAACCCCGCGAGAAGCTGTGCGGTATATCAGGAAGGTGGCATGGAGCAGTACAAGCGCCGAAAGCATGGAGTGAACATTCCAGAGCAGCTCGTACCACAGCGAGTTGACCCAATGGCCAAAATGCCGGCCTTGATACCATAGATGAATCTGAATGAAGGCCGCAGCGAGCCAACTGCCCCAGAGCACCATTGTCTCTCCTGTTTGTTTGTTAGACCACTCTTTGAAGGGGCATTCCAGCCAAGGCTTGATTTTGTCAAAATGAATCGCAAGATAAGCCCCCATCATGTAATAAGCCATATACGTCGGAGCATAGCTGGCCTTATCCACAAGTTGCAGCTGATATTTATTCAGGAATACAAAAGCCCACTGGATGATGAGACCGATCGGTATGGCCCAGGTGACCATTGTTTTTGATTTCTGCATCAGTTGCAGGATCAGCGGAAAGACCAGATAGAACTGAATGCTGATAAATACGAAGTACAAATGAGTATAGGCAGAGCCTGTAATGAGGGCGTACATAAAGGAGGGTAGATTCGTTAACGGATCATCAAGCAATTGACCGTTTATGTAGAGAACCATTAGATGATATCCGATGGAGGCCAGCAGATAAGGCAAAAGGATATACGTTAGTCTCCGGCGGTAAAAGTTAAACATCAGCCCGCGGGTAACCGGACGGCCGTAGTAATTATAGAACAGTACAAAACTGCTAAGAAAAATAAAACAGGGAGTCCCGAATCTAAAAAAAATATTGACCCCGTTGATCCAAACATAATAAGGCGATTGAAGTGCCTGCTCTCCTGCTGCGAACGATGTGGCATGTACATGCAGTACACCAAGTATGGCCAAAGCCCGGAAAACATCCAACTGGGGCAGTCTTTCCTTTTTGATGGAATTCACTTTAAATCTCTCATCTCCTTCAGATTGACTATGCAAAGAGAGACGGTGCCTGCAAACTTTATCTGTTGCTGCTCCTCTATAACGAAAAAAACCGCCTTACGTAACTATACCCAAAAGACATCATAATGCATCCTGGACAAGTAAAATACGTAAGCGGTTTGTTTCTAACTATAGGTCTTCTGTACACCGGTCTGACGAGTCCCCCGGGCGCAGCTCCCGCAGCGGATTGCCTCCGACAAACGATCCGGCCGCCACATGCTTATGCACAACCGAACCCGCCGCCACAACCGCGCCATCTCCGATCGTTACACCGGGAAGAATGGTTGTATTGGCGCCAATCAGAACATTTTCACCAATAATGACTTCGCCGAGCCGATACTCTTTAATCAGGTACTCATGAGCCAAAATGGTGGTGTTATAGCCGATGATGGAGTTTTCGCCGACCGTAATTTTCTCCGGAAAAAACACATCCACCATTGCCATCAGTCCAAATGCCGTATGTTTACCCACCTTCATGCCAAGGATCCGGCGATAAATCCAGTTCTTGAGCGGAAGAATGGGGCAATACCGGGCAATTTGGATAAAAATAAAATTACGGACGCCCTTCCATGGGCTAACTGTACGGTAAATGTACCAGAGTGAATTATGCCCCTCCACCGGATAGCGGGTTAGGTTTCTCACGATTCCTTCGTCCCTTGCCGGACTATCTCATATAAATCCGTCATGTCGTGGATAATAAAATCCGGCTCATATTTACGCAGCGTCTCTTCCCCTTTAAGTGACCAGGCTACAGCTGCTACAGGCACACCGGCCGCTTTGGCCGATTGGATATCTACAATGCTGTCGCCTACCATCAAGGTATGGCGCGGGTCAACATCTAAGTTGCGGATCGCTGTCAGCACCGGCTCCGGATGCGGTTTAGGCTGTGTCACATCAGTAACCGTTACTATAGTTTCCATATATTTCAGCAGATCAAACATCTCCAGTGCCTTGAGCGTAGTCGGACGAATCTTCGTCGTTACAATCCCCATTCTAATCCCGCGCCGCGACAGCTCGTCCATCGTTTCATTCACACGCGGAAAAGAACCAATCAGCTCATCGTGATGCGCGTAGTTGTAAGAACGGTAGGACTTCTCCAATACGCTGGTATCCTCAAGGCCGGAGAACGCGCTCAGCTGCTGATGAAGTGTTGTTCCCATATGGGGGATAATCTGCTCCCGGGTCAGAGACGGAAGATTGTTCTCCTTCAGCGCATGCATGAAAGAGCCAATAATCAGTTCATTGGTATTCACAATCGTTCCGTCCAGATCAAAAAGAACGCATTCTATCATCGGGTTACTACTCCTTCGGTTCCGCATCCTCAGACTTGACCTTGTCAGGCGTTGCCGCCTGCGGGGCTTTTTGCGGTGTGTTGACTGCATTCTCCGGGACCACAGAATCTGCCGCGACCGGCTTGGTGCTGACAATAGGATCGGAATAATGAGCCTTAGATTGACCGGTTACCCGGCGCACAATAATAAGTACTACGGCAGCCACGATAATCAGCAAAGCGAGCAGCTGCGAGATACGGATATTTCCATAGGCAGGATCAAAGTACCCTTGTTCAAAGCCCATCCATTTCATCGGGCTCCACAGGCCGTTGACGAATGAAGCTACACCGCTGCTCCCGTTAAAGCCCAAGCTGTCGGTACGCAAAGCTTCAATGAAGAAACGGCCGATTGAATACCAGATAAAGTAGGATAAGAAGATTTCACCCGCACGGACAAACCTTTGGCGGCGCAGCACCATAAGGAGTAGAATACCCAGCAAGCTCCACAGAGATTCGTACAGGAAGGTTGGATGATGGAACGCATTTTCTATGTACATTTGATTGACGATAAAGTCAGGCAAATGCAGCTTATCGCGCAGGAACGACTCCTCTACAACCCCACCATAAGCCTCCTGATTGATAAAGTTGCCCCATCGGCCAATCATTTGTCCGGCCAGCAGTCCAGGAGCGCAAATATCCACAACACGCCAGAATGGGTACCCTTTATAGCGGAAATAGATAATGGCGCAAATAATGGCCCCGATCAAGGCTCCATAAATGGCAATCCCGCCGTTCCATATTTTGAAGACATCTATAAAGTTATCCTTATAGTCCTCCCATTTAAAAGCTACAAAATATATCCGCGCGCCAATGATCGCCGAAGGCACTCCAAGCAGCAGCATATCCATAAAGAATTCCTGGGAAATATTAAACCGTTTGCCTTCCTGAATCGCGAGGAATAATCCGGCAAGTGCGCCGAATCCCAGGATCAAACCATACCAGTGAACGGGTAGTGAACCGATGGAGAATACAATGGGATTAATCGCTAATGAAAAAAACATGCTCTCACACTCCTAGTCCAGATCATCCATGTCTTCAGATATGGTAGCTGTAAGTTTATTGGTAAACTGCAAAGCCGCGTTAAAGCCCATTTGCTTCAAGCGGTAGTTCATGGCCGCAACCTCAATAATAACGGCAAGATTTCGTCCTGGCCGTACCGGAATCGTTACGAGGGGAACGTCCGTATCGATAATCCGTGTTGTTTCTTCGTCCAGACCAAGCCGGTCATATTGCTTGTCCTGCTGCCAGGCTTCCAGCCGAACCACTAGCGTAATACGCTTATGATTACGGATTGCGCCTGCACCAAAGAGCGTCATTACATTTATAATTCCGACGCCGCGAATTTCGAGCAAATGGCGGATCAGCTCCGGTGCCGTACCATGCAGTTGATTGTCGGAGGTCTGGCGGATTTCCACGGCATCGTCCGCGATCAAGCGATGTCCGCGTTTAACGAGCTCAAGTGCCGTTTCGCTTTTACCAATGCCGCTACTGCCTGTAATCAGCATGCCTACACCGTATACATCGCAGAGAACGCCATGAATGGTTGCTGTAGGTGCAAGTCTGCCTTCAAGGAAGCTGGTCAGTCTACTGGAAAAAATCGTTGTAGCCATCGAGCTGCGCAATACCGGAAGCCCTTTTTCGTTGCTTATGTCAATCAGCTCCTGCGGCACATCCAATGCTCTTGTAATGACAATACAGGGTGTATTATCCTTACAGATCCCGCGAATCCGGCTCTTGCGCTCTTCCTCCGAAAGCATAGAAAAGAAGGCCAGCTCTGTCTTGCCCAGCAGCTGTACCCGTTCTTCCGGATAATATTCGAAATAACCTGCTATTTCCAGCCCGGGCCGATTTAAGTCATCCACTGTAATCGGTCTCTTCAGACCTTCATGCCCGGAAACAACCTCTAATTGAAAATGCTGTACCAATTCCGATACTTTTACCTTCTTAGCCATGTATGTCCGTCCTTTCGTCACCTAACGGTTATGTCCGCTTTCCTACATTTGGTTAACAACTCTTTCCATTCCATCCGTAGGTAATTCTCCTGCTATCTTAATTGATAATCCCCTTTAATGCAATCTTAATACCTGCTACCTTGCCCTTAGATCCATTGATATATAAGGAGTTGAACCCAAACCTGCTTATATTCTGCCCATCTATTCCTATAGCTTAGGAGGTCATTAGCGGAAGGCTCCAAGAAGACAAAAAAGCCGCCCTTTCAGGCGGCTTTCTTTAAAAGGGAAGATATTTCTATCTTAGCCCAACAATACGTTAAGTTCGGATTCTTTATCAAAGATGTGGATTTTGTTCATGTCAATTGCCAATTTAGGCTTGCTGCCTTCACGGGTAGTGGAACGTCCATCTACACGGGCAATTACAGTGTTGCTGCCCAGGCCGCTCAAGTAAAGGAGCATTTCATGACCAAGGTTTTCCGTAACATCTACCAGCGAAGTGAAGATTGTGTTCGGGGAAGCTTCCAGGAATACTGGTTCTTCATGGATATCTTCTGGACGAACGCCCATGATCACTTCTTTGCCGATGTAGCCTTTGCTGCGCAGGATTGTAGCTTTGCCTCCTGGAACTTCAACATCAAGGTTCTCAGCGCGGAAGCGAACAGCGCCGCCAACATCAGACAGAGTACCATTAATAAAGTTCATAGTTGGGGAACCAATAAATCCGGCTACGAACAGGTTGGTAGGCTCATTGTACAGTTCTTCAGGAGAAGCTGCCTGTTGAATGATGCCATCATACATAACTACGATACGGTCACCCATCGTCATAGCTTCTGTCTGGTCATGCGTTACGTAGATACAAGTGGTTTCAAGGCGTTTAACCAGTTTAGTGATTTCAGCACGCATTTGACCACGAAGTTTAGCATCCAAGTTGGAAAGTGGCTCATCCATCAAGAAGACTTGCGGATCACGGACGATAGCGCGGCCCAGAGCGACACGTTGGCGTTGACCACCGGACAGTGCTTTAGGTTTACGCTCAAGCAAGTGCTCGATATCGAGAATTCTCGCAGCTTCGCGAACTTTCTTGTCGATTTCTTCTTTCTTCACTTTACGCAGTTTCAAACCGAAAGCCATGTTTTGGTACACGCTCATATGCGGGTACAGGGCGTAGGATTGGAATACCATCGCGATATCGCGGTCTTTAGGAGCAACGTCATTGACTACACGGTCGCCAATGTACATTTTACCTTCGGAGATTTCTTCCAGACCAGCGATCATACGCAGGGTAGTGGATTTACCACAACCGGAAGGTCCAACCAGTACGAGGAATTCCTTATCTTTAATATCAAGATTGATGTCGATTACTGTTGCTTTATCGGAACCCGGGTATTTTTTGAAAATATGCTCTAAACGTACGCCTGCCATTGTATTTCCCCCTCGAGTTATTAGTTGATTATAAATAAATCGCTTTCTTGTACATTTATCTTACCCCAGACGTGCCTCGCTGGCTATTTGCAACGTTCACAAAAATCCTATTTTCTTTTCGTCACTTTATACAATAACATGGTTAACTTTACAATTGCTGCGTCGCCAAAGCTCCGTACATCGGCTCCGGTCTCCTGTTTGATCTTGTCCAACCGGTATAGGAGCGTGTTGCGGTGGATGTACAATTTTTTCGCGGTCTCACTGACATTGCAGTCCATCTCGAAGAAAGTTTCCAGCGTCAGCAGCATTTCCTTATCCGCCAGCACCGAAGTATAGTCACCGATCTGTCCTAGCAGCTGCCTGCGCCGCTCATCAGGGATACTGTTCACCAGCCGCTCCATATGCAGCTCCCACGGGAGATGAATATAGTCGCCAACCTGAAAAATCCGTCCCAAAACAATCGTTTCCCGCAGCAACGCAACCGAGCCTGTCAAACCTTTTACCGGGATGATCGCCGGTGCAACCGCCAGATGGAACACGCCTACCCACTCACTGGCAATCAGCTCATGCAGCCCCATACAGGTCTGTGACAGCAGCTCATCTGCATTCTCTTCCTCATCGTCCTTATCATCCCCGCCGGTCAGCAATTCCTTACGGGCTAAAATTAACCATTCCTTCTCCTGCAGGGGGATAAGCAATATTTCGTTCTCAAAATAATTGCGCAGCAGCTTCATAAGCGAACGGTAAGAGATCTGCGGATTGTGGACATTCTCACTCACCAGCAGAAAAGGAATCATCTCGCCGAACAAACGTCCCTTCAGAGTGATTTCGTCAGGAATCTCTGCATCATTCTTCTCTTGCTCGAGCTGCGAATTCAGCCAGTTGCTCAGCTGCCGTGCCTCTACTTCTCCTTCTTCCTTTAACCCTGTGGCCTTGAGCGCGACAGCAAAATTCCGTGCCGCATAATTGACCAATTGCAATTCCAGAGCTGAAAGGCCATCCATCTCTACCCATAACGCAGTTATTCTTCCCTCGTTCTCATACAATGGTACCCAGAGATGACCTTCATGAGTGACCGGCTGATCCAACTCTTCTTTGCCTATGCCAAAAAGAGAAGCTGAATGCTGCCTCCCGAGTTGTTTGATTCCGGTTCTCTTTCCGGTGAGCTGCTCCAATTTTTGACGCAATGCCTCACTATCCATCGTCACCATACTCCACCACTTTTGCTCTTTTCGCCTATTTTATCATAATTCCCAACATTATGCGGCCTGGTCCCTCCGATTACTAAGACACAATCGACAATTTGAGGAATCATTTATTTTGTTTTACCATTTCGCTATGATTTTGCTTAGACGGCGGCAAGCTTACCGGGGATATCTTCTTTAACTCTTTATGCATCCAAATACCGGCTATCGCTCCCTCGCCCATTGCAACTGTAGCTTGCTCTGCATGAACAGCGACATCACCAGCCACCCATAAATGCTCCACATTGGTCATTAATGAACGCTTATCCGCTTCGATATGCTTGTTCTTATGAAGCTCCACCCCAAGCTCTGCCGCAAGTTCCGAATGTACCGCATTGTTCCCAAAGGCGATGAACCCACGCTCCGCAAGCAAAGTATTCCCGCTCTCCAGGATTACTGCTTTAATGATTCCATCATTCTCCTCATCGATTCGAGCAACTGCTTCCTCAACGTATAAGATCCCTTGCTCATCAAGACGTTGGCGGTTTTCTGCCGATACCGGCTGGCATTCATGATTGATATAAGTCAGATCACCCGTACGCTCGCGCAAAACAAAAGCCATATTTGCCCCTACGTCACCTGAGCCCAGCAATAGGGTTTGCCGGTTCTGAATTTCGTAGCCATCACAATCCGGACATACATATACCGTCTTCCCTAGTGTAGCTACAAGCCCCGGCAACTCAGGAAAGCGGTCCATTACACCTGTTGCAAGCAGCAATGTCTTGGAACTATAGCACTGATTCTCGGAACCGTTCAGCTGAAACAACCCATTCTGCTTCTCTGCCGTAATAATCCTATCCGTAGCAAACTTTACGCCGGCAATTTCAGCCTGCTGCCTGCCTTTTGCCCTAAGCTCTTCACCGGATATTCCCTCTGGCCAGCCCAATATATTATGATAACTGCGGCAAATGTTAGATCTTCCCCCTCCCGCGTCTATCACAAGCACATGGTGGGCGGAGTAACGTCCCAATTGAATCGCTGCCTGCAGGCCGGCAAAACCGCCTCCAACAATAATTGCATCATATATAACGGGAATCCCCTCATTTCTGCTCAGTGTTATAAACTTATAATTAAACGGAGACAGAAATTTTAAACTCGCTCTCAGCAATTTCATTTTCATGCGGTATGACGATAACACAAAAAAGCCATCACCCGAAGGTGATGACTTTCTGATTGGGATGAGCCATGAAGGATTCGAACCTTCGACACCCTGATTAAAAGTCAGGTGCTCTACCAACTGAGCTAATGGCTCATAAAACTGGTGGAGGCTGATGGATTCGAACCACCGAACACGTACGTGAGCAGATTTACAGTCTGATGCGTTTGGCCACTTCGCTAAGCCTCCATATATGGTGGCGCGGGAGGGAATCGAACCCCCGACACAAGGATTTTCAGTCCTTTGCTCTACCGACTGAGCTACCGAGCCATAAAAAAAGCCATAAAACATAAAAAATGGCGGAACCGACGGGATTCGAACCCGCGATCTCCTGCGTGACAGGCAGGCATGTTAGGCCAACTACACCACGGTTCCGCATTTGTAAAAATAATGGTGCCGGCGAGAGGACTTGAACCCCCAACCTACTGATTACAAGTCAGTTGCTCTACCAGTTGAGCTACACCGGCACGGTGTAAAAGTGTTGAAACGGTGTTGAATTGTGAAAATGGTGGAGGCTGAGGGGATCGAACCCCCGACCCTCTGCTTGTAAGGCAGATGCTCTCCCAGCTGAGCTAAGCCTCCGGGTTGTATGGTAGCGGCAGAGGGGATCGAACCCCCGACCTCACGGGTATGAACCGTACGCTCTAGCCAGCTGAGCTACGCCGCCACACTAACAATATTATGAATTTGAAATGGCGGAGAGAGAGGGATTCGAACCCTCGCACCGCTTACGCAGTCTAACCCCTTAGCAGAGGGTCCCCTTATAGCCACTTGGGTATCTCTCCAAACAAGTTGGTGCCATGTAAATTCATTCAGGAACCTTAATTCCTGAAAACTGAATCCGAAACA
>NZ_JBOFBG010000064.1:0-24473 GCF_051594305.1 Paenibacillus sp. IHBB 3054 | reverse complement strand
CATATTACAGCCTCAAAAATACCGATAAGTCAGTTCAAGAGCGCAATTGCTTCTACTGAGTTAGGGAAAGAGTACAAAATTACGAATATGTTTGATGGGAAGCTGAATACAGCATGGGTTGAAGGCGCCAAAGGAACTGGAATCGGGGAGACCATTACTATAGAGTTGAAACCAGGTACATATGTTGACGGTGTGCGGATTATCAACGGTTATATGAAAAGCAAGGAGAGCTATGAGAACAATGCAAGAATCAAAACTATTCGCTTATCGTACCTTGTGCGTACTAATAATAAGTCAGAATGGATAACGGAAGATGTTGATCTTGCTGACTTGCCTTTCGATTCCAAGAAAGCTGCAGACCAGAATAGCATATATCTTCTTTCGCAACAGATCGGTCAGATCGATCAAGAAGTCAGCAAGATTAAATTAACTATACTATCGACCTACCCTGGGAAAAAGTTTGCTGATACCTGCGTGTCAGAATTGATTGTACTTAAGTAATTTGTTCGAATTGGGGATCGGTAGTCAATGCTCGGGAAGGCTCGGAGAATCTTGCAGGATTTCATTCAATAGCCAGTATCGAACGCAACGAATTTGGCTAAACGGGTGGTATAATCGCCGGAAATGAAGTGAGGATCGAGCATTATATCGAGGCAATTAGAATAGATTAGCGATCCTAAAGGCCATCCTTTTAGCGGGGACACTGCTTGGGGTGCATCGAATTCTAACCCAGTTTAGAGAACAGTATACCTAAGGAGTGGTGTATATGGCGCGTGTTTTATTTATTAATGGCGGATCAGAGGGACATATCAATCCAACAATTGGAGTTGTGCAAGAGCTTATCCTGCGTGGAGAAGAGGTGGTGTACTTTTGTATAGAAGCTTTTCGGGAACGTATGGAGAAGACGGGGGCTTCGGTACGAACATTTGACGATCAAAAGTTTATAAAAGCCTTTATCTCAGGCGGAAGAGACTATTTACTCGAGAGAATCAACGGTCTTTTACTTACGGCAGATATCGTCATACCAAGCGTTCTTGAGCAGATCGAAGGAGAGCATTTCGATTACATCATCCATGATTCCATGTTTGGCTGCGGACATTTGCTTGCTCAAATTCTTAAGCTTCCTGCAGTCAACTCTTGCACTTCTTTTGCGCAGACAAAAGATTCATTCGATAAAATGCTGGAACCATTTTTCACAAAAGTCCCTACAGAAATAGCTAAACCTATAAACGATAAATTTCAAAGCCTGACGGCAAGAATGAAGGGGAAATACAATGTGGAGATCCATTCTCCATACGAAGTGTTTTGTAATCCTGCATCGCTCACAATCGTTTATACAACAAGGGAGTTTCAACCGGATGGAGAAGCATTCGACCAAACTTATAAATTTGTAGGTCCATCCATCTCTTCGAGATTCACTGAAGAAAACTTCGACATTCCTGCAATCAAGGAAAAAAACCTCATTTACATTTCATTGGGTACGGTCTTTAACCAAGCCATTGATTTTTATAAGCTTTGTTTTGAGGCATTTAAGAACACGGATCATCCTATTGTCATGGCGATTGGAAATAAAGTTCAAATTTCAGATTTAGGGGAAATTCCTAAAAACTTCATCGTAAAAAATTACGTTCCACAAACGGATGTCTTGCAATACGCGAAATTATTTATTACCCATGGCGGAATGAACAGTACCCTTGAAGGTCTCTATTACGGGGTTCCGCTAATTGTAATCCCACAAAGCGCGGATCAGCCGATCATTGCCAGGCAAGTCGCCAATATCGGAGCAGGCCTTCAATTACAAATGCAAAGCTTGACCGCAAATCAACTACGTGAAGCTGTAGACCATGTGATAGGCCTCTCATCTTTCAAGAAAGCTGCCGCAAATCTTAGGGAATCTTTTCGAAAAGCAGGCGGGTATTATCAAGCCGTTGACGAGATATTAGACTTTAAAAGTCAATATCACATCTAAATGTAACGCGGTATCAGGAGCGCAACCAGGATGGTGCTACAGAGTAACGATTGTTCAAGTCAAAAAGAGAGAGGCTATCCGAAAAAGGATGGCCTTAAAAATTGCCGTTAGCATGCTATAATGGCATAACGAATTTTCAATTCGTTGAGGAACTACGGCTAATCTCATTTCTATGGCTTTCATCTTTATTTCTACAAAATAACTAACTCTTGTTGCCAACGTAAAAACACCTCCAAGGTTGTCTCTACATCTTACGAATGGTTGTATTTTCTTGAAGGTGTTTTGATTTGTCTGATGTTATGGTGTTTTATTCGTTAGTAATTTTGTTAAATGCTGCTGAATCGTATCTATCAATGGCTTCGGGATACCCGGTGATTTTGCGGAATGAACGCCAAAAAACCCCCGGCATTTACATTTGCCAGGGGCTTGTGTTTTATCCCATTGGAGGAGTCCCGATGAGTGAAAGGGATATCCCTTATGGCTTCTTTTTAAGCAATTCCAAAGCTCGGTTCATCACCGGGTCCTTGCCGGCATCAATATCGGCTTGCTTGATCATGATCTTTTCGTCCGGCGGCAGGCCGCGCTGCTCGTAATTAGTGCCGTCAGGCGATGTATAGCGTTCGTTGCTCAGGGAGAATAACTGTTTGTTCGGCAACAGTCTAAGCAGCATGTCCGAAAAGTGTCCGCACGTCTTTTCCCCGATAACCGTTACTTTGTCCAATGCTTTTAAGGCCATCGTCCCTGTCTCGCCGGCGCTTACCGTTATCGGACTGGTCAGCACCACAATATTGTCAGCTGAAAACTGCTTTGCTCCCGGTTCGATATATACCTGCGTAGGCTTGGAGAATTGCTCGTATCCGCCTGTTCGGACCTGTTTGGCATACGCCAGCTTACGTTTCTCGGCAAACAAGCCGGCTATTTTCAACCCGAAGAAGTCCTCACCCCCCTCATTAAAGCGCATATCGATCATAAAGTTGCGGCAGTTCGCCAGATCCTGCACCATTTCCGCCAGTGCTTGGTCAATTTTCTGCGGATCGGACTCGTCAAAACCAATCAGCTTAATGTAAGCGCCGCCGCTTTTCGTTTGGCCATAAACAATGCGCCCGTCGAGCTTGCTCTTTACGGCCCCTTTCATATATCCGTCTTCGACGTTTCGTTGCATCGACTTCGAATTGGCTTTGAAAAATTCCTCTCGCTCAACTTTGGACTTGGAGAAGATCATACCCTTTTTATCGAATATGACGCTGTGTCCGTCGTTCAGCTTTTGGAACATTTGCGTCAAAATGTCTTCCAGTTCCTTCTCGGAGGTAGCGGCGCCAACTTTGGGCCGATACTCTTTGTACACCTCTTTCCAATTCACTTTGACGAGCGGAAAGAAACTGAAATTCTCTTCAAAGGATTGCCAGAATACTTCAAAATTTTGCACGGGATCATTGCTGAATCCGTTATACTTCACCTTGGGAAGATTATCGATCCGTTTGAGATGCTGCACGTACCCCAAGCCATCGGTCAAGCTGCCGTTAACGAAGCGGCCCATCGGAAATCGCGGGGCATTAAATTGCTGCAGGGATTTGGTGTTGTCGTAAACTTCATTAATATAAATGTCGCCGTTGTTCTCGATATTTCCTTTCCCGAACGGTACCAAGCTGTCCTTGGTGTAGTTGTAGACCTTAACGGATTGGCCTTCTATTTCGAGTATATGGCCATACCCTTTCGATTGCCAAAGCTGGCGCTCGGCGGCTGCGGTTGCGGGGGGCGGCTGCTTCTGGTTCTCCTTCGCCTGGACATAGGTTCCCGACATGCTGAATGTCAGGAGGGTCAAGATGGCAATCAATACTTTCATTTTTGGTCCTCCTTCTGATCAAAAAATATAAAATTGGCTTTTCTAGGATAGTATAAAGCCCGAATTTGTCCTCAGTTTGAACGGAGGATTACAATTCGGGCTTTGTATCTTCGAGGGGAAGTGTGATCGAGAAGGAGGTTCCGCTCCCCAATCTGCTGGACACTTCGATTTTTCCATGATGAAGATCGACAATTCGCTTCACGATGGAAAGACCGATTCCGTTGCCGCTAACATTGCGGTTTCTCGCTTTATCCACTTTGTAGAACGGTTTGAAAATTTGGCTGATTTCCTCCTCAGGTATGCCGATTCCATTGTCCGTCATTCGGACGACTGCGCTTTCGCTTTTCTTGAAGGACTCCACCATTATCTTTCCATGATCGGCGGTAAATTTGATGCAATTGCCAAGCAAGTTGTTCCACACCTGATTCATCTTGTCTTCATCCGCCACAATGGTTATCGGTTCCAGCATAAGTTGCATATCCAGATTGCGGGCAGACCATTGCGGTTCCAGGCGAATGACAGCTTTGCGCAGTTGCTCGTCGAGACGAAACTTTTGCGGGGCGGGCTTTGCATGCTCGTGCTCCAGGCTGGTCAATTCCAGCAGATCGTCGCACAGCCGGGACAGCCTGTCGCTCTCCTCGTCGATAATATTCAGCATCCGCATACGGGTTTTCTCGTCCATGAACTTGATCTTCAGCACACGGGTATATCCTTTGATCGACGTTAGAGGAGATTGGATTTCGTGGGATACATCGGAAACAAACCGCCGACGGAGCATATCCAGCCTTCCCAATTCAGCCGCCATCGCGTTAAAGCTTAGGGTAAGCTGTCCAATTTCGTCGCGACGTTTGGTAGACAGGCCAACGTTAAAATCGCCCCTGGCCATTCTTTGCGTTGCATGCGTCAGCTTCTGCAGGGGCCTGACCATATACCGCGCAGCGATCAACACCAGAATACTTCCCAAACCGAGAGTAAACAGCTGCTGATACTGGATCAAGGAATCGATTTCGTCGAGGAAAAAACTGGTCTGGGTCGTAACCAACAAGACGTGCGGCGAACCGTTCAGCGCAAAAGGTAGGCCAACCGTAATCTCGTCATCCTCGCTGGACTCATTGCGATAAATTTTGTTTTGCTTGAGCACTTGCTGCAGATACGGTTGATCCTTCTGCCGGTCTGGAGCAGCGCTCCCCGGGTTCAGCAGCGTTCCCGCGCTGTCATAAAACCGTATCTTATAGAAGGGCATGGAATTGCTTACTTCCACGAAAGCCTTCGCATCCTTCGGAGCCAATTTCTTATATAATTGAATGATCATTTGGGCATTGCCAATCATCTTCTCTTCCACGATCGCTTCGATATGACTTTTGTAGAAATAGCTTTGAACGAAAAAACCCGAGAGCAGGCTGACTATGACGACCCCCAGAAACGTGAACACGACGCGGGCATAGAGCGAGTTAATCATGATACGCCTCCAGACGGTAGCCCATGCCGCGCATCGTTACGATGCGAAAATCTTCGGCATACTGCTCAAACTTGTCGCGCAGACGTTTGACATGCGTGTCCACGGTGCGTTCATCCCCATTGTACGCGTAACCCCAGATGTCGCGGATCAGCATGTCGCGCGTAAAAATTTGCCCGGGATAACTGGCCAGTTTGTAAAGCAGCTCAAATTCTTTTAAAGGAAGAGCCCATTCCCCGCCCGTATCGGAAAAGTGAACCTGGTAGCTCGTTTTATCGAGAATGACTCGACCGAGCTTCACGATATGGGAGGTAGCGATCCGATACCTTTTGAGCAGTGCCTTGACCCGCATAACCATCTCCATCGGATCAAAAGGTTTGGTCAAATAATCGTCCGTCCCCAATCGAAAGCCTTTGACTTTGTCCAGCGACTCCTTTTTGGCCGTGACCATCAGTATCGGCTTGTCCCCGGCCTCCCGCAGCTTTCTGCACAGCTCCCAACCGTCCATGCCGGGCATCATAATATCCAAAATGATTAAATCGACGGAATGATGCAAGTAATAATCCCAGGCTTCGAGACCATCCATTTTCTCTACGACGTCCATACCTTCGTCTCTTAATAACAGCCCTGCCAGTTCGCGGACATAGGCGTCGTCATCCACTACCATAATCGTCGACAATGTTCATTCACCTCGTACTAACTTTCCCTGCCATGAGAAAAGCATCTATTCGAAGCCCGCTCCGTAAGGAATGACCCTGAGCAAGCTGAAGCTTTTCTTGCCAAATTCGCTTTAACGCTTCACCGAACTTTTTATCATTAAAGAAAGGTTTCCATTGAACGGAAGCCCTATCGTCATAATGACAAGTCCCCTCACTATTATCTTACACGGAAAAGGGGGGCCGTTGCAAAACGATTCAATACTCCGTAATCGCTATGATATCTGAGAGGAAAGTGATGAGACCTATTTTTGGAAAGCAAAAAGGGCAAAAAGGGCGGAATTGCGAATCGTAAATCTCGCAAACGTGATGGTTCTGCAAAAAAACGTGGCATGGCATTCAAAAAAATGCTGTTGCAACTGCGGGTTGAATTCCAGTTCAATGCTTTGTATGTTCTTCGGGACGCCGAAGTGAATCTGCCTGATGACGCTCTGGAAGAGAGTCTTCTGCGTCTCCGAGGGAGTAGAATGCAGCAGCGATTGGAATTGGCTCAGTAATTGCTGTATCAGCTTCGGGGGTCGGCTCGAAGGTTATTTCTTTAATAGAAAAGGGGTTTCTGTTTGTTGAGGTCTGGAAGCTGGAAACCTCCAGTAAGCAGATCATATGGTGAAATCAAGGATAGGATATTTTATGGTAATACATGGACTGTGCTAGTTAGGATAACAAGACATATTGATGGTGCATGGGATACATATGCTGATGTTGCTTTTATAGTTGACGAAGCACCGTGGCAATTGCTCGAAGCAGGTTATAGCTTTAATCTTTGGGCAGGAAAGGATATTGCAATAGTCACCATTATTTGACTCATTTAAGGGGGCTAAGTAAACTTAACGAACATACAAGAGAAAACAAAAGAGTTAGAAGATATGGAACTAGATGAGCAATCAATTATAACGTCTATTCAACGTTTACGTGATAGGGGTCATGTTAAAGACAATAGTGATAATTTATTGTTGGGTTCAGAGATTGTGTATCATTATATTGAGATTCTTCAGTATGATGATGGAGTTAATATCGAAGAAACCTTAGACATATTAGAGAATCGTATTCGGCAGTATACAGAGCATCGGAGATACGACTTTTAAAATGTATTTCGAAAGGAATGGGGCATTGATTGGCTATAATCTAAAACTACCTAACCAGAAGGGCTTTATAAAGATCACTTCAAATGAGGGGCTAGAAGCAGGGAAGTTTATAGTGTTTGAAGGCGTTCAATATAAAGTAAGAAGGAAATTCATGACAAACGAAGCGGGTTACATGATTGAGGTTACTCCATTAACAGAAAAAGTTGACCACTTAATTCAGGTTGTACGCAGGATAAGATATGACTTGTTGTAAGCCTAAGTCTCCATCTTCCAAAGGTAGATTTAAGCTAAGAGAGTAACGGCGAAAAAAAGGGAGTGTGCGGACACTCCCTTTGAGCTAACATTGTCTGTTATCAAATGTCTACTTCACATTAATCCAATAAGGCGAACCACACAGTATGCTTATACCCCAATGGCAGCAACCTAATATGCAAAATATAGAAACCACATAGACCACTTAATTTGCCGTCTTATTGACAAAATCAATCTCATTTCTGATCCCTTTATGGGCGTCATTCCACAGGCCCTTTGTCAGGCGAATGCGCAGCAGGCATGTGTTAGGGTCTTCGTCGTTATTGGCTTCGTTATACCACTCGGCGAATATTGTGCGCAGCTTTGTCATCATCTCCGCGTTTTTCTCGTCACATACCCAGCCCAGGTTTTCACCGATACCATCGGCCGTAAAGTTTTCGACGATGATACAAACGGCGACTTCGGGGTTTTGGGCGATCTGCTGCATCTTGCCTGAGGTCGCGTAAGTGACGGTGTAGAACGCGCCGTCCTCATAATAGGCGTCCACAATGCGGGCGGCGGGACGGATTTTTCCATTGGCCCCCGGTTCCAGCGCGATGGTGGACAGAGAGATCAGGCCGTCCTTGTTACCCACTTGTTCATCCAGCAGCTTCATGGCTTCGTCGTACTTGCTCATTATATTACCTCCTAAAGTGTCATAAGGCATATATTATTAAGCTTATCATTGTAAAATCTTAGTGCATGTGAAGAATAATACGATAAAATATTAAATCGCTATCATAGTCCTCTGCTCGACTTAGGTATGAACTGATAGAGTTTTAAAATAGTACGCTTAGCAATAGTATAAGGTACTCGAGCAGGTGCCACTCGATTTCGTTCTATAGATGTTACGGTGAACCGTAGCATTAGCCTAGCAATTGCGCAATGCCGTTCTCCTTTTCCACAAGGGTTTGTGAAATTGCTTTGCATCCTTGATAAGTTCAGCTTATATAGCCTACTTTTTTTGGAGAAAAATTATTGTCTACTGTATTGATTTGGAGTATAGTGTATTCCCATGTTGGAAGGGAGAGGTTACTATGAAAAATAGGATTGAATCATTTAGAGGCTCCGAGCATTTTCGGCTGAATTACATTGCTGATAGTGTAATTGCAGCGATTGCAGTTCCAGGTACCGGTTCTTTGGGGAATGCAGCAATCATTGATCTAGGCGATATAACTCTTGTCGTGGATACATTCTCGACAATACAGGCTGCAGAGGATTTGAAAGCTGCTGCAGAGTACCTCACGGGAAACCCTGTATCCTATGTAATCAACACGCATTGGCATAGTGATCATACCTCTGGAAATCAAGTGTTTTTACCTGCGGCTAATATTATTTCAACATCAACTACTCGTGAGATTATGAATACTTTTGCCAGAGACAGGTTAGCCCAATATCGGGAAAACACGGTGCAGATGTATCAGGCTATCAAAGAATTTGAAGAGCAAATACAACAAGAGACGGATGAAAAGTTAAAAAGGGAAATGGCATGGGAAAGTGCTAGTGACCGTGAGTTTATGAAGATGCTCCCCAATCTAGTACATTCGCTGCCGACAATAACTTTTGATCAGCAGATGACCATACATGGCAGTAATCGTAGCATTCAACTCATTACCTTTGGTGGGGGACACACGCAAAGTGATGCAATCGTGTACATTCCGGAAGACAAAATTGTCGTAATAGGGGATCTGGTGCTCTCAAAACATCACCCGGTTTTGGCGTATGCCAATCCTCAGGAATGGCTGAATATTTTGGAGCAGGTCGAACTGCTGGATGTAGAAACTATCGTACCGGGACATGGCGAAGTATGCTCTTTGCAAGAACTTCACGAAGTGAAGGGATATATAACCGATATAACGGCAATTGTGGCAGAAGCCGTTCAAAGTAAGAAAAGCATTGATGAGATTGAAGTACCGGAATTGTATCGTAACTGGTACTTTACTACATACTTTAAGACGAATTTGAGTAAGGTGTATGACATGATCACTAAATTAGAGGGTTAACGAAGAATATTCTTTATTGGAAGTGGTTTGATCGTTATTTTAAAATGATATCGCAATATAACGACAAGAGCGGAACACAGGTCGACAGCCCTATGTCCCGCTCTTATTTACATTCACTCGTTCTCTCGCGCTTTCTCATACTCCACCTCAACCATTTTGAAAAAGTCGGACGGTTTGATTTTTAGCCCTTTGCAAAGGTCAAAAATTTTTTTGACGGAAGGTTCGTTTCTGCCAACCTCAATCATGGAAATATAGGATCGGTCGACATTGCATTCATGCGCTAGATCTTCTTGGCTTAAGCCTTGTTTGATACGTATCGCTTTCACCGTTTTACCGATAATTTGCTTAATGATATTGGACGGATCGCTCAAGGAAATTTACCCCTTTTAAGTCCATTATCAATCTGATATAATGGCCACAACAGATAAAGTATTCAACAAAAAGTAAAATATATACAATTTATGTAGCTATTTATGAAATCCTAATATTAGGCTCTCAATCATCCCAAGTTACCCGACCCGTAAAATATCGCACAGATAATTTATCCTCAAAAAGCAAAAATATTCTTTTAGCCCAAAGGAGGCTCTACCCGTGCGCCCATCCTTCCTAAAATCAATCAACCCGGATGTCATTGTGGAGATGTTAGAGATGGCTTGCCGCCTGGAGAAGTGGAACAAGGTGATAGAGACGGCGGAGATTTTGTACGAATGCGTGCAGTGCTTGTACCAGGAGCAGCAGTACCGGAAGGCTAAGTCCTTGCCAATGCTGACATTTGAGCTGCAGCATCCAATGGTCTATTACTATGGCTTCAGTCATTTGATGAGGGGAATGGCTTACCAGGAGAAGGGACAGTATGAGGAATCGCGGGCGTACATTGATAAGTATGCCGAACTGGGGTGGCTGGAGGATCTGGGTGAGGATGGGCTGGAGGTTGTAGAGGAGTTCCGATCCCTGGCCCAAGCGAATGGGCATGCGCTGGAGCTGCTGTCTGGCCATGTGGAGGTGCTGGCTGCCTATACCGATTTTTTGCGGGAGAATCCCGAAGAAGTGTTACCGGGGCTGGATACAATTCTGCGGGCCGCGCTGCGGCATGGACTGAATGTGGATGAGCTGCTGGAGACGTTTTCGGACCAGACGGCTGAATTCGGTACATATGAGGATGAGGGCAATCTCGCGCACTATTACAGCTTCAGCCATCACCTGGCGTTGTATCAGAAGCGGGCGAGAAGAACGGAGGAGGCACTGGAGCAGGTACTGCAAGCCGTAAGGCTAGCCCATAGGTCGGGGAACGACAGTTATTTTAAAAGAAGTCTGGCGCTCTTCGAATCGCTGCGAGATTGGGCGACGGCAGAGCAGGTGCGGGAGGTTCAGAGGATGATTAAGGAACGATGACCTAAGGGGTTTCCGCTGATTTGGCTTCGCTCATATGAGCATGAGAGGCTTCTACGCTTTCAAACGATAGTTCAGTAATTCGAGAAAGGGCCACAGCTTAATCCATTCAGTGCTCCTCACTGTACTCTTATAGTTTTCTTGCCTTGATTACAAAAGTTACAGGAAGCATCTTTGCATTAAGTCCCATTGAATTCAGGACCAAGGCCGCTTAACTACCTTTTATTTTTTGTACTGTCTACTTGACGGGGGGCAGTTCACAAAGGTCATTTCCAAAATCCAGGTGAAAAGTAGGTAGATTCAGGACAAGCGATTGCTATAATGGAAAAAAGAGACATAGATAGAATCACTCTATAGGATATTACAAAAGTCACACTGAATAAGAAAGCGATTAGAGGAGGCTATCTCGTGGGAAGATCATTCGCAAATTTGCATATCAAGTCGAACAACCTTGAGAAGACTGTCGAAGCATTAAGAGAGCTAAGCGAAGGGCATGCCTCAGTATTAGGCAAGTCAAATAATGAGGCTCCAGAGATCAAAGTTGTCATCTACGTTAGCAAAAGCAACGAGAACTGGATCAGCGTGCTCTACGATTATTTTGTATGGGGTACAGTGAAGGAGATCGGCAAAACGTTGTCCCGGCTTATCGAGGAGCCAGTGATGACCGCCGGATATATGAATGAGGAAATATTCGAATTGTCGTTTTTCGAGAATGGAGACATTCAGGCCGAGAGAATCTTTTGTGAACAGTGGACGAGGGATGAATATGAACAACTCAAAGAAGAGCGTCTTAATGATGACTACTTGCGGAAAGCGTTGGATATCCGTAATGAGGATTTTGACGACTTTATTAGCATTACAAGTCCGGAACAAGCCGTAGATAAGCTGTCAGAACTCGTAAGAATGTCTTTATGGAGCGATTGGGAGTGGATCCCGCACGAAGAAACTCTCAGAGAACGATTTGCGAAATATGAATTTTGAAAACACTTGAGCTGTATAGGCTCGCTTCCATATTGCGGACAAGGGGCAGAGGATGAACTGCCGTGTATCTTGCTTGAGCAAATCGTGGGTTTTCAGTAAATATGGACCTGTGATCAATGGAAAATAGGAGGGTTTATGAATGCGCAAAATATGGAAAAGAAGGATTCTGATTAATAATCCTGTTGCGCTGGACCGGGTTCAGATCGAGCAGGATTTGCGCGGCGGCAACCAAGTAATTGTCCAGTTCTCTCACCCGGAGTTTTATGGCTCCATATTGGAAGAAGTGGATGAGCTTTGCGCGCGCTGGGATGAGGATTTCGGAGTACGTTTCTACGCCCACTATTCCCTATCTTTTGATTGTGATACTCTCTTGCGCATTCCCCATGTCAAAATGCTGCACCTTGATAGTCTCGTCCAGGCACATAACACCGAAGCATTGGCCAAGCTGGATAATCTGTACAGTTTGAGCTTAGGCATATACGAGCTGGAGAATTCGGAAATTCTGGGGATTGATACGTTGCGCTCCCTAAAAATTTTAAACATTATCTCGGATAAAAAGACCCTCAACCTGCAATATTTTAAAGAGTTCTCTTATCTGGAAGAGTTGCATGTAGGGGGCAAGGTTAAAAACCTTGATGCTATAGGTTATCTGGAGGACCTGAATTATCTCGCGCTGCATTCGATCAGCAAACTGCCGTTACATTTTATTAACCGGCTGAGGAAGCTGGAGCACCTTCGCATTTTGCTTGGAGGCCGAGAGCATATTCGGGAAATTGAAGAGAATACAATCGAGAACCTGGAGATCAGTAGAGTCCGCGGTTTTCATGACCTAACCAATATTACGGCCTTTCAAGCGCTGAAGAGACTTGTTATTGAGGATCAAATCCAGCTGCAAGAAATCAGCTTTGACCAGGAAATGAAGGCACTGGAGGAGCTATCTATCAGGAATTGTAAAGGCTTGACCCGTTTGATGGGAATGGAGCAACTGCCTTTGCTGCACAAGCTTCGCATTTTAAGAACGGCAATCGATTTTGATTCCTTTATCAATCAGAAACTTCCCAATTCTTTATCTTCAGTGGAGTTTGCAACTTTCAAGAGTAAAGCAGACCGGGAAATACAACAATCTTTATTAAAATTGGGTTTCCAATAAAAGGGCGTAGTCTTGGCGGTCACAGTTAAATTTCCGAACGAGAGCCTCAGTACAGATTAAGGAGGAGTATTTATGTACATCGTATCTCGGCCAAAACCTCTGTCTCATAGCCATAACCAAGCACTTACAAAAGAAGAAGCTACTGTTTATCCACCGGGCTATCTCCGGTTTTTGCGGCGATTCGGCGAAGGGACTTACAGAGGGTGGTTGAATGTCCAGTTTCCGGATACGGAGGTGCTTAAACCTTTTGCCGAATACGGGTTATGGGAGCATGACGAAAACAGCCCCATTACTGAGCAACAGATCGGCGAGTGTATTGTTATAGGTACAACGGTGGATGGTGATTTTCTGGCAGTGCATCCCCAGACGGCCGGGGTGCTCTGGCTACCCCGGCATGCGGAGCACGTAAAGGCGATTTCCCTGCAGGTGCGGGAGCAGGAAGACGAAGGGATGTACGCCTTGGTGCTGGACGAAATATATCGTCAGGTGTATGGAATCAGTCAAGAGGAGGCCGTCTATTATGAACCGTGGACGGGCACGCGGAGCCATCTCTTTTTGCGTTTGCCGCAAGGGCAGGACCGGCTTTCACTGCCCGATCTCGCCGGAATGTGCCAAGCGGATTTTCCACCGGATTTGTCCATTGAGACCCGTTATGCTTGCTTCCTGTTCTACCGGCAACTAGGTGGCTATGTCCGATTGAATTATGCCTACCAGCAAGAGGTGGCCGTCTTCTATGAACAGGATGCGGGGCAGGCGTTTGCCGTTATGGAGCAGTGGCTCTTGTCCAAAGGGTGCGAAACGATTTCAGAAAATAACAGATGATCATCCAAAACTTACAATACACCCATGTATAGGGAGAGAGGATCGAACTCATGTATGAACGTTTGGCAGAAAAACTGAAAACGACTAACGGAAAGGAGGGCCATTGTCATGAAGCCGATGCAAGAAATAGAGACGCTGGCGATAGAGATCGCCGATGCGGCCAGAACGTCTTTTCGAACTCTTTTTGAAAATGGCGAACGTTACTATTACTGTACGCTATATACTACTGGCGAGGGACATGCACCAAGCATCTCCGCCTGGTCATGGGAGGCCTTGGAGAGGGAAGCAGCCAGGCAAGGAGACGAAAGTGGCACACCGGGATCGACGATTGCGGAGCTCATCAAATGGTCCTATGCTGATTCACCCTATTGTTGTTTCGGGGATGAGAACTTCGAGCACGTTAAACAACGATTTATCGAGCGTCCTTTCATTGCGGATCTTGAGAATGACGAAGGGAATCGCGAGTTTGATTTGAGGCTGAAGGCCATGGAGCTGGCGATGAAGATACTCGATGATGAAGGCGTGTTTGCCTTGAATCAACTGCGGGAGTCAGTATGCGTCCTTGTCGAGGTCGTGCCGCCGGATGAGATCAATACCGAAATCGCCCTGCGTTTGAATCGGGCGGAATCTCCTGCTATGCAAGCATGGCTGACGGAAGCGGCGGAGTAGAAGTATCCGCTTTCGGGATCTCTGGGGAATTAATTGAAGCGTTGAGCCGGGATTAAGATTACTATCACCAAGAGAATAGAAGAGAAGTAAGGAGAGGGACTATGTACACAATAGGTCAGATCGCTAACATCATGGGAATTTCCAAGGATAAGTTAAGATATTATGAAGAAAAAAAGATTTTGACACCAATACAAAATGATGAAAATAATATAGACAATATGATTTTAAAGATATAGATACTGTATTGGCAATAGAGTTCTATAGATCATTGGATTTGGAATTTAAGGCTATTCAGAAGCTATGCAAAGAAAGTGATATAAAAGATATGCAAGGTATTTTGGATGAAAAACACAATGAAATAATTCAAAATATAGCCAGATTAAATACTATAGCCCATAGAATTGAAAAGGCTAAAAAGGATTGCAACGATATTGAAAAACACTTAAATAATTATTCGATAAGGCCCATGGCACCTATAAAAATATTGGAAGAAATATCAGATTTCAGAGCTTATAAGGAATTTGAAGTTATACATAATAACAGAAATCAATTAGCTGAGGAGCCAATTTTCAAGAGTTTAAAACGGTATATCATTTTTAATGAAGAGGGAATACAATCCAATACAATGCTGGTTACCAAAGATATAGAGGCTGATAATGCTGTAGGGGAAAAGGATATTTTAGACTATGAAAAATGTTTATATACGATTGTTTAAGATGGAGTACAGTATGAAGACGTGATGGAGGATAACTTTATAAAGGGTGAGAAGTGGATGGATGCCAATAATTATAAACATAAAGGCATAGTAATTATAGGGATGTTATTAGTAGGCTACCACGAAGGAGTATTAAAGTCATATTTAGAAGTTTATATCCCCATTGAATAAGGTTGTTTAAGTAATTTATTGACCTTGGGATGGCCCCATAGTTTAAGTTATAGAAGAATTAAATTATGGGGGGAACAGGATATGAATAACGAAAATGAGATCAGAAGCATATGGAAGCTTATTCGTACATTGCTTGGCTAACTTTACAGATGTAATAGCTTTAGTGATGTTATTGTGAACCGTACTGTAATCCCGTTAAAAAAGGATTATCACTATTCGGGGATCAGGGATGTGTGGCGCTGGCTTAGCTCTCATGTCGTTCTGCGTCTTGAAGCAATTGACTTTGAAAAAACCTCATGATACATTGTGTATACACGGAATACACAATTTGTTGAGGAGGTATGGTATGCTGGCATTAGATATTAGAAATTTAAATAAAAGATATCCTCACTTTCAGATCAAAGATGTATCTTTTCAATTGGAGAAGGGTTATATTATGGGTTTTATCGGGGTCAATGGCGCGGGAAAAACGACCACGATAAAATCAATCTTGAACATGGTTCAAGCCGATAGTGGCGAGATCAGCATTTTTGGCAAGAACATCGCTGAACATGAAATCGAATTGAAGCAGGAAATTGGATGCGCATTCGGTGATATCGATTTCTATACACGCAGCAAGATAAAAACGCTAACCAATATTACAAAGAAGTTCTATAAGAATTGGAATGATGAAACTTACTACAACTATCTAAAAAGATTCAAATTGGATGAAAATAAAAAAATAGCGGAACTGTCTACAGGAATGAAAGTAAAGTACAGCTTGACCCTTGCTTTATCGCATGGCGCAAAGCTGCTTATCCTTGATGAACCGACCAGCGGACTCGATCCTGTCTCAAGAGACGATCTTCTAGATATCTTTCAGGAGCTTATCATTGGCGGCGAGATCAGTATTCTTTTCTCTACCCATATTACATCCGACTTGGAAAGATGTGCGGATTATATAACCTTCATTGAACACGGGCAAATCGTCGCCAGTTCCGAGAAAAACGAGTTTAAGGAGTCCTATCGTTTAATCAGCGGCAGCGAGGCCCAATTGAGCGAAGTAAAGGAATATTTGATTTCCTACAAAATCAACTCGTTCGGCTTTACCGGATTGATTCATGCCAATGATTTCGATCCATCCTCCAACCTAAGGGCAACCACGCCCAGCCTCGATGAAATCATGATCTACTTCGCGAAAAAGGAGGATGTATATGTATAATTTGGTGATGAAGGATTTGAAATTAGGAGTAAATCCCTGGTTCTTCGTATTACCCTTAATTCTGGGTGGCTTAATGCTTATTCCCGGTTGGGTCTACTTTCTTGTCCCGCTATATTTCTGCTTCATAACTGTACCGAACATGTTTGGCGGATTTAAAAGTCAGAACGATTTGATGTTTAGTACGATGATGCCAGTGACCAAAACAGACATCGTGAAGTCCAGGATAGCCGTTGTTGTCATTCTTGAACTAATGCATCTTCTTGTTGCGATGATCTTCGGTATATTTACGTTTCGCTTATACCCTCATCTGACTTACATTTTCTATGCACCACACATGGGTTTTTGGGGATTATGCTTTATCATGCTTGCGATCTTCAACATCATATTTATATCCATGTACTACAAGACGGCGTATAAGTATGGCGCGGCAACGACCGCATCCACTACGGCCGCTATACTTTTTGCCGGAGTGGCCCAATGGGCCGGAATCCAAAGTCCTTGGATGAACGACATTTTCTATGGCTCCGGGATGGATAATAAAGCGCTGCAGCTATCCATTCTGATCGCGGGCCTCGTAATTTTTATTTCATTCACCCTGATTGCCTATCGGATTGCGGTAAAGAGATTCCTAAGAGTGGAGATATTATGAACGTAACGATTTCGAGCACATCCGAGAAACCGATTTATCAGCAGCTTTACGAACAGATCAGCGCACAAATTCTGAAAGGTGAGCTGGAAAGCGGCTATTGTTTACCGCCCATTCGTCAGGCAGCCCTGGAACTTCATGTTAGTGTTATCACCGTAAAGAAAGCGTGGGAAGAACTTGAGCGAAGCGGTTTGATCAATACGGTAACAGGTAAAGGATGTTTTGTAGCCGAATTCTCGCCCGATGAGATGCTGCGGATACGCAACGAAATGGTCCTGAAGCAAATGGACAGCGACACATCATATTACAAGTCCTTTGGCCTCACCCTTGATGAAGTGATTGGGCTGCTGAACAAGATTTATTAACAGTACAGAAAAATGAAATAAGGTATCATGAAAAAGCTCGCAGGAGCCTGTATTTACAGCATACCGACCGTAGGAGCAAGGTAGGTCACTCTGGTCGAAATGTTACGTAGATATTTTTCCTGCGAGCTTGTTTATGCTACAGATTAATGATTTACCTTGAAGGGACTTTTACAGGTCCTCGATGGGTCTTTGGTATGAGCGAAACAAGCGGCCGACTGAGACTATGCGACGATTTTTTTCCGATATGCGTTTGGAATGTTGTCATGGCGGGGGTGGCCGGGTAATAGACATGATTAGAACTTTCAAATTTGGCTGAATTTGGATTAGGAGCCAAGGAAACGGAGGGAAAGATCATGGCGACACAGACGGTATCAGGCATCAGCCCGGTACAGGCCATTGCAGCTTACGGTGGTACACAAAGCGATGTCAGTTCCCTGGAGAAGCAGCGGAACCGGTTGCTGGTGGAACTGGACAAGGTGAATGCAGCGCAGGGCGGAGAGATGCAGACTCCTTATCGCAGGGAGCAGCTGCAGCGGCAAATTCGACTGATGGAGGCCCAACTGGTACAGAAAAGTGGGAGTAGCACCCCGGTCGATTTTGTACTGGCTCCTCCGCTGCAAGACCATCTCCCGCTCTGGCGGACGGAAGGAAAGGGAGGCCTCAAGGGCGTCGGTCTGACCGATCCCCGGACGGCGACGGTAAACTCAGAGGGCCATTTCAACGCGTTGATTTAGACAAAAAAGCGAAGGTGCGAAAAGCGTCCGGTGATGAACCGGCTTCTCGCACCTTCTTTTTTTAAAGAGGCCGCAGAACTCCAAAGTTGGCTGATCTGGCTGTTACATAACTTCTACTGTACCAAACTATCCAATTCCGGCTGCAATTTGTTCCGCAGAACATACAGCATGACGGCACCGACAAGGAATGCGGCGGCATCCGCAATGACAATCGACCAGACCACCCCGTGGAAGCCATTCATTTGATTGGCGATATAAAGCACAGGAATCAGCGTAACACCTTGAATAATTGACATAATAAACGCGGCCGTTCCTTGCGCTGTTGCCTGGAAGACCCCGGTAAATAAAGTGGTCATTCCTGTAATGAACAAGGATAAGAACGTCACATGCAGAATGTAGCTGCCCATTTCAATTAATTGCGGGTCATTTGTAAAAAGACCAATTAAATGGTCGGAAACTAAATAGACGATGATGCCGAATACGGCTGCTAACCCCACAATCACTTTGATCGTAAATCCAATGGTATTCTTCATGCGCAATTTATCCGCTGCAAAAGAGAAGGCAATGAGCGGCACGACCCCCTCGCATAAGCCCATCAGAATAAACTCAGGAAATTGCAATAAACGTGATGAAATTCCGTAAGCCGCTACGGCCGAATCCCCGTATTCGACAAGAAAATGGTTGAAGATAAGCGACATTGCCCCCAAAAAAATGCTCATAATAAAGACGGGAACCCCGATTTTGAATACATTGCCCAGAATGTCTTTGGTAGCCTTGAACCATTTTACGGAGACAGTTAAAAATTGGCTTTTAAATCCCATATGGAAGGCGTAGTATACACTCGCAACCAAATTAGAAATGACCGTAGCTGACGCAACGCCGATCACGTCCCAGTGGAACACAAAGATGACGAGCGCATCGAGAATGATATTTACAACAACACTTAGAATCATACCGATCATTGACGTGATGGCTGCACCCTCCGAGCGCACGATGTTCTCCAGCGTGAAAAATAACACGACGAACGGTGAACCGATAAGCATAACCGTGACATAGTCCTTCGTGAATCCGAAGGAGTCAGGCGTTGCCCCCAGGCCATGAACGATGGGATCGATCAACGGGAGACCCGCGGCCATCACGAGAAGACCGAGAACTAAGCTGCTGTAAAAAGCGAATGAAGACACATGCTTTACGTCATCATACTTTTTCTCTCCTAGCATACGGGAGATGTAGGTACCGCTGCCCATGCCAATCAAGGTGCCCAGCGCCATAATGACTGCGAAAAGCGGCAAGGTTAGCGCGAGTGCGGTTAACATAGCAGTATTATGGAGTGTACCAAGGAAATAGGCATTCAAGATGGAGTATATGACATTCATTGATGTGCCTAGCATCATCGGTATAGCGAAGTGAGCTACGGCCTTTGCGACCGGTGCTTTTTCAAAGTAATAAAGGTTTTCTGCATCCATTTTGGATCACCACTTTCTTTATTTTATCCAATCTAACGGTGTTAGATTGAACCTTACAGTGTTAGATGATATCATGAACCTATAAACCTGTAAAGCATAAACTTACACTGTTAGATAAAGGGCGGATAACGATGAAAAAGCAGCAGCCTCAAATTTCGGAGGACAGGATTCTGGAAGCCTCATGGGAGCTTCTTGGAGAGGAGGACATCGAGAAATTCAGCATGAGACGATTGGCCGACAGGCTGGGGATTCAGGCTCCCTCCCTGTACTGGTACTTCAAGAGCAAACAGGATCTTTACCAGCGCCTGGCCAATCAGGTATCGAAGGTGATTCTGGAGGAGTTCCACTCCGAGGGGGATTGGAAGGAGCAACTGACAGGGCTTGCGGTAACGGTACGGAGCGTGCTCAGCCGATATCCCTGCTCTACGCAGCTCATGATGATGACGCTGCCCCACGAACCGGACATCATCCGGTTCACCAACCGTATGCTGCTCTGCGTGGAGTCGACGCCGCTTACGCAAGCGCAGAAAATGCAAGTGGTCACTACGCTTGTGAACTATGTCTACTACTTCGTCCTAGACGATTATCAGCATGAGCGCAATGTCTCCGCTATCCTTAAGGAGGACCCGGGAGCAGCTCCGGGTGAGGAGATAATTCGGCTTCTGGATTCCATGAGCGAGACGGATGCGGGACTGTTCCGGAGGATGTTTACGAACGGGCTATTCGAGCTAATGGGGACCGACGGGGCGTTTGAGTTCGGTCTGAAGCTGATTCTGCTTGGGATTGAGCAGGTGATAAAAGAGCAGGAGAAGTAGTAAGTCATCTGGAGAGTTTGACATGCTCAAGGAGTTGCGTTCTGAACTAATCGGTTATTGTTATTGGATGATGGGGTCCATTTTAGAAGCGGAAGACGCGGTACAGGATACCATGCTCCGCGCTTGGCAGAACTGGGACCAGTACGATTGAATTATGCCTACCAGCAAGAGGTTGTCGTCTTCTATGAACAGGATGCGGGGCAGGCGTTTGCCGTTATGGAGGAGTGGCTCTTGTCGAAAGGGTGCGAAGCGATTTCAGAAAATAACAGAGATCCTCGTTATTTCCTTTGAATAAAGAAAATAATCTCAATATACAACTCTGTCATTTCTTTAGGGGTTTTATCTAAACCATTTCGAATCCATTGTTCAATTAATCCTAAAAAAGCAGAGGTTATAAAGGATAAAAAGTATTCCATTGGGACCTTTAAATTTGCATAGAAGCTTTCATGCTGTTCTAAATTAAAACGTACCTTTTCTGAAAAGGTATCCTTAAATCGAATGTGAAAACCCGCTCTACCATGATCGCTTAAAAATATCTTTAAAATTGGCACATTGATTTCGATAAAACTGAACAATAAATCAGCTAATTGTTTTTGTTCTATATCGAACGTACGAGTAGGCAAATAGCGAGATTGTAATTCATCAATATGATTTCCTATATCTGAAAATAACTGCTCTTCCATTTGATCCAGTAAATCGAATTTATCTAAATAATGCAAATAAAATGTCCCGCGATTGATTTGTGCTATTTTCGTAATGTCCCCTATCGTAGTCGATTCAAATTTCTTTTTTTCTAAAACTTGGAGAAATGATTTTTGAATAAGATATTTTGTTTTTTGTTTCTTCTCTTTATATATACTCATTAAAAATCACCTTCTTCTTTAAATACAACAACTTCCCTACTTCTGTTTATTGCTTATACTATTCCCAGATTATAAGATTATCACATATTGAAAATCAACGTATTAAAAAATGAGAAGGATAAAATTTATTGAAATTATTTATAGAAAAATTAGCATGGGCCGCTCCCGTTGCTGTTATTTTAATCATCGCTTTATTTGGTAAACTTACTCGTTCAAGGAGATCCAAAAGCAACAAACCTACCATGTGCGTGATTCTTGGTTTCTATCAATTTCACAATTTATGGAAACGATGACGAATAGTACTTCATGTTACCTCGAGAGAGACTAGATGGGAGTGAGGCATAATGAGAGGGAAGAAGTTCATGATGACGATCAGGAACAAAGTAATTCTAACGGTCGTCGTTACTGTAATCACCAGCCTTGTGATCGGAGGTGCTGGGATTTACAATTTGAAGCGGGTACAATCCTCGCTTGAGGAAAGCCTCAGTGTCAGGGCGGAAGTCATCGATATCATTCGTACAGCGGACGTCGACCTATATCAGATGCTGTTGGCAGAACGATCGCTGTACAGTTATGAACCAGGGTCGGAACAATTTTTAGAGCAACTGGAGGATTATGAAAAACAGAAGGAGTCGGCAAAGAAGAAACTTAATAAGTATAAGTCAATCGGAACTATTTTTGATAATGAGGAAAAGTTGATTCAAGACTACGAAGCAGCGGTTGTAGCGTATGAATCGGTCTCCAAGAAAGTGATTGAGGGATTATCGTCAAAGGATTCAACTGTCCGTGAAAGGGCGAATCTTCTTTCTTATCAGGAGGGCAACGAAAAGTTTGACCAGATGGAAGACACGTTGGATCACATAGGCGATCTGTACTACGATGATAATCAAATCATGTTAAACAGCACACAAAAACAATACAGCTTCCTGCGATTGATCAGTATCCTCTTAACATTGGCAGGCTTGATTGCTTTATCGTTGCTTGGTTATTTGATCATCCGATCCATCCATCATCCGATCCGTTATTTGCGCGGACGTGTCCGAGAGATGGCGGAGGGCAATCTGGCCGTCGATATACGTACCTTCTCCCAGGATGAGCTTGGGGAATTAACCGCTGATTTTAATATAATGGCATCTCGTATGAAAGAACTCATTTCGATAGTAAGCCAATCGATTGGCGATGTAAATACTTCCGCTCATGAACTTACCTCTATTGCGGAACAAACAACGGCAACCGGCGAGGAAATGACATTGGGCATTAATGAAATTGCATTTGGTGCTTCCGAGCAGGCGTCCTTGGCAGAGACAACGAGCCGTGAAGCGATGGCGCTATCGGACACGATTGAAAAGGTAAATGTAAGGAACAAAAAAATGACCAGCTTGTCTTCGGAGGCGGAAATCGTCTTAAGAGGCGGCATGGATAAAGTAAAGAAATTGCAGGATCACAATCTCCAAACGACAGAAGCAAACCAACTGGTCGTACAACATATTGAAGGCCTGGCAGGACAGATGCTTACGATTTCCACAATCGTACAAACGATTAATGAAGTATCCGAGCAAACGAAGCTCCTCGCATTAAATGCGAGCATAGAAGCGGCGCGTGCCGGCGATTCCGGAAAAGGATTTGCAGTCGTCGCTACAGAGATTCGCAAGCTGTCGACCATGACTTATGACTCAACAGGGAGAATTAACACAACTATTGCACGCCTCAAGGAAGAAGTTTCTCAAACGTTGCAGGTCATGAATCAGACAGAGGTGGTTATCTCCGAACAATCTCTTATTGTTCAGGAGTCGGGAACGGTATTTGAATCGATTACGGATATGCTAAAGGAAATCATCGGCTCGATTCAAGAGATGGATGGGGATATAGGGCAGATGAATGTTAACAGGGAACAGGTGGTCTCATCCATTATCAAGATATCCGATGTAGCTCGAGATGCAGCGTCTGCCACAGAAGAGATAAGTTCGGCTTCTAACGATCAGAGTCAAGCGTATTCCCATCTGCATGGTGCAGCTGAACAATTGAAACAATCAAGCCAACAAGTGAGCGAAATGATCAGCAGGTTTCGAATTGTACAAGAATAATTAGTACTGAGAATAAGAAAAGGAGCTATCTGACTACGCTTTGGACAAAGATTAATAATATACCACTCATTGCGTTAGCAGCAATCACTTCTCGGGTTAGCCGGGTGATTGCTGCTATTTTTTCTGCACTTTTATTGCTAATCAAAGTCGTCGAAGTACAGAAGATTTTGTTATCTCAGGGGTTTATATAATAGAAGGAAGGCTCAATACAATGTTCTGCCTTATTTAGTTTGACTATTCCCAAGCCCCATAATATTCTTAATTATGAAGCATATAACAAGGCCGAAGCATGGCCGTGACCTGACCATTCAGAGGCGTATCCCCCGGAAAGGGGAGAACTGCCTCTTTTTAACATTGTTTCATTATAGTTTCATAACTCTACTACACTCTCTGCGCAGTTTCGCTGTTCGGGTGCGGAGGGATTTGGAAAGGTCGGATTCAAATGCCGTTGACGACTGAGGACCAATTAGTTAACGAAATCGCGGACTGGCTGAAAAAGCATTTTTCGGCTGAGATGCTGTCCGCCGGGCGTGTTAGGCGTGGGCTATTGAACGAGAAGTGGATTGTCGAGACGAATAAGGGGTGGCTGTTCGTCAAAAGCTATCACCCCGAGCGGTTTAAGATGCATGATCCGGAGTTTCGCGGCAAGATTGAAAATGCGCTGCAGCTGCAACTTCTTTTTTATCAGTCGGGTGGACCCTGTCCTGAGCCGCTGACGTTGGATGGGCGCTGCATGCACATCCTGCCGTGCGGAAGGTACATGACCGTCATGACGTGCTGTCCGGGCGCTATGGTGCCTGCTGGCATGATCGGTGAACATAAGATGCACTCACTCGGACGTGCTGCCGCGGATATGCATACCGTCTGGGATTCCGCGGCGGCATTAGGGTTCGGTGCAGCAGTGCCGCCGGAGGAACCGGTTTGGCGGTTGTCTCGCGAGGAGCTGGAGCGCACCTGGGAGGTAAGTTGGGATGCGGCCCGTGACTCGTCTGAGCGTGTCCGGAATGCATTGCAATTACAGAAGGCGATTGCTGATTCA